>NZ_JARXNQ010000004.1 GCF_029872055.1 Sulfurimonas sp. C5
TGCATAAGTATTAAGCACATTCTTGCTTCTTGTCATCCCTGCATAAAAAAGTGCAAGACCTGCTGGTGTCATAAGTAATACTAATGCAGCTGATACCATCATCCACGCTGTATCACCTGTATCTAACTTGTCTTCAGCTAATGCTAAAGTCGGTAATGCGAGTAACATCGCTACTAGCCATCTCTTCATGTTAATCCTTTTATCGAATATTTCTGACACAATTATAATATAAACTTTTTCTTCAACTTTCCATAAATTGATTAAAATTTAACCAATTCTTATTTATCTCATCATATCTATTTAATTTAACTTTTTTTTATAGTTTAAACATTGTCTTAAGAGATTTTTAGGTATCATCTACCAAATTTTAATTTTACAATTAAGGTGTTTTATGGGTGATTTGCTAAATAACGAAGAAATTCAAACTATAAATATAGAAGAAACACTTCAAAATAGTTATCTTGACTATTCAATGAGTGTTATCGTCGGTCGTGCTCTGCCAGATGTTAGAGACGGTTTAAAACCAGTTCATAGACGTATCCTATATGCAATGGACAAACTTAACCTCTCTTTTGGTGCGAAATATAAAAAATCTGCGCGTATCGTCGGTGATGTTATCGGTCAGTACCACCCGCATGGTGATACTGCAGTATATGATGCACTTGTTCGTATGGCACAAGACTTCTCAATGAGAATGGAATTAGTAGACGGTCAAGGAAACTTCGGTTCAGTTGACGGCGACTCTGCAGCGGCAATGCGTTATACAGAAGCACGTATGACAAAATATGCAGGAGAACTTTTAAAAGATCTTGATAAAAACACTGTAAATATGATCGATAACTACGATGCTACTACAAAAGAACCGGACGTAATGCCGACACGTGTACCTAATCTTTTAATTAATGGTTCAAGCGGTATTGCTGTTGGTATGGCAACAAACATTCCACCTCATAATCCATCAGAGGTGATGCAAGCACTTAAAGCTGTGTTGGCAAATCCAAGTATTTCATTACCTGAATTAATGGAATATATTCCTGCACCAGACTTTCCTACCGGAGGTATTATCTTCGGTAAGAAAGGTATTGTAGAAGCATATGAAACAGGACGCGGGCGTATCAAAATTCGTGCAAAGACACATATTGAGCAAAAAGCTAAAAAAGAGATCATTATTATCGATGAGCTTCCTTACCAAGTAAATAAAGCACGTTTGATTGAAAACGTTGCAGGACTTGTAAAAGATAAACTGATAGAAGGTATCAGTGAAATCCGTGATGAATCTGACCGTGATGGTATGCGTGTTGTAATCGAGCTTAAAAAAGATGCAATGAGCGAGATCGTTCTTAACAATCTTTTCAAGCAAACAGCTATGCAGCAAACATTTGGTATCATCATGCTATCTATATTAAACCAAGAACCTCGTATCTTTGGTTTAATTGACATTTTAAAACACTTTATCAATCACCGTAAAACAATTATTATCCGTCGTACAATTTTCGATCTAGAAAAAGCAAAAGCTCGTGCACACATCTTAGAAGGTTTGAAAAAAGCTATCGATATCATTGACGATGTTATCCGTGTAATCCGTGCTTCAAAAACTGAAGATGAAGCAAAAGATAATCTTGTAAATGAATTTGAATTTTCTGAAATTCAAGCGGCTAGTATCGTTGCAATGAGACTTGGTCGTTTAACTGGTTTAGAGATTGAAAAAATCGAAAATGAACTTCAAGAGTTAATGAAGTTAATCGAATATCTAGAGTCTATTCTAAAAAGTGAAGATGTTCTTCACGGTATTATTGATGAAGAGTTTGATGAAATTTTAGAAACATACACTGTGAAAAGAAAAACTGATATTGAAGATGACTATGATGACATCGATATTGAAGACTTAATCCCTAATGAGCCAATGGTTGTTACTATTACACACAGAGGTTACATTAAACGTGTACCGTTAGCAAACTATGAAAAACAAAAACGTGGTGGTAAAGGAAAAACTGCCGTAACAATTTATGAAGATGACTTTATTGAAAGATTCTTCACTTGTAACACACACGATACATTATTATTCGTAACTGACCGCGGTCAGCTTCACTGGTTAAAAGTGTACAAAATTCCTGAAGGTTCAAGAACTGCAAAAGGTAAAGCGGTTGTTAACTTGCTACAACTTGTTCAAGATGAGCAAATTCAATCAATTATTCCTACAACAGACTTCAGTGAAGACAAATCTTTAGTGTTCTTTACACAAAACGGTATTGTTAAACGTACAAACTTAAGTGAATACAGTAATATCAGAAGTAACGGTGTAAGAGCTATTGTTCTTGATGATGATGATTCTTTAATTACTGCAAAAATTGCAGAACCTGAAACTAAGTACCTTTTCATTGTTACAAAACTTGCTCAATGTATTAAATTCGAGATTGAAAAAACTCGTGAACAAGGTAGAAGCACACGTGGTGTTAGAGGTATCAAGTTCAAACATGATGGTGATGAAGTTGTTGATGCAAATATCATCAGAGATGATGAACAAGAGATCTTGGTTGTTTCAGAAAAAGGTATTGGTAAACGTACAGAAGCTGGAGAATACCGTCTGACAAACCGTGGTGGTTCAGGTGTAATTGCTATGAAAATGACACCAAAAACAGGTAAACATGTAGTTGGTATACTTATGGTTGATGAGAGTATGGATATGATGGCACTTACAAAAGCCGGAAAAATGATCCGCGTTGATATGCAGACAATCTCGAAATCAAGCCGTAACACATCAGGTGTATACATTGTTAAAGGTGATGATGTGGCAAGTATCTCTCGTTGTCCTAAAAAAGAAGAGGATGAGGAAGATGATGGTGAGGAAGAAGCAACACTAGACTTGGAATAGTTCTTGCTTAAACTCAACAATAACTCTGGAGAATTCTTCTCCGACAAGGATATTTTTATGAAATACTCTTTAGTATTACTAGCATTACTAAGCTTAAATGCTTTTTCTTCTGATGAAGCACAAAAACCTGTTAAAGTTGTAACAACACCTAGTGAGATGACAATTAATGTCAACTACCCTACTGTTGAACAACAGTCTGCAGCACCTGTGCAAGAAGTTACAAAATCTGAAGACACTGCAGAAGCAGAAGATGAGCCTGTATTAGAAGCTAATAAGAACATGATTATTAGCGTTGTAGGTCAAGGTGTGGCACCAATGAATACTGCTTCTCCTGCACAGGCGTATGCACTTGCAAAACGTGCAGCTGTAGCAGATGCATACAGACTTATTGCTGAGAAAGTAAAAGGTGTTCGTGTTGATGGTCAAGACTTAATCAAAAACATGATGGTAAAACGTTCAACTGTGAGAACATCAGTACAAGCTATGGTAAGAAATGCAAATATCGTTGAAACTAACTTTAAAGAGGGATTATGCGAAGTAGAGATGGAGCTTACTCTATCTTACGCACAATTTGCGCAATAATTCTTTTCTGTTCACTTGCTTTAGATGCAAGTGAATATCTAATTTCATATAGATATGTTGTAAAAGATGCCATTTTGTATAATGAACATCTCGACATATCTCCTGCCATGCAAAGATGTACAGGTAATCCTCAAAAAAGCCTTTTTTTAGATCCTCACAATACAGATGATCTCACTAGTGTTATAGATACAAATAAAGAAGAGTTCATAAATTTTTTGCATAAACTAGGTCTACAGGTGAAACACAGATCAAAAACAACTAACCTTCAAAACTCCTCTACAACGGTACTTACACTGAAAACAACTTGTTTCAAAGTCGATTTTAATGATACTTTTGTTAAAATCACCCCTTTAAAATAGCTCTTAAACAGCAGGAAACTTTTATGAAGATAGCAATAGTTGAAGATGATATCAATATGAGAAAATCGTTAGAGATTGCTATGGGCGATTACAAAGAGTTTGAAATCAAAACTTTTAAAAATGCAAAAGATGCTCTTAAAGGTTTAGACGACAGCTTTGATCTCGTTATAACAGATATCAATATGCCTGGTATCGACGGCATAGAGTTTATTAAAGAGCTTGGCGGTAAATTTGAAGTTATCATTATGACCGGCAATGCAACTTTATCTCGTGCCATAGAGTCTATTCAACTCGGTGTAAAAGATTTCTTACTCAAACCTTTTGATATAGATACTCTGGTTGAAGCTATCAAAAGAGAAGAGAAAGTACAAACGGCTAAAAAAACCGTTGCAAAAAAACAAAAAAGTGACACAAGTGACTTTCTGGGAGAATCTGAAGCACTCACAAGCATCCTGAAACTTGCTGATAAAGCAAGTAAAACAGATGCAAGTATTTTACTTTTAGGTGAAAGCGGTGTCGGAAAAGAAGTATTTGCTTCTTATGTTCATAAAAATTCTCCTAGAGCGAAAAAACCTTTTGTAGCAATCAATATGGCTGCTATTCCGGACAACCTTATAGAGAGTGAACTGTTTGGCTTTGAAAAAGGTGCTTTTACTGATGCAATCGAAGCAAAAGCAGGACAGTTTGAACTAGCAAACGGCGGAACGCTGTTTTTAGACGAGATTGGTGAGATGCCTTACGGTGTACAAGCTAAACTTTTACGTGCCCTTCAGGAGCAGGAAGTACGCCGCCTAGGTTCATCGAAACCCATAAAAATAGATATTCGTGTAGTTTCTGCTACAAATGCAAATTTAGATCAGAAAATCAAAGCGGGAGAGTTTAGAGATGATCTGTATTACAGACTCAATACAATCCCTTTAAATATTCCGCCGCTTAGAGAAAGAAAAGATGAAATACTCTCAATTGCAGAGATAACCTGTGAATCAAACTGTAAAAAATACGGTTTTGAAAACAAAGTATTTTCGCAAGAAGCAAAGAATGAGTTGTTAGAATATAACTGGCCTGGTAATATTCGTGAGCTTATTTCTGTAATTGAGAGAGCGGTTATTTTAAGTGAAACAAACGAAATACAAAAAGAAGACTTATATTTAGATACAAGAAAGTAGGAGACTTTATGAAAAAATACAATTTAGCGGTAGTTGGCGCAAACGGTGCCGTTGGTGAAGAAGTTTTAAGAATCTTAGAGGAAATTGATTTTCCATTAAATAAACTAGTTCCTTTAGCAAGTAGCAGAAGTGCTGGTAAAACTGTTGAATTTAATGGTCAAGATCTAGTAATCAAAGAATTAACAAATGAAATATTTGAACAAGAAGAAATTGAAATCGCAATTTTCAGTGCGGGTGGAAGTGTAAGTGAAGCATTCGCTCCTGCAGCTGTAAAAGCTGGAGCTGTTGTAATCGATAATACTTCTCATTTTAGAATGGATCCAAATGTTCCATTAGTAGTTCCGGAAGTAAATCCTGAAGATATTGCTAAATGGGAAAAAACAGGAATCATTGCTAACCCTAACTGTTCAACTATTCAAATGGTTCAAGCACTTAAACCACTTGATGAAGCATATGATCTTGTACGTGTTGATGTATCAACTTACCAAGCAACAAGCGGTGCAGGTAAATCTGCTATGGAAGAGCTTGTAAAACAGATGCAAGATTTCTTTGCTTTCAAACTTGACGAGAGTGAGCACAAAGCATTTACACATCAAATCGCTTTAAACGTAATCCCTCAAATTGATAAATTTTTGGACAATGGTTACACAAAAGAAGAGATGAAAATGGTGAACGAAACAACAAAAATCATGCACAAAGAGATAGCTCTTAGTGCTACTTGTGTTCGTGTACCTGTACTTCGTGGACATTCGGAAACTGTCACTATGACATTTGACTCTGAAGTAAATGCACAAGAAGCTAGAGAGATCCTTTCTAAAGCTCCAAATATCGTTATTTTAGACGATCCAGAAGCTTCTGTATACCCTATGCCTAAAGATTGTGTAGACAGAAATGAAACTTTTGTCGGACGTATCAGAGAAGACGTATATTCTAACAACATGCTTCATATGTTTGTTGTTGCTGACAACTTAAGAGTAGGTGCTGCAACAAATGCAGTTAGAATTGCTCAAAAATTTATTGAAATGCAAGAGGCGTAAAAATGTTTGAAAAAATATTTGAAAACGGGCTTTGGGGTTCAAGATTTATAGTATTACTTGCTGTAATCTTCGGTCTGTTAGGTGCTGTAGTTTTATTTGCCGTAGCATCATTTGATATTTACGAAACTGTAAAACTAGTAATTGATACATATGTAAATCATCATCATCCTGAACATTTCCATGAACTTGTTGTAGGTGGAATCATCGGTGCAGTTGACCTTTACCTGATAGGTGTTGTAATGCTGTTATTTTCTTTTGGTTTATATGAACTGTTTATTTCAGATATCGATGTAGCTCGTGAGGAAGATGAAGAGAATAAAATTCTTTCTATTCACTCTCTAGATCAGCTAAAAGATAAAATTTCTAAAGTTATCGTAATGGTTCTTGTTGTTGGATTCTTCCAAAAAGTTGGGCTTACAAGTTACACTTCACCACTTGAACTGTTATATTTAGCACTATCTATCACTGCTGTTGCTGTTGGTTTATACTTTTTAAGTAAAGTTGGACACAAACATTAGTATTACTAATAAGAAGTAATTTTATAAATAAGGAAAAAAATGAGTAAGATATTTGTAGATGCATGTTTTGGAAAAGAAACACCATACACTCCGGTTTGGATGATGAGACAAGCTGGTCGTTATCTACCAGAATATATGGAAGTGAGAGCAAAAGCAGGAAACTTCTTAAATCTATGTCACAATCCGGAGATGGCATGTGAAGTTACACTTCAGCCTGTAGATATCTTAGATGTTGATGCAGCTATTTTATTTAGCGACATTTTAGTTATTCCTGATGAAATGGGAATGGACTTATCTTTTGTAAAAGGCGAAGGTCCTAAGTTTTCTGATCCAATTAAAACAGAAGCTGATTTAGACAGACTAATCGGTGGTGAAGAAGCAGCATCTAAACTTACTTATGTTTATGAAACTATTGAACTTATTAAACAAAAACTTTCCGATGATAAAGCGCTTATCGGCTTTACAGGTGCACCATGGACACTGGCTACATATATGATCGAAGGTCAAGGGACTAAAACATACAACATTTGTAAAAAAATGATGTACTCAAATCCTGATCTTTTACATAAAATCCTTAGAAAAGTTACAGATGTTGTAAAAATCTATATGGAAAAACAAATTGAAGCAGGTGTAGATGTTGTTCAAGTATTTGACAGCTGGGCAGCTGCAATTGAACCGGGAATGTACGATGAATTCTCTTGGAAATATATGGTTGAAATCTCTGAATACTTAAAAGAAAAATATCCACATATCCCTGTTATCCTTTTCCCTAAAGGAATTCCAGCTTTTCTAGACAAAGTATATGGAAACTTTGATGTATTCGGTGTTGACTGGTCAACACCTATGGCATTTGCTAAAGCAAGACTTGGTGATAAATATGTTCTTCAAGGAAATATGGAGCCATGCCGTCTTTATTCAAAAGAAGCTACAACTAAATGTGTAGAAGTTATTCAAGAGACTATGCAAGGTAAACGTCACATTTTCAATTTAGGACATGGTATTCTTCCTGATGTTCCTGTTGAAAATGCAAAACACTTTATCAGTGAATGTCACCGTGTCAGCGGAAAAAAATAATATCATCTTCGGTCCTATAAACTCACGCCGTTTCGGTATGAGTTTGGGCATCGACCTCTCCCCTGCAACAAAACAATGTAATTTTGACTGTCTTTATTGTGAACTAGCTCCTGCAGCTACTGTAGATAAACAAACTACTGTAACACCTGTACAAGAGATTATCTCTGAGCTCAAAAAACATTTACATGATAAAATAGATGTTATTACTTTAACTGCTAACGGGGAACCAACACTCTACCCTCACCTTGATAGTTTAATTGATGAGATAAACAAAATCAAAGGGTCTACGCAGACTCTTATTTTGACAAATAGTGCAATGCTTACAAATGAGAAAGTATATAACTCACTCCTGAAGCTCGATCAAGTAAAACTCTCTTTGGATGCTGTCACACCTGCAATCTTTAAAAAGATAGACAGACCGCATCATGATATCAATGTAGAAGATATTGTTTCAAAAGTACAACAATTTTCTAAAGACTATAAAGGGAAACTCTTTATTGAGATCTTATTCGTACTGGGTTTAAACGATACAAAAGAGGAAGTTGAAAAACTAAATGACGTACTTCTCTCAGTAAATACAGCGAGAATCGATCTTGGAACTATTGACAGACCACCTGCTTATCCTGTAAGTGGCATAAGCTACAAAGAGCTTTATGAACTTTCACAGCTTTTTGACTCTTCTCTTCCAATACATATAGCTTCGCGTGTGCATGCAGAAGCAAACAATGCCTCGTACAGTGATGAAGAGATCATAAATACTTTAGATAAACGTCCTCTGACACCACAGGATATTGAACTTTTATTTGATGAAGAGAGTAAAAAAAGACTTCTAAATCTTGTAGAAAATAAACAGATTATGATCAAAAAACTAGATAATTTAGAATTCTATATACCTAGTGTAAATGATCACAGAAAAAAGAGTAAGCACTAATCTTTAGAGTTTACTCTTTTTGTAAAAAATATAAACCCACCCAGTGCAAAAATAAGTATTGATACACCGCCGATGAGATACACCGCATAAATCATTTGAGAATAATCATGCAGGGCGATTTTAAATACAACCATTAACGCTTCAATTAGCAGAGCAATAATAATCGTAATAGAGAACTTCGTAAATACTTTGTACTCTAATTTAGAGTTTTTCGAATAACTCTTAAAGACAACTTCTTGTTCTAAAATTGTTTTTGAAAGATCGAAGATCGCAAGTCCCAACGTTAAAGCAATTATCGGTTTAAAAATCGCTTCTATAGAGATTCCGCCATCTTTAAATAATAGTGAATGACCTAATTCGTAAATACTGTATCCAAGTGTAAAAACTGCTAGTACAATCATCAGATTTGCCGTTACAAAATAAAAAGCCTTGCTTACAAAGTTAAACTCTTTATGTAATTCGATAAGCCCCAGTCTCTCTAGCAGTGCACTTACAGTAAAGTCCATAAAATACACTCTATCGTCTTCCTCTTTTACAACAGTCACACAAGTTTTTCCCGTTGCACTGCTAATGTAAGGTTTTGAGATCGATATATTGCTGTTGTTAAACTTGATTTTTTTCAATAAATAGCTTCTATCTCTTCCCCTTGGCAAGGAACTTGTTTTATCCCTGTAAATATTATCAGAGATTTGTGCCAAAGTATTTTTGTCGCAAACATATACTAACTCTAATGAAGGAAAAACTCTGAAAAGAGAGTCAAAGCCATTGTCTTCTCTACGTGAGAGTTCTCCTAAGTTATATATGGTTTCCGATAAAAATTTTTCTATCTCATCGACATGACTATTGTATGTCTCCATAAACTCTTGCATCATAATCCTTTTACCTTTCTTTTAACTAATGCGATCGCGGACCATGATGATAATCATCTCCGCTTTCATTTTCCATGACCGTGCGTTTTTGAGCTTCTTCCTCTTCATATTCAAAAACTCTTACCATCTCGTGCTTAACATCACTGAGTGCGAACAATTGTCTCTCTAACACGCCAAATTTGTTTTTAAACTGATCAGACAAGACTACAATGTCTTCATAGCAACGTGTTGCTAGTTCTATTTCATATTTACTAGCACTATTTTTAAAACCCAAAAAAGTTTTTAAAGAGCTTTTTGCTTCACCAAAATAGATCGAATAAATCTTTGCAAAAATATTATACATATTTTCTAAAAGTTCTTCCATCTCTTCTAAAACATTTTTACTGTTAAACTGTGCGAACTGTTTTGCTTCATTGTAGAACCACTGTCCAAGTTCTGTGTCCTGAACAATAGGAGTAAGTTGTTTTTTATCGACATTTAAGCCTGAAACCAGAAGTTTTATATTGTTGAGCCATTTTAAATGAGCTGTACGTGCTCTATAAAGTCTATACATATTTTTTTCTTTGGTATTCACGGAAAATCCTTCAATATGTTTTTGAATTATAGATCGAAATAATTTCTTTTTGTTCTTTTGAGTGGTTATTTTTTAATCACTAATTTTTCAAATAAATAAATATTCTATAAATTCTTTTTACTAATTATTTTTCTCAATACTCTCTCTTTAATAAGCTGATAAAATCTATAAAAATTCAAGGATATTCTGATGAAACATTTTCTACTTTTTCTTATTTTCACGCTCAGCATATTTGCACATGATGCTTTAGTCTCTCCACAGTGGCTGGCTAATAATCTTCACAATAATAACATCCGTATTGTTGAAGTATCTGATGAGCAAAACTTTGAACTGCAACATATTAAAGGTGCCGTGCATACTTCGATCTCTCAATGGAGAATAAAGAACGGTACATATCTCACAATACGCTCTACAAAAGAGATTGAAGAAGAGATCCGTAAACTCGGTATAGACGCAGATAAACACGTAGTTCTCTATGCTCCGATAATCACTCCCAAAGACTATCTAAAAGCTACCTATATATACTGGGCACTGAACTATTTTGGTGTAACAAAAGTTTCTGTACTTGACGGCGGTTTAAACAATTGGATTTCTCAAGGTTTTCCTACGACACAAGAAACAAACAGTGTTCAAAAAACCGACTTTCATGCGAATATAGACAGTTCCAAAATTGCCAATCTAGATTATGTTAAAAGTCATTTAGGAAAAATTCCGATGCTTGACGCAAGACCGAGTGATAAATACCTTGGAATCACTCCAACGGCAACTGTTAAAAGGGATGGTCACATAGCAGGAGCCATGAGTTACTCTTGGAACTATTCGGTTACAACAGACTATATACTTAAGTCAAAAAAAGAGCTCAATGCACTATTTAAAAACGGATATAAACTAAACAAAAATAAAGAGTTACTAGTCTATTGTACAGGTGGACTTGAAACATCGTTCAACTACTTTGTCCTCTCAGGCGTGTTGGGTTATAAGCAAGTAAGACTTTACGATGCTTCTATGAAACAATGGGGTAATTTAGATAATACCCCTATGAACAAATACCGCTACGAAACTTTTGAATAATCTAAGTTCCACTTTTCTATAAAGTGGGCTTTAAAATAATACCCCTGTACAAAATCTACACCCAACTCTTTTGCGATCTCAAGATCAGAAGCATCCTCGATTCCCTCTAATAGACATAAACGTTTAGAGGCTTTTAAAAACTTTACAATCCCTTTTGCCACCTCTATATATGCCGGATTTGTTCTAATTTTTTGAATTACGTCCATATCGAGCTTTATTGTATTTGCCCTATGAAACAAAGAGGTAAAAAACAGTGTATCTGGCTTTAGAAAATCATCATATGCGTATGTAATATCATGTTCATCCATCCAATCCATAAACTCTTCGATCAAGTAAAGATTTTCATTATGTGAATTCTCAATGATTTCGATCTCTATATTTTTATGTGTCGTAAATAGTCTCATCCAATACTCTACATGGTCATTTTCTAAAACGACATGGGGATCTAAATTTAGAAACAGTCTGTGTCCTTTTGGTCTGTTATCGAGTTGAAAACGTTTTAAGATAGACTCAAAATGAAAAAATGTCTCACTGTTGTCATGAATAGCATTAAAAAACTCATTAGGAGGTATATATTTATCTTCATGACGAAATCTGCTTAAAGCTTCATACCCGTACACTTTCATCGTTTGAAGCTCTACTATAGGCTCATAACAAGCACCGTATGTTTCATCCACTATGATTGAAAGCGGTACACTTAAATTCAATTTCATAAAAACTCCATTTTGATAACAAATATCAAAATGATATCATTTGAAACTTACATTTTTATTATATTGATAATCAGTATCATATTTATATTTACATTAAAGCAAACGACTATGTGTTTTTAGGTAAAAAGTTTGTTATTGGAAAATTAGTTTTTCTGAAATTTATTAAGTGTGGCTCCGGATACTGAAGGGGCTAGAAATTACTAACAGTAACTGCACAAGACTGAAAACAAGGACTTTGCAACTTTATCTAATTTCTTTCCTTTCTTTAAAATTATTCATTTTTGGGCACAATTTGGACACTATACAATCAAAATATTGTTACGAACTAATATTTTTTTAAAATTTTGTTAAAATAATATCTTATAAAATAGTTGAAATTTGTAGAAGAATATGAAAAAAATTAAACAAGTAACTAAAATCATAGCATTAATGATGATAGTATTAACTATGTCATTCGCTAATGATGTATCTAATCCTAAAAAAGAAAATGTACCCGGATATATGTATGATATATTTACTTGTACTCATATTGATGGTATTACTTTAAAAAATGATAAAGTTGTCGACATCACTCAAGACAAACATTGGGATATATTTAAACTTACAATAACTCCTAAGTATTTTAAATGGAGAGAGCTTGAAGAATTCACAGACAACATTGATAAAAGTAATAGTCATTTTGAAAAATATTACACTAGGTTTGAAACTTTAGATAGAAAATATACACATACTTTTACTATGTATAAGTACAAAAATCAAGGGCTCTATTCAATGATTTCTAAGTTCAATGGTGAATTATTTATTAATACCTATGATTGTATTAAATCTACAGAATTTCAACAACAAGATAAACAAGATTGGTATGACTCGGACAAAAGATAAAAATTTTAAATACAAAAAAATTGTTTATTATAATGAAATCAACTCTTTGTAGTATTATTCTATAGGTGTTAACTAATAAGTTCCGATGTGAAGGTTAAAAATGAGAGAGTATATCATTGAATTTTTTTCTATATTGAGAAATTTTTTAAGTTTTATAGCTGTTATAGTATTGTTCGGTATGATATTTGTTTTTATATGGGGGTTATATTCATTACTTGTGTTTGCATTTGCTTTAGGTCATGGCTTTGAGTTAATAGACTTACTAACGTTTTTAATAGTAGAAGGTAGTTTGTTGGTAAGTGGAGGAATTATTGGACTAATAATCGAGTCACTAGAAACAATAGAAAGTAAGCTTGAAAAAGTAGAATACACAAATGAGAAGATTAAAAATGAAATACACGATTCGGATGGCAATATAAAAGCTGTAATAATATCTCTTGTAAGCCTGATTTTAATTTTATTTGCTGGCTCGTGGATCTATCATTTTCTTTTTTCAAGTATTTGAGAATATTCTAACAAACGGAGTGTAAAATACTCAAACAAAAGAAGACTCCAATTCAAATTTAAACTGAGACAAATTTGCGTCAAAAATTAATATTTTTTTAGGTGTTCAAAGTAGTTTGAAAGTGCTTAAAATAAGGGGTTTGAAGTGGCTCCGGATACTGGATTCGAACCAGTGGCCAAGTGATTAACAGTCACCTACTCTACCGCTGAGCTAATCCGGAATGTTTGTTTTTGAAGTTTTTAGATGGTGTCAAAGGGGGGACTTGAACCCCCGACCCCCGGCTTATGAGACCAGTGCTCTAACCAGCTGAGCTACCTTGACTTACCTTTAAGAGGCTGGAATTATATGAAATTTTATCTTAGAGTTTTCTAAAGTACATATATTTTTTTTCAATTTGTTACAAAAACATTAGAGTTTTGTAAGCGAAGTTCTTGTAAACTTTCGCCCATAACTATTAAAAAAAAATTATTAAGGAGTTTCTAATGAATTTTAAACCACTAGGTGAAAGAATTCTTGTAAAAAGTGTAGAAGAGTCTAACACTACAGCTAGCGGTATCATTATCCCTGATAACGCAAAAGAAAAACCAAATCGCGCAGAAGTTATCGCGATTGGTGATGAAGTAAAAAATGTTAAAGCTGGAGATACAGTAGTATTTGGAAAATACTCAGGTACTGGTCTAGCTTTAGAAGGTCAAGAATACATCGTTTTAGAAATCGCAGATGTTCTTGGTGTAATTTCATAATTTTCAAACTACAATATATATTTAAAAAGGAGCAATAATGTCAAAAGAGATAATTTTTTCAGATAATGCACGTAACGCTTTAGCTCGCGGTGTTGAGAAACTAACAGATGCAGTAAAAGTAACTATGGGACCACGCGGTCGTAACGTACTTATTCAAAAGTCTTACGGAAGCCCTGTGATCACAAAAGACGGTGTATCTGTTGCGCGTGAAGTTGAATTAAAAGACAAACTAGAAGATATGGGTGCTCAACTTGTTAAAGAAGTAGCAAGCAATACTGCTGACGAGGCTGGTGACGGTACAACTACGGCAACTGTTTTAGCAAACTCTATCTTTAGAGAGGGTCTAAGAAACGTAACTGCAGGTGCAAATCCTGTTGAGATCAAACGCGGTATGGACAAAGCGTGTGCAGCTATCTTAGAAAAACTCAAAGAGAGTTCAAAAACTATTAAAGACAAAAATGAGATCGCTCAAGTTGCTACTATTTCTGCTAACTCTGACAAAGAGATCGGTGATATGATTGCTGAAGCTATGGAAAAAGTTGGACAAGACGGTGTTATCACTGTTGAAGAAGCTAAAGGTATAGTAGATGAGTTAGACGTTGTTGAAGGTATGCAATTTGATCGTGGTTACCTTTCACCTTACTTCATTACAAATACAGAAAAAATGACTGCTGAGATCGAAAATCCTTGGATCTTATTAGTAGATACAAAAATCACATCACTAAAAGATCTTTTACCGGTACTAGAGCAAGTTCAAAAAACTTCCCGTCCACTTCTTATTATTGCTGAAGATGTAGAGGGTGAAGCACTTTCAACATTAGTTGTAAACAAACTTCGCGGTGTACTTAACATCTCTGCAGTAAAAGCTCCGGGATTCGGTGACAGAAGAAAAGCGATGCTTCAAGATATCGCTATCCTTACAGCGGGAACTGTAATCTCTGAAGAGACTGGTCATACACTTGAAGGTGCAAACATCCAAATGCTTGGTCAAGCTTCTCGTGTAGTAATCGACAAAGACAATACGGTAATCGTAAACGGTGCAGGAAGCCAAGAGGCAGTTCAAGCTAGAATTACTGAAATTAGAACACTTATCGGTAACACAACAAGTGAATACGATAAAGAAAAACTTCAAGAGCGTCTTGCAAAACTAGCAGGCGGTGTAGCAGTTATCAAAGTTGGTGCTGCAACTGAAACTGAAATGAAAGAGAAAAAAGACAGAGTTGATGATGCTCTTTCAGCAACTAAAGCTGCTGTTGAAGAAGGTATCGTTATCGGTGGTGGTGCAGCTCTTGTTCGTGCAGCTGCAAAAGTTTCTCTTGATCTTGAAGGTGATCAAAAAATCGGTGCTGAGATCATCTTAAGAGCTGTAAAAGCTCCTGTAAAACAGATCTCTATCAATGCTGGATACGATGCAGGTGTTGTTGTAAACACTATTGAGAATGCGGATAATGAAAACTTAGGTTTCAATGCTGCAACTGGTGAGTATGTAGATATGTTTGAAGCTGGTATCATCGATCCTCTAAAAGTTGAAAGAGTTGCTTTAACAAATGCAACTTCAGCAGCTTCATTACTTCTTACAACTGAAGCAGCTATTTTTGAAGTTCCTAAAGAGGAATTAGCAGGTCCTGACGTAAATGCAGGAATGCCTCCGCAAATGGGTATGCCAGGCATGATGTAAGAAAATAAAACGGGAACTTCCCGTTTTATCTATAGACAAATTTGATTTTTACCTCTTTTTTTTGCTTCGTAAAGTTTCCAGTCTACATTTTCTAAAATTGTTTTCATTTCAAGGTTTTCTTTGTATCTTACCTCTTCTACACCAATACTCATGCCAACACTAAATGTAACCTCATCGTTAAACACAAATTGATAAGAAGTAAATCCTACTTTAATTTTTTCACTTACCATTTTTGCCTGTTCTTTTGTTGCATCTTTTAAAATAACAGCAAATTCGTCTCCCCCTATTCTAAAGCCGAAATCTGAAAGTCGAATATTGGTTTTAATGATCTCACCCACTTTTTCAATCACTTTATCACCGCTGTAATGCCCAAAGTTATCGTTTACATGTTTGAAATTATCCAAGTCAATATAGACAACACTCATAGTGTAATCATGATTTCTTTGAATTAGTGCTATCTCTTTTTGTAAAATTTCTTCAAAAAGATCTTTTCTAAACAACTGTGTTAATGTATCTATTTTCATGTCTTCAATAACTTTATTAGCAAACTCTATAGTTACTGCGTTGTTCATCATCAATGTTAATTTATATATATTTAGTAAAGAGGTATATAAAGGAAGTATCTCTAAATATTCTTCCCGTTTTAAAAAGTAAAACAGATTCTGAGTATTTAGCAATATCCTTTTTTCCAGTTCTTCAAAGAAAACTCTTTTTTCTGTTGTTAAAAAGTTTAACTCTTCTAACCACTCTTCAATTAAAAAACGTTTTGCATTTTCCTCTTCGAAATCACCGTTATTTTCAATACAGTTTAACAACTCTTTTAGCCATTTTATTTTTTGTAAAATTATTGCTCGCGGCAAAGAATGTGTTTGATCAAGGACGATATGTTCAAAGAAATTTTCGATATCTTTCTTGTCTTCACTCAGCATTCTGTTTAAATACCCTTTTGCTGTAAATGCTTTCATGATTTTAAAATATTCAAAAATTTCATCCATCAGTTTTTGAGTATTTTGACACTGTTGCGAATTAAGCAGAAAGTGCTCTTCTAAAATATCGGTACCTTTAATAAAGTCTATATAAGGAATAAGCCTGTCATAATGAAACTCTCCCATCTTTATATATACATCTTTAATAGATTCTATATCTAATCCTAATGATGAAACAAAGTGTACTTTTTGTTTTTGAATCAACATTTGAATCTGTTCATCACTCTCAAAGAAGATTGCCAATCTGCGATCGTGTAACATTGTCTCATAAAATGATTCAAACGCATTATCTATAAATGGCACTAATTGTTTTAGTTCTGTAAATCTTTTCAAACTTCTCCTTTTTGGTTACCCTTTTATTACAATTTATCCAAATTTTTATTAAGAAAATATTATCCGTATTGATTTGAATTATTTTTTGTTATAATACTAACACTATGAGAATATTATTTTTACTACTAATCTTTTTACTTCCCCTATCTGCGAATATCGTTGTCAGTCACAATGAAGAATGTGCTAAAAACTTCTCAATAGAATATTATTACGACGATACCAATACACTTTCAATAGAAGATATTCAAACAAAAACCTTTGTGTCCACAAGCAATAATTTTACATTTGGTTATTTACGGGGAACTACATGGTTTAAAATCACAATCGATAATAATTCCTCTGAAGAAAACTTTATCATAAGCTTTTATGAAACACTTTGGAAGACATTTAATTTTTATCAGTTAAAAGATCATCAATGGGATATTCAATATAACGGACTAGATGTACCGCTTAATCAAAGAGATGTTAAGTCCATCTATCCAACATTTAAGTTACATGTTCCGTCTCATACAAGTAAAACTGTTTATATTCAAGGAAATACTCTTGCTGGACAGATAGGACAATTCTTAATATGTACGCAAGAATCTTATTTTAGTGAATCAAGATTTGAGATAGTTGACTTATATATGATCTTTGCCTTTAGTTTATTTAGTATTTTAATTCTCAATCTCTACAGCTATTTTTTAACAGATGAAAAAGTGTATCTTTATTATGTGTTATATACATTTACATTTATTATCTTTAGTGCTATGCAGAGTGGTTTTTATCTTTTTTTTGGATTCGAAGGATGGAATGAAGGCTTACATGTAGTAGGTACATTTGTGCTTATAACATTGATACTATTTTCAGACACTTTTTTACATCTTGAAGAGCATCTAAAGTTTGCTCATAAATTTTTTCAAGTCTCTATAGGAGTATTTTTAGTTTTTGCAATACTGATATTTAACAACATACCTTATACAAGTTTACTCTTTAATATTTATTCAATCATCTTCTTTGCCATGCTGTTTTATGCAAGTATCAAGGCCTATATACACGGATACATCGGTGCAAAATATTACCTTATAGCGCTTGTGATCTATTCGGCTACGATGGGTATTATGATCCTTACATTTAATGCTCTCATAGACTATACACTTGTAAATCGCCACCTATTTGTTTTAGGTGCCTTTATAGAGATCATCTTCTTTACTTTGATTTTGGCAAATAAGTACAGAACAATTACCTTGGAAAAGCTTTCAATCCAAGATGAACTCCTGAAAGAAAAAAATAAAAATGAAGAAGAGTTGAAACTTGCTGTTGAAGAGAGAACTGAAGAATTAGAAGGTGCAAAAAAAGCACTAGAAAATTTAGTAGGTACTGATAATCTGACGAAAATTAAAAACCGTAGAGCCTATAAAGAAAAAATTGAGGAACTTCTTTCTAAATACAACAGACATCATCACCCTTTTTGTATGATTATTTTTGATATTGATGACTTTAAAACTATAAACGATACTTACGGACATCAAATGGGTGATATTGTTCTTATGGAAATTACAGAACTTGTTTCGCGCCATACTCGTATAAACGATTATTTTTTTAGAATCGGTGGGGAAGAATTCGCATTATTACTTGAAAACACATCATTAGAAAAAGCAAAAAAATTGGCTCAACATATAGTGGAACTAATCGGAATTAGACTCAAATTAATCAAAGGTCGACAGATAACTGTAAGTATGGGATTAACGGAAGTTGTAGAAGGTGACAATGAAGACTCAATCTATAAACGTACAGATAGCCTACTCTACAAATCAAAACAAAACGGTAAAAATCAAGTTTCATATTAAAATATAATTGTTATGCTACAATACACCAAAAATTAGGAGCCATATTATGAAAAAAAATATTCTGTTTGCACTAGGATTATCAACTTCTCTTTTTGCTGCTACATGTAACTATACTGTTGATTCTAGTTCACTGCAATGGACTGCTTTTAAAACACCTGCAAAAGTTGGAGTAAAAGGGACTTTTGACAATGTAAAACTTGACTTTAAAATATCAGATTCTAAAGAAGCACTTTTAAAATCAAGTAGTATAAATATCGTAACTGCGAATGTAAACTCAAATAATCAAGGGCGTGATGCGAAACTTGTAAACAGTTTCTTTATGGTACAAGGGATAAGAACAATTAAGGCAAAAGTAATTAAAGTAGACAAAACTTCCGCAGATATTGAAATAGCTATGAATAACATTAAAAAAATAATTACGATGAATCTAATTACTACTAAAAATACTATTAAGCTACAAGGTGAAATTGATCTTGCTGACTTTAAAATGCTTCCATCATTAAATGCAATCACAAAAGCATGTTATGAACTTCACCAGGGAAAAACTTGGCAAGATGTTGCACTAGAGTTTAATATAACAACTAGCTGTAAGTAATGGAATTTAAAAACAATCCTTTTGAAAGCGGACATATAAAAAACTACATTTTACTTTATGTAAGTGTAGTTGTCATTATGATTTTGTTTTTTATAGCAGGTGAGCTTTTTATAGAACCAAAAGAGATCGAAAAAAAAGTTTTTGAAGTACAGGAAAAAACTTCAGAAGTAAAAACACAAGATTCTAAAGAAAAAGAGGAGTTCAAACCTCGTTTTAAGCTTTTAGAGCAGCCTTTTTAATCTCCCTAATAATACTTTTTTGCCTTTCGAATATATACTCCATGAGTATATATTCGCTATCATGGCTTTCATAAAAATCACAAACAATCTTCGCAATTTTTTTCTCTTCGTTGACAAATACTTTTTGTACTTTTGCTTTACGGATAACACTGTTTATTACATGATTTTTAATAAGACTCAGCTCAAAATTAAGTAAAACATCTTTTCCTTCAAGTTTATCTAGAACCTTACTATAAGGAAGTTTTACGGCAATTGAAACTAAAGAGATATCTATAATACTTCCTTTAACACTAGTGCCCTCTGCCGATATTGCAATATTTGTATCCCGTTCACATGTTACACGACCGTGTTTACGTGCATTAATACTCGCTTTAATCAGTGTCGGTTTTTCAAAAGTCGCTATACCTTTTTGAATATTTATATGTTTTAAAATAAGCTCTATCGTTTGTGTATACCCTGGTATCTCTAAGATTGTCTTTTTCTCTAAAGCCACTACTTCCGTTTGTAGATTTTTCAGCTCCAGCTGTATAAACTTCTCATCTATTTTTACAACCGATGCTTTAGAATTGATTACAAGTCCTTTGTAAATATTTAAAAGCTTTAACTCTACCTGATTAAACTTCAGAGTATTGAGCATCTGTTGCAATATATATTCATCGCTCTTGTTTTGTTCCATATTTTCAATAAAACAAATTTGATCGTTTATTATGAGATCATCTGAGACCTTATTCTTTTCTATACCGTACAACATCTCCAATATATCTTCAAATTCCATCTCTGCCAAATCAACAGCATAGACTTGTGATAGCAGTACCGTTTCATTGCTTATAGAATATTGATTCAGTTGTTCATTGAGTTTTTTAGCTTGTTCCTTAATGAGCTCAAATGATTGGTTTTCATACAAAGCTATATAAAACTCCCCATTGTATTGTGCCAACTGTAAACTCGTGTCTAAACTTTTTTTCACCACTTGAAGAGTCTCTTTGAGATTTCGAAGATCCAGATTTTTAAATGCTATTGTGATTAAAGCCAGATTTTTTTCTTGATTGAGTAATTTATCTTTTAACATTTCAAGAAATCCAAGACGTGTTTCTATAATCTTTACACTCTCTTTTTGCACCTGTTTTGTTTGTTGATCTAAAAATTCCTGATACTCTTCATCAATTTTGCGAATTACTTTGTTGACATCTTGTTTTTGTGTAAGTATAGACTTTGACTGCAGCAGTACTGCAAGCTGTACATGCATCATTGTATGCTTTTGCGGTACATAAAAGTAGATAAGACTCTTTTTGTGTTCGAGAGTCTCTTTTAAGCGGAGTGAAAGTTCTTTTGTCAGTTCTGGCAGGTCAATTATATAAACTTCAGAATGAGGGATACTCTGCGTAGAGAGATCTATACAAACATTTTCAAAACTATTAACAATTTCATCGTAATAATTTAAAGAGATGTGTTGATTGTATAGATAACATAATTTCAAAATTATCCCTTTGTCAATCGTTCTTTGTTACTATATAAAGCTGTTCATGCCCTAGTTTTTTCAAAATATCCATGACACTTACAAAGTCTTGAAAACGAGACTCTTTATCGCTTCTGAGAATAACTGTTTGTTTTTGAGAAACTTCTGCAAGTTTTGCTTCTAGAGCAGCAAGGTCAACTTTTTCTTTTTCAAAAAAAAGCTCCCCTTTTGCATTGACATATACGGTAACTTCCTTTTTTTCCTCTTTGTTATCTGAAGCAGAGGCTTTTGGAAGATTAACAGGGATCACACCTTGTTTGATGAATGTGGCCGTCGTGAGAACCATCACTAACAACACAAGCATAATATCGATAAACGGAATAACGTTTATCTGGTCAAATCTTTTTTGTGTTTTTCTACACTTTGACATTTTACGACTTTTGCTTATCAGTGAAAATGTCATATTTTGTTAATATTTTTTCCACTTTTCTTAATGTGATCGTATAGGCAATAATAGCAGGAATAGCTACTATAAGTCCCATTGCTGTCGCTTTAAGTGCAAGAGCAAGTCCTGTCATGATTTTTTTTGCATCTACAGCACCTACATCACCCAGTGTATAAAATGTCAGCATAATTCCAAAAACTGTTCCTAATAGACCGACATAAGGAGCATTTGCCCCAATTGCACTAATTACGTTAATGTTATTTGTAAGTTCTAATTCTAATTCATCTCTGTGACTATAATCTTCCATTCTGACAGTTTTATAAAACATCATTCTTTCTATGAATAACCATACTGTCACGATACTCATAAGGATAAGAGTCCCCATTACCCCATAATCTATTGCTTGTTCGGCATATGCCATTAAACCTGTTAATTCCATTATTATCCTAAATTATTAAAATTTTAAAGATACTTTTGTACCTTCATTGACTTCAGATGTAACACTCAGTTCTATCTTGTTTTCATCACAAAACCGCTTTACCATTGAAAGCCCTATTCCAAAGCCCTGCATATGTTTATTTGTTTGATAAAAATTATCATAAATATGAAGCAGTTCTACCTCATCCATACCAATACCGTAATCTTGAATAGTGAGTATTTTATTATGTAGTTTTATATCGATATCTTGTGAATTTGGCGAATATTTTACACCATTATCAATTAAATTGTCAATTACTTTGGCAAGACCTACTTTATCTATTTCCAAAGAGAATGTTTCAAGTTGTAAATTAAAATTTATATGTGGATATATTCTTTGTAAAAAGACGATTCTATCTTCAAGCAGTTTTTTAAGATCACTTAACTCTTTAATATTTTGTTTAGACTGCATTTTAATAAGATAATCAAGCTCGTTATATCTTTGCTTTAACATCTCACAGGCTGATTCGATCCTCTCAATGCGCTTTAATGCTTTTTCATCTTCTAGCTTCTTTTTGAGCATCTGTGTATTGGTTGTAATTGTACTTATTGGAAGATTGAGTTCATGCAGTGTTTCTTTTGAAAGGTTTTGAAGATTTGTTACATACTCGGCTAATGGATCAATTGCAAGTTTTGAAATAAAAACACCTGATAAAATTATGATACAAAGTAAAATAACACCGAAAATAAAGAGCTGTGAAACTCCCAATACATCTAAAAAGTAGTATGAAATTACCAAAAAAGCAATAACTGTAAGAAAATAAAAAATAAAGATGCTAATTCTTAAATTAACAAACAAGTTTATACCCTATCCCTCTGATATTTTCTACATTTAACTCAGGTAAAAGTTGCTTGATACGATTTATATATACCCGTATAGCTCCTTCACTTCCACCTTCACTTAAATTATAGAGTTCATCGATAATCATCTCTTTTGAAACAATGCTATTTGCATTTTTTATGAGTAGTGACAAGACCTCAAATTCTCTTTTTGAGAGTTCTAACTCTTGCGATTGATAAGTAATAACCTTTCGTGCTTGGTCTATACACAAACCGCATCTGCACAGCTCCTCTTTTTTCTTAAAACGTCTGAGCAGTGCATTAATACGCAATAATAATTCATCGTTATCAAATGGTTTTACGATGTAATCATCTCCACCACTGATAAATCCCTCTTGCATCTTCTCTTTCTCTTTATGAGATGTTACAAAAATAGCCGGTGTTTCATCTTCCGCTTCACGAAGCTCTTTTAAAAGTGTTACGCCATCTATTAAAGGGACATTAATATCTAAAAGATAAAGATCGAAATGTTGATTGAATGTTGCATCTAAAGCAGCTTGTCCGTTTGGACATAAAGTAACATTGAACTCTTCATCTTCAAGCATATCTACAAGAGTCTCCCCAAAAAGAGGATCATCTTCCAGAAGCAGTATTTTATTCAACATTCTCAATTGCCCAGCTGATAGTCTCACCAGCATACATAGGTACTACACCAGAATAGTTTTCAGGGACTACAAAAGGACGATTTTCAAGTGTCACTTCTTTGAATTCAGGGCATATTCCGTAAATACTTTGTGCATTATCACTGACAAATGCTTGTAAGTTATCTAGTTTTCCGTATTGATCGAAAACTTCGCATAAAAGTTGCAATGCAATAGGAGCTGTAAATACACCTGCTGCACAGCCACATGACTCTTTTTTATTCTGTGGATGAGGAGCAGAGTCACTTCCAAACATTACTTTTGGATGTGCTTCAAGCGCTACATTTAAAAGTGCATCTAAATCTTCTGGACGTTTTGCAATTGGTTTACAGAAAAGATGTGGTTTCATCATTCCACCCACAACATCGTCTAACGTTATTAAAAGATGGTGAACCGTAATAGTTGCATAAAGATTTGGATACTTATCAAGCATCTCAACTGCAGCTTTTGTCGTAATATGCTCCATAATAATTTTTAGATCAGGGAAATTTTGCGCTAAAAGCTCATATATTGACATAAATTCAGCTTCACGGTCCATAACAAATCCGTCAGTTTCACCATGAACACATAAAGGGATATCCAAATCACTCATAGCTTCAAGTGTTTCTCTCATCTCCTCTATATCAAAAGAGCTAACTCCTCCTTCAGAATTTGTAGTGATCCCTGCAGGATAGAGCTTGATTGCAGTAATTTCATCCATAACCTCTTCTAAAAAGTCTCTTGTATAGTTTTGATAAAAAAGTGTCATATATGGTTCAAAAAAATCATTCGGTACGGAAGCCATAATACGTTCTTTATATGCACGAACACCTTCTAAGGTAGTTACTGGAGGTACAAGATTTGGCATAACAATAGCACCACTAAAACTGTATGCTGAAAGAGGAGCAATATTTTCAAGCATTACACCGTCACGAAGGTGTAAATGCATATCTAAAGGCATTAAAAGAGTATGTGTTTTCATAGGCTGTCCTTTGCTGTTTGTATAAGTTGATTTACTGCTGATTCATAAAGAGCAGCATCCTCTTTAGAAGTTGATTCAAAACGAGTAACAAGTACAGGTGTAGTATTTGATGCACGTACTAAACCCCAACCATTTTCAAAGTTGATGCGTACACCGTCAACATCAATAATATTTTTAATTTTTGGAAAAGATGCCGGAGGGTTTTGTAAAAGCTCTTTAACTTTGTCCATAATTTGAAATTTTTGTGCTTCTGTAGTTTCTACTTTTATCTCTTCTGTAGAAAACACTTGTGGAAGACGTGCAAGTTCAGCATCTAAATCAATGCCGTCTTGTACAAGTTCCAACATTCTAAAAGTTGCATAAATAGCATCGTCATAACCGAAATATCGATTTTTGAAAAAGACATGTCCGCTTACTTCACATGCAAGGTCAGCATTTACCTCTTTCATTTTTACTTTTAAGTTTGAGTGTCCTGTTTTATACATTACTGTTTTCCCGCCACGGCGTTCAAGTTCATCATACATTACTTGTGAACATTTCACTTCACCGACAACCGTCGGTTTATCCATCTTCATAGAATATAAAAGAGCCATCATGTCTCCTTTTATATTGTTTTTATGTGTAAGTACGGCTATTCTATCCGCATCACCGTCGTATGCAAAAGCAATATCACCCTCTTTTGCTAAAAGTTCTTTCACATCGTTTAAGTTTTTTTCAACCGAAGGATCAGGGTGATGATTTGGGAATGTTCCATCAGGATCAACATATAAGCCTGTTGTATTTAATTCCAGTTTTTCAAAGATTTCTGGAAGGACAATACCTGCAACTCCATTACCGCAATCGTAAACAATACGTTCTTTCATGCCTTTGAGATGTGCAAATTGTTCAACCATAAAGTCTATATATCTGCTTTTTGCATCTATCTCAGTCACTTGACGTTCAACTTCTGAAACACTCTGCATTGCTTCACATTCACGCCCGAGTGCATAAATATCTTCTCCGAAAAATGGTGCTTTATCGATAGTAATTTTAAACCCGTTATATTCACTTGGATTGTGTGAACCTGTAATCATTACAGAAGCTGAAGGAGTAATACCATTCCAATCTTGGTAGTTTGTAAAATAGTTCACCGGTGTTGGTACAAGCCCCATATTTAAAACTTTCTTTCCACCTGCATTGAGTCCACTTACAAGGTATTCAAAAAGGATTGGTGAATGACTTCTAGCATCATAACCAACTGCTACATATTCACCGCTAATTTTTGATGAAAGAGCATAACCTATTTTCGTTACACTCTCTTTATTTAATTCTTTCTCATAAATACCACGTATATCGTACTCTCTATATATGCTCACAATACTCTCCAAATACTCAAATAAATTAAAGATAATAATACTATGAAAAAGATTTTATCTTGATTAAAATCCCATTGATATGTGTTAAGAAAGCCTAAAAAAGATAAGAAAGTTTATTTGAGTTCAAAAATTAACTACATACTATAGATTTTTTAGATATAATCTTGTCCATAAGTGAAAGATGAGGGTATATCATCTTTAGTGTAATTTTCTCTTTGTGTGTTAACTTCTCTAAAGAATCTCCATTATTTTACAAAATTTCAAAAATAAGGCTGCTATATGGCACAACTGTTAAACGGATCGGTAAAATGGTTCAATGATGAAAAAGGTTATGGTTTTATCCAACAAGATAATGGAGACAAAGATTTATTTGTACACTTCCGTCAAGTAAACAATCCACAAGGTGGAAGAGTTTCTCTTCAAGAAGGACAAAAAGTTACTTTCGAAATCGGTGAGGGACAAAAAGGTCCTCAAGCTGAGAACGTAACACCACTATAATTCTTCATATATAGGCTTTATGCCTATATATCTTTTAAAACATTCCAAGACTCATTCGCAATTTCCAACTCTTCATCCGTATGAATAACAAAGCTTTCATATCGACCAATTAAGTCATTATCCAAAATTTTCTTTCTGATAATATCGGCATGTTCCCCTATACCACCGCTAAATACTATGGCATCAACTTTTCCTTCTAGCAGTACGAGATAAGAACCTATATACTTTTGAATTCTTCGTACCATCATATCAACTGCAAGTTTTGCACGAGGATCATCTCTGTTTAAAATATCTCGCAAGTCATTGTCACCGCAGATACCGAGAAGTCCTGACTTCTTGTTTAAGATCGTATCTACTTCATCAATACTGAGCCCAAGTGTCTTTTGCATATAAAGAACTATCTCCGCATCAATATCTCCACTGCGTGACCCCATAATCAAACCTTCTAATGGAGTGAACCCCATAGAGATATCAATACTTTTACCGTTTTTAATTGCACAGATACTCTCTCCATTACCTAAATGAAGTGTTATTATATTTATATCTTCTATATTTTTTTCCAAGAATTTTGCGGCTTCATTCAGAAGGTATTTATGGGATGTTCCATGAAATCCATAACGTCTTATATGATGTGTTTCATAAAGGTCGTATGGGAGTGCGTAAAGATATGCTTTTTTCTCCAAAGATGTATGAAATGCAGTATCAAATATTGCTACTTGAGGGATATGTGGCACAATTGTTTGCATCAGTTTAATCCCTTCCAAATTCGCAGGGTTATGCAATGGTGCCAAAGGGATTAGCTTCTTTATAGTTTGTACAACCTCATCATTAATCAGCACCCCTTCCGAAAATTTTTCACCTCCGTGCACAACCCTATGCCCTACTGCATCTATAGCATTAAAATTAAGATCTAAAAAATAAAATGCCTGACTATGAGCTTGAATAACTGAGTTTTTTTCTCCAATATGTTCTATATGCTTTACATATAAAACTTTACCGCTTGGTAACTCTATCACTTTTACTTTTAGAGATGAACTTCCCGCATTAACAATTAGTATATTCATTTTGTCCTGCCTGTATCGCTGTAATTGCGATTGTATTGACTATATCTGCTACTAAACAACCTCTACTCAAATCATTTACAGGCTTTTTCAGTCCCTGAATAATAGGTCCAATGGCGATTACCCCACTACTTCTTTGTACTGCTTTGTAAGTATTGTTTCCCGTATTTAAATCGGGGAATATAAAGATAGTTGCTTCGCCTGCAACTTTTGAATTAGGCAATTTTTTTTGTGCGACCTCTTTATTAATGGCAGCATCATATTGGATAGGTCCTTCAATAAGTAGTTCAGGTGCTTTTTGTTGTACAATCGTTGTCGCCGCTTTTACTTTTTCTACCTCGGTACCCCTGCCGCTTTCACCCGTTGAATACGAAAGCATTGCAATTTTCGGTTCTATGTCAAACAATTTTGCAGTTTGTGCCGAAGCTATGGCAATATCTGCAAGTGTTTCAGCATCCGGTTCTTGATTGATTGCACAATCTCCATATACTAATACTTTTGTGTCAAAACACATCAAAAATACCGAAGAGACTACTGAAATATTTTCAGGCGTTTTAATAATTTGAAGTGCCGGGCGCATAGTATCTGCCGTAGCGTGAACTGCACCGCTGACCATACCATCCGCATGTCCGCACTCAACCATCATTGTTGCAAAATAATTTTTATGCGTCATTGCATCTTCAGCAGCACCAAACGTTAACCCTTTTTCTTTCCTCATTTCATAAAATTTCTGAATAAAACCTGTCATTAATTCAGAATTCATATGATCTATAACAGTAGCTTTAGAAAGGTCAAGTCCAAGTCTTAAGTAATGCTCCTGAACCTCTTTTTCATTGCCCAGTAAAATAACCTCTGCAACATTACGGCGTAAAATAATCTCTGCCGCTCTTAAAATCCTTTCATCCTCACTCTCAGGCAAAACAATTCTTTTTTTATCTGCACTTGCCATTGCGAAGAGTTTATACTCAAACATCTGAGGTGTCATCAGTTCACTAAAGTTTTGTGCAATTTTCTCTTCAATTAAATTAAGATCGACACTTTTATAAAACTCACCAAGTGCTAAAGCTATCTTTCTTTCAGACGAGACACGAAATCTCGGATGAATATGTAAAATATTTTTTGCCGTATTGTAGGTATCTGTTGCAACAGAGAGAATAGGAATTTTAAAACTTTGCAACCCGTCAATCAATTTTTCGATATTTGGATGAATTGACATATCAAAAGGAAAAACTATTCCGCTGATATTTGGATAAGCAGATGAATGCAATGCTCCTAGTAGTCCTAAAATAATCTCCGATCTGTCTGCAGGTACAATTACCAAATCATCTTCTTGTATATGTTCTAAAAAATTATCAAGTGAAAGTGCTGCTACGCGAACTTCTTTGAAAGTTCTTGAGTAATCATGTTCATTTACAAATACCTCTTTGGCATTGAGTCCCTCTATTAAGTCTTGTATTGTTGAAAGCCCTAACTCTTTATTCTCTTGAACCAAAAAAGTAGTATAAGGACTCTGCTGTGTTAATTTTAAAAGCTCTTCAAAGTCCTCTTTTTTGACTCTGTTTATGAAAGTTGCAAAATGATTTGATGCTTTTGAAGTGATATTCTCATTTTCAATAAGTATATCTTCATAAATATCTTTTGGTTCTTTTTCCTTGGCTCCCATAATATTGATGTAACCCGAACCAAAATTTTTTGCAATCTCTAAATTTAAATCATACGATATTGTTGAGCTTAAGGCATCTTTATTAATCCCTTCACACAAAATAAAGTCATAATGTTTTTCTAAATGTTTAAACTTTTCTATGAGTTGATTTAATAACTCTGTTTCTTTTTTTTGCGATAACATCTGCTCTACATAAGAGACGTCAAACCCTACACATTCATGATAATCTATATCTAGTTTATATCTGTCTAATATAAATTCTATATTGTAGTCCATTTTAGGACTATCATAAATCACCGGTCGAAAAAATGCGACTTTATGCAAACGCCTTTTTAAAACTTCCATCATTCCCATAGAGATAAAAAGGGAACCTACATTTTTTTCATTTGAAGCTATATAGAGTGATTTTATTTGCATACCTTTTTATCCCTCGTCGAATTTTAAAACAGAGTTTTGCCGCTTATTGTATAATTCTATCTAAAAACGGAAACATTATGTGTATATGTGGTAACGAAAAAGATTTTAACGAGTGTTGCGGACCTATTATAAGTAAAGAAACACTTCCTAAAAGTGCCGAAGAATTAATGCGTAGCCGCTATTCTGCCTATGTTCAGGCAAACGGTGAATATTTAGTATATTCGGCAGTCAAAGAGAACCAGTACCAAGAAGATATAGCTTTAATCGAAGAGTTCTCAAACTCTGTAGAATGGTTAAAACTTGATGTATTGGAAGTAACGCCAAATACGGTAGAGTTTAAAGCCTATTATCGTGATAAAGATGGTATCCAAGTACTGCATGAAAAAAGTAATTTTGTTCAAGAAGACGGTGTTTGGAAATATAAAGACGGTGAACTCTACAATACAAAAATAGAGAGGAATGAAAGCTGTCCTTGCGGAAGTGGAAAAAAATATAAAAAATGCTGCGCTAAATAGCTTTTACAAACACAAAGCTTTTTTTCTCAAATCCGTTATTTTCATAAAACCTGTGTGCATTTTCTCTCGCAAATCCTGAAGAGAGTACAAGGTTCTCACATGCTGCCATCTTTGCATAATCGTGCAGATATTCAATCATCATCTTCCCGTATCCCTGACTTTGAAAGCTGTTTTGTGTCACTAGTTCATATACAAAAAGATGGCGTTTATGATAAAGGTTTGTACTTACGGCGACACCTGCATAGGTTATCAGCTTATCCTTTTCAAAAATTCCAATCATGGTGTAGTTAATATCGCGCATCTCATAGATCAGATCTTCAAATTCATTATAAGTGAGTGCAGATCTTAGTTCTTTGACTACATCCCACGCAATATCCAGTTCTTTTAAAGTAAGTTCTCTTATTTGCATTGGGGTATTTTAACACTATTTTGGTATAATTGCGAAAAATTTGAAGGCATACTAATGAAACCTATCATTCTAGCAATTTTCACACTACTTATTTTAAACGGATGTTCTGCAAAAGAGTTTAATGAGGGTGTTGATAGCATTACAAATGATATTAGCAATGCTTTTAATAGTTCGAAAGACAATTCAAACTAAACTTCAACGAATAGGCAATTAAATCATGGTAACTGTACAAAACTTAACAATGAGATATGGAAACAGAGTTCTGTTTCAAGACATTAACTTAAAACTTGACCGCAATAAACGTTACGGTCTTATTGGTGCAAACGGTGCCGGAAAAACTACTTTTTTAAAAATTTTATCTGGACAAATCAAAGAGTATGAAGGGGAAGTGATCATCCCTAAAGCAAATAAAGTCGGTGTACTTGGACAAAACCAGTATGCATTTGAAGATTATACGATTATGGATGCTGTTTTATACGGAAACAAAAGACTTTATGATGCGATCAAAGAAAAAGAAGAGATCTATATGACTGGTGATTTTGAAGACGATGCGGTAAATAATCGTCTTGCAGAACTGGAGACTATCTGTGTAGAGGAAGACCCTACGTATGAGTACGATGTAAACATTTCAAAGATCTTAGAAAATGTGGGTATCCCTGCGGATCAACATAATGAACTAATGTCTACACTTGATAGTGCTGACAAATTCAAAGTTCTTCTTGCGCAAGTTCTTTATCCGAAACCTGATGTTCTTTTCCTCGATGAGCCTACGAATAACCTTGACATTGAGACTATCAGCTGGTTAGAGCATGAATTACAACGCCACGAAGGGACAATGGTAGTTATCTCTCACGATAGACACTTCCTAAATGCAGTTGTAACAAATATTTTAGACGTTGACTACCAAAAAATTCGTGAATTTACTGGTAATTACGATGACTGGTATATTGCTGCAAATGTTTTAGCAAAACAACAAGAGCTAGATAACGCTAAAAAACTTAAAGAAAAAGAGCAATTAGAAGCATTCGTTCGCCGTTTCTCTGCAAATGCATCAAAAGCAAAACAAGCAACTTCAAGACAAAAGCAACTTGAAAAACTTCAAATTGACGACATCAAACCATCGTCTCGCCGTGATCCTTCTATCGTTTTCAAAGCAAAACGTGTAATGGGTGACGAAGCATTAAATGTTATTGATGTTTCACACTCTTACGGAGATAACGAAGTTCTAAGAAACGTATCTTTTAAAGTAAATCCGGGTGAAAAGATAGCACTTATCGGTGGAAACGGTGTTGGTAAAACAACACTAATGAAAATCCTTATGGAAGAGATGAAACCAAGTACGAGCGGTGAAATTCAATGGGGTGCTACAATTGAGAACTCTTATTTCCCTCAAGACACTGCAGATATCATCAAAAGTGACGGTACACTTTACGACTGGTTACGTGCATTTGATCCAAAACGTGAAATCGCAGAGATCAGAAACTGTCTAGGGCGTATGCTTTTCTCAGGTGAACAACAAGAGAAATCTGTTTCATCTATCTCAGGTGGGGAAAAACACCGTATGATGCTTTCAAAAATGATGCTAGAGGGTGGAAACTTCTTACTTTTAGATGAACCTACCAACCACCTTGACCTTGAAGCGATTGTAGCACTTGGTGAAGCATTACATGAATTTAACGGCAACGTGATCTGTGTATCTCATGACCGTGAGTTACTTGATGCATTTGCTACTCGTATTATTGAGCTTCATGATGATGGTTCATACATAGACTTCGAAGGCTCTTACGAAGAATTTGCAGAGATGAAAGAGGCGCAAAAATAATGGAGTATAAAGAGTTTTTAGGGCTTGGTATTGCCGGAAACTTTGCACTTCACTTAGCACAAGCAGGTGAACTAGAAGATTTTAAAGACGTAATCACAGAAGATGAAGCAGCTCCTAAAGGGATGTTTCCTTTTTATCTTCCTTGTGAAAAGTCTGTTGCATCTTCATTAGAATATAAACCTAAAGATATGCTTTTTACATATCCTCTTTCAAGTAATACTATTACGCTACCAAAAGAGGATGTAAATGTTCAGGCTGAACCTGAAGTTGGTCTTGTTTGTGAAATTGAATATGAAGGTACTCAAATCACGAACATAATACCGACACATTTTGGTGCATATAACGATTGCTCGATTCGTGTTGCAGGAGCTTCAAAAATCAGTGACAAAAAAAACTGGGGGATCAACTCTAAGGGTGTAAGTAAAAAACTTTTTAAAATTGATAAATTTAGTGATGGTGGAGTCATGGACAACTTCAGCATTGCAAGTTTTTTACGCCGTAATGATGAAGTACATGCTTATGGTGAAGATGTTACATTAAACGGTTACAGCTATTTTTATGAAAAACTGACTGAGTGGATTAAAAACCAAATCAATACTCAAAAAGAGTTCGGACCATTAGAGCCGATTTCTGAGTATATCAATGCATGTGGAAAACCGACAAAAGCATTAATCAGCATCGGTGCTACACGTTATACAAACTATGGCGAAACAACATTTTTACAAGAAAATGATGAAGTTATTGTTGTAGTTTATGACAATACAAAAATATCATCTTCTAAAGTTGTAGATGCAGTGAAAAACAGTACATATGATTCAACTATAATGAGTGTTCTCTCTCAAAAAGTAGAAAAATAATGTCCAGAGGAAAAAAGTTAGATCTGTTTATAGGTGCAAATATTGAAGATGGCTGGAATGAAATAGAAGAGAAAAAAAACACTTCTAAAAAAACTGTCTTAAGTCTGAATAAACATCAACTTTTTTTCTCAAAAGAGAAGCGTAGAGGCAAAGTTGTAACGCTTGTAGGAGAGTTTCAACTTGAAAAAAACAATGCCGAGGAACTTCTCAAAAAACTCAAAAAAAAGCTTGGCTGCGGTGGAAGTTTTAAAGATGGCTTTATGGAATTCCAAGGGGAACTCAAAGAAAAACTTCGGCCTCTCTTAGTTGATGAAGGTTTTAACTTCAAAGCCAAGCACTAAAGTTCTTTTTCCTCTTCAACTTGTTCTTCCATTTCAAATACAATTTCTAAGACTCTAGCAGCATCAACAAACGAACTTATAGCCAAAAGTACAGAACGGTTAGAATTTAAAAAGGCAACAACAGCCTTTTCATCTAGTGAGTCCTTCTCAAAATTTCTTGTCAGCTTGTTTACAAAACTTTTATTCTCTTTGAGAATCTCCTCATGATTTTTATGGATTACCTCTGCCGAAGTTTTTTTATCTCCGTATAAAAGAGCATTTTGCATAGCTTTTACAAGATTTTCACGGATTAAATTAAAGTAGTATTGCATCTTCTCATCATCACTTTGAAAAAACTCATCCACATTATTTTTGATATCTTTTAATATTCTTGCAGTATAAACAGACTCTCTGGAAGCTGTATACAAAGTATCTAAGGCTTGTGATTGTTCTTCTGTTAATGGAAGTTCACTAATTTTATTGAGGTATTTGATTGTCTCAAATTCTACACTTTTTAATGTATCATATCTTTTATTGTAATCAAAATCATACTCTTTTGTAGCATCATGAACGATTTGATAAGGCAGTTTTTCCATCTTCAAAACTTCACTTGGTTTGATATTTACAATCATACAACTAAATTTAATCGTATTTATAAATAGATGGGAAATCTCATTTCTAATGGCTATTAATGCACTCTCTGCAACTGTTGGTTCAACCATATGGATATATTTAGTTGCCACTTCTTTTTTTACGATAAACAATTTATTTAAAAATGCTGCTATTTTATTAATAAATGGACTTAAAAGAATAACTCCCAAAATATTAAACATGGTATGAAAAAGTGCCAATGCAGTAACAGAGTCATTTTTAAAATGAAGGAACTCTAGAATAAAATAAGTAAGCTGCGAAAGAAAAATAAATGCTATTGCTGCTGTGAATATATTAAAAAGCAGGTGAGCTGCAGCCACTCTTTTCTTATATGACACCCCGCCAATTGCTCCAAGTATAGCTGTTGCAGTTGTACCAATATTTGTCCCAATGGCCATAGCTGCAGCCATATCGAAAGTAAGAATATGACTACTTAGAGCACTTAAGATGATTGCTGTTGCCGCCGAACTTGATTGAATCAAGGCAGTAATTATAAGCCCTAAAAGTAGAAAAATAAAAAGCGGGAAGTTTTTATAAGAAGCCAGATCTATTCCCAGAGCAAACCCTTCAATAGCTGTCTTGAGAATATCTAATCCCATAAACAATAGGCCAAAACCGACAAATATCTTTGCTGTAGCACTCAGTTTTCTGTTTTTTACAAACATAAGAACAATACCGCCTAGACCTATCATAGGCAATGCAAATACTTCAATTTTTACTTTAAATCCAAGTATTGCTACCAACCAGGCTGTTGCAGTAGTTCCGATATTCGCACCGAAAATAATTCCTATCGCACCGTTTAAAGTGATCAACGAAGCACTTACAAAAGAAAGAGTCATTAACGTTACAACTGAAGAACTTTGCAATAATGCCGTGGCCAATCCACCTGTTACAATCGCTTTCATGTTTGTCTGGGTTGATTGTTTTAACCATCTTTTAAACTTTATTCCAGCGAATTCCTTAAGTGCCAGCTCCATATATCCCATTCCAAATAGGAACATACCAAGCCCGCTAAGTGCTATTATGATATTGTACATGTTTTATGCGCTTATAGTTTTTGCAAGAGTTACATTTGTTGTAATTTGATATCTATCACGTCCGCCCTCTTTTGCTTTATAGAGCATCTCGTCTGCCCGAGAGATCATAATCTCATCATCTAAAGCATCATCGGCAATACAACATACTACACCGACAGAAACCGTGACAAATTCATTTGCTTTTGATTTCTCATGTTTCAACTCTCTATCTTTAACAGATTGACATAGTGTTCTTGCCAAGTTTGCACTGTCTGTTTCATTTGTTTCACTTAGCAAGACTCCAAACTCTTCACCTCCAAGGCGAAATACATAATCACTTGGACGTTTAAGTGTATCTTTTAAGACTTTTGCTACGCTTTTAAGAGCAAAGTCTCCCTCAACGTGTCCATAAGTATCATTATACTGTTTAAAGTAGTCAATATCCAACATCATGAATGTTATATATGTCTTATTCCTTTTGGCACGCTTAAGTTCTCTCTCATATATATGATTAAAATATCTTCTGTTATATAATCCTGTTAAACTGTCTGTATATGAAGCATTCTCAAGTTTTTTATTCGCTTTACGAAGCTTTTTTGCTATATCGTGAAGTTTAGTGTGGTCTTGTTGAATACTTTTAAAGACATACATGGAAATTACCAAGACGGCAATAATAACAAAAATAAGTGTCAAGCCAACATTTAGGGCTATATCATCATATTTATTCAAAAACTTTTTTCTTTCATACTGTGCTACATTGACTTCATAATTGATAAGTTTTTTTAGTACACCATGCATCTTGAAAATTTTATCTTCTACTCTATTAAGAGCAATGTTTTTAGGATTACCGCCGCTTTTTAAAAACCCTATTATTTTATTAAAGGCTTTATTTGTAGATGTAAGCTCCATATCTACATACTCAACATATGCTACTTCCTCTTCATTCTTGTAATGTGAGATATAGCTTTCCCATTTTTTGTTGATATATTGTAAAGATTTTTCTATTTTTTGTGTAGTTTGCAGTGTAGATATCTCTTGTCTGCTTGCCTTATAGATAGGATCGGAGATCCCGCTATGATAAGTTTGCAGAATTTCATTGAGTTCCGTTACAGGCACTAATGAACCAAAATATAAGGAATCCATATTTTTTTTCATTGCATTAATGTAGCTTGCTCCGACGATACCGACAAATACGAGCCCCAATGTAATCAAAACAAATAGGAAAAACAGTTTACTTCTGAGTTTTAAAGCTTCAATAAATCTCAAAATCACTCCTTATTCTCTAAAATCTATTAAGCATCTTTTGTACCACTAAATGGTATAATTTTTCTAAAAAAGAAAAAGTTTGGACCATGGAAGCAAAATCAATTAGAGCAGATAAATATTTAGATACTTTTGAGATTCAAGAACATTTAAAAAATGTAGAATACATCATAATGGCGACACCTGCCCCTGAGAAATATAGAGCTACACCTATTCATTTTACAATCTTTTTAAATACACCAGAAGCTTTGCCTGAAGAGGTGAAACAACCTGTATTAGATAAGTTTTGCACTGATTATAAGATCAAAAATCCAACAGAGGTATTAAGCCAGTTAACAGCTGTAGGGTTTGCTGTCTCAAATGCGCAAGACACACCGATGCCAATGCCATTATTTAAACAACAAGATAGAGCAAGTGTGCCTCATGCACCAATGCATGTTATTGATTTTTTAGCAGATTCTGATGAATTTTACGAAGCGAAAGTAAAAAATCTAACGGGCTGGAGCTACTCTTACAACTCATAAAGAGCTGTAAGATTCTATATCTTTTATCTCTTTGAGAATCTCTTTGGATAGGTTTTCATATCCCTCTTTAGTAACCAAAATATCATCCTCAATTCTTATCCCGATACCTCTATATTTTTTAGGAATTTTCTTATCGTCTTCCGGAAGATAAATACCCGGTTCAATCGTTAAAATCATACCTGCTTTAAGAGGAATCTCTTTATTTTTCTGATTTTTATACGGGTTTTGATCATGTACGTCTAAGCCCATATAGTGTCCTATTCCATGCGGAAAATATTTTTTATGTACTTTATCTTTTAGAAGTTTTTTGACACTCCCTTTTAAAATACCTAGTTTAACCATCCCCTCACACAACATCTTTTCAGCTTCATTTTGCAATTCGCTTCTAAGTATGTTGGGCTTCATCATTGAAATGATTTTTTTCTCCACATCAAGCACCATTTGATAGAGCTCTTTTTGTGCTTTCGTAAATTTACCGCTGACAGGAATCGTTCTGGTAATATCACTGGAGTAATATTCATATTCACAGCCTGCATCAATTAGTATCAAATCACCCTTATTTAAAGCCATATTATTATCAATATAATGAAGTGTATTCGCATTGTCTCCGGAAGCTACAATTGAAGTATATGCATCACTGTATGCACCATTTTTCTTGAAAATGTACTCTATCTCGGCTTGCAGTTCATATTCAAATGAGAGTTTTTGACTCATTTGAATCGCTTTGTGATGTGCTTCTTTTGTAATTTCAAGTGCTTTTTGAATTAACTTTATTTCGTTTGTCGACTTAATTAAACGCATAGTTTCAACAGTTTTTGCAGCATCTTTATAATAAAGTATATTTTTTGCAAGTAGCTTTACTTGATCTAATAATTTATTTTTTACTTTGAAATCATAATAGAGCTTATTTTTTTCTTCTAAGAACTCTTGCAGTTTTGGAGCAAAATGTTCGATCTCAAATACATCATCTACATCAAAGAGTTCTTTTGCTTTTTCTGCACCGAGTCTTTTACCTGTCCAAAGTTCCTTAACAGGATCTTTTTTCTCTACAAAAAGATATATTTTATATGTTGTGTTTTTCTTAACAAATACTAATGTGGAATTATCCTCTTTAAATCCTGTTAAATAATAAAAATTGCTATCTTGTCTATAAGGATATTCCGTATCGTTTGAACGTACTTTTTGTTCAGCTGCACAAAATATTGCTACTGAATCACTTTGCAGTTTTTTTGCAAACTTTTCTCTTCGTCCTTTATACTCTTTTTCTTTAATCATTGAGAATTTTCACCTAACCAATCTACAGTTTCTTCTAAAGTTTGTGCAAGTATACTATTTAGGGCTTTAACACCCCCTTGAGCATCCAGGCTGTCTGTCTGCATTGTTTTTGTAATAATCTTTGATGCTATCAGTTTTCTTGTCTTTCTCTCTATCAAGTTATATGAAATATTCAATGTCACGGATGAGCTATTTTGTAATTCGTTAAATGACTGAATAAATTCATTAAGGCTAAACTCTAAAACAAGGTCACCTTTTTTAGAAGATTTATAGCCATATACACCATGAAATAAATTCGAAGCTTCTAAAATATTTACCAGCTTATTTGCTATCGCTCTATTTGGACTCTCTGACCATGCCGATTGTGTAAATGCATACTCTTTATATTCTCCGATTCTATAACGCATATTGTTTGTTGCCAAAGAAGTGTTTACAAAAATCGGCATAACCTTGATTGAACGTTTTTGAGAGTTCGTGCTCTTGTTTGAGATTGTAACATCGGGATCTATTCTATAATCTGTTACCGTAGGTGTCGTAACACTACAACCGCTTAATATAAAAACAAGTACAATTAAAATAGTTTTCATCTTTTATTCTCCCGGTGCTTTTTTAGTTGCTTCACGCTTAAATAAGAAATCAGAAGGACTTCTTTCATACTCTTTTATGGCATTGTCAAATTTTAAAAGTGACTCTTGAAGTTCTAGAAGTGTACTGTTAAAACTAGGAATAACTTCAGAAGAGATCTCTTTAAAATTAAATTGACCGTCTTTCATAGCTGTTTTAAATTCTGTCATGGTAGAATCAATTTTTAAATAACTTTGTTTAATAGAACGTAAAGAAGCTGAAACATTATCTTCCCACTTTGCCGTTTTATCTACCAAATAACTTACTTTATCAGTTGCGATATCTAAATTTGCCATCGTATTTTGAAAATGTTTGATTGTTTTAGCATCCAACGCTTTGTCAAGTTTTCCAACTACACTACTTGTTGCACTAATAAGTTTCATGAACTCTTCTTGGTTCTCATCACTTAAAAGTTTCTCTGTCTGGTAAAGTGTTTCTGTTAGCCTGTCTGAAACATCTCCAAAAGATTTTTGGACATTTTGAAATATAGAAGGTGCTGTAGCGATAACGTAATAATCTTTCCCAGCTATCTTTACAACCTCTTGAATATGATTATCGCCGACTGTCAAATTGACATATGTTAAACCTGTAATTCCCTGAGCCGTTAAAACAGCAACTATGTTATCCTTTATAGGAGTACTTTTTTTAATAGTTACCTGTACTTCAACTTGTTCGGAATTATTTGGATTGATTCTAAGATTTGAAACCTTTCCGACACTGATACCGCGAAATTTGACAGGTGCATCAAGGTTCAAACCAAATACAGATTCATCAAAGTAAATTACATAGTGTTGTACTTCTTCCTCTTGTGTGGGCTTTAACATCCAATACGAAAACACTAAAACGGCCATCAAGCCCAATAATACAATAAACCCAACCAGTGTATAATTTACTTTATTATTCATAACTTCTCTTTAAAAAATGTTTTTACAAATTGATTCTCAAGCGGTATTTCGTCAAGAGAACCTTCATAGGCTACTTTTTTGTTGTCTAATATAGCTATTCTATCCAAAGTATCATAAATTGAACGCAAATCGTGAGAAACCATTATTATTGTTAAATTTAACATTTTACGGAGATCTAAAATAAGACGGTCAAATTCCCGTGCAGATATAGGGTCAAGTCCACTTGTCGGTTCATCTAAAAATAATAGTTTAGGATCTAATGCAAGTGCACGTGCTAACCCTGCTTTTTTTCTCATCCCTCCGCTTATTTGTGAAGGGTATAATTTGCCGTCTTCAGCTTTAAGTCCTACCAATTTTATTTTGAATTCTACTATCTCATCAATCATTGTTTTAGATAATTCTGTATATTCTACTAACGGAAGTGCAATATTTTCCGCAATTGTTAACGATGAGAATAAAGCACCGAATTGAAATAATACACCCCATTTACGTTTTAGTGAAAGTATCTCTTTTGTTGAAAGGTGTTCAATCTGTTTGCCTAAAACTTTTATAGAACCGTCATGAAACTCTTGAAGCATAACTATCTCACGCAGCAAAGTTGTTTTCCCACATCCACTTGGACCTAAAATCCCGTAAATTTCACCTTCATTTATACTCAGGCTTATATCATCATGGACAACTTTATCACCAAAAGCAGTTGTGAGATTTTTTACTTCAATAACTTTCATTATATCCCCAACTTTGTAAAAGCTATTGAGAAAAGAGCATCACACACAATAACCGCAAAGATAGATTCAACAACACTTTTCGTCGTGTTAAAACCTATACTTTGTGTGTCGTCTTTTACAACTAAACCTCTATAAATAGCTATAGTTGCAATCAAAAATGCGAAAAACGGTCCTTTAACTATCCCTACAAAAAAATGCTTAGCAGCAATCACTTCGTGAAAACGTTCTATAAACAATTCAGTTGTAATTTTAAGATCGAGGTTTGCAATAAGTATCCCGCCAAACATCCCTGTCATATCAGCGACAAAAATAAGTAAAGGCATTGTAATGCTGAGTGCAATGATGCGCGGCAGTACTAAAAATGCAAAAGGCTCAAAGCCCATTGTTTTCATCGCATCTATCTCTTGGGTGATTTTCATGGCACCAATTTGTGCCGTATATGCAGAACCGCTGCGCCCCGCTATTACTATTGCCGTCATCATAGGAGCAAGTTCTCTTAAAATCGAGAGTCCCAGCATATCAACTATAAATATATTTGCCCCATATATTTTTAATTGATACGCTGATTGATACGCAACAACAAGTCCTACAAGAAAACTTGTCAGGGCAATAATTCCGATTGCCTTTAATGCACTTTCATTTATCTCAAAAAAGATCTCTTTATAACGAATTTTATGGGGTGCTTTGAAATAAATTAAAAAAGCAACAAAAACTTTTCCCAAAAAATGCATAAAACGTAAAGATGATTGATAATAGTTATAGGCTGTTTTGCCTATTTTTTCATAAAGTTTCGGTTGGATTTGGACTTTTGGCTTCTTTATTCCGGAGCGTTTTGATTTAACTAAGTTGAGTGTAGATTGGAATGTGTCGTTTTGAATATTTACTTCATATGCAAGAGATTGTTTTTCCAGCTTTTGAAAGATTGTATCTAAAAAAAGGGCTGCACCGCTATCTAAAAATGTAATTTCTCTCAGGTCAAATTCAATGTCTTTAAATTGGGTAAAATCCAATGTTTGAATTTTCTTTTCAATTTGAGGAAGTTTATATACGGTAAATTCTCCTTTTATCTTTAGAAGAATTCCACCGTCATAAAGTTCTATTTGGAGTAAATTATCCATTGTAAGAGTATCTTTAAAAATCTCTCTCTAGTAGTTTGTTTACTTTTAAAAGAGTAATAATTTTATCTTCTTGTTTTCCTACGCCGTCAATAATAGTCTCTTCATCATTAATCGTATCTGGTGCCGGTCCAATATTTTCTTTTTTAATTCTAATCGCCATTGTCAGTCTGTCAATTACAAAACCTGCAACATCATCACCGTGACGCATCACAATAAAACGTGTATCTTCACCGTGTTTTTTAGACTCTAAACCGAATTTTGTACGTAAATCGATAAGTGGAATAACTGCTCCACGGAGATTAAAAACACCAAGAACATATTTTGGTACTTGCGGTACCCTTGTCCAAGTAAACGGCTTAATAATCTCTTGAATAGAGAGAATAGGCACTGCGTACTCTTCATCCCCTATCATGAAACCGACTAATTGAACTACATCGTCAAGCTGTCCGCCGACATCTTGCTGTTTTGATTGTTTATTTATAATCTCTTTTAATTTATCAGCCATTTAAGAACTCCGATTTAAAGTTTATATTTCTCTGTACTACGCTTGCTAAATAATCAGAAGAGTAAGGTTTTGTAATATATTCAACCATACCTGATTCAACACCGCGCATACGGTCAGATTTTCCTGTACGTGAAGTTACTGCAATCAGAGGCAGATTTTTATATCTGTTATATTTTTTAATCTCAGTTGCTAATGAGTATCCGTCCATTCTCGGCATCTCTATATCAACCAGCATTGCATCAAAATTATGCTCACCCGCTTTTAAGATATTAAGTGCTTCTTGACCGTCAGCTGCTTCAATAATTGTAATTCCCATCGGCTCTAAAGCTTTTCTCATAACAGTTCTATCTGTTTTAGAATCATCAACGACCATTACAACATAATCACTTGCAGAGTTTTTCTCATTAAGAGCACTTCCACCTTGTGCTGCCTGTGTTAATGCTGTTGCCTTTACATTTTTTGCCATTTCCATAAGAGCTACAACATCTACAATAAGTGTTACTCCACCGTCACCTCTGATAGTTGCTCCAGCAATTCCGTCAATTCCTTTGAGGTATTCACCTAGTGATTTAATAACAATCTCTTCTTGCCCTACAAGAGTATCAACGATAAGTCCAAGTTTGCTTGTACCCAGACCAAGTACAACCACATACGCGTGTTCACTTGCATCAAGTATACGTTCAACTTCAAAAATATCACCGATATGTACAAGTGAAAGGACATCATCACGAAGTCTCATAACACTTTTACCCTCAACCGTATAGATCTCATCCGTAGAGATTCTTACAGTCTCAAGTACTGAAGCAAGAGGGATAGCGTAATGTTCTTCCTGAACACCAACTAACAGTGCTTGAATAATAGCAAGAGTAAGAGGAATCTTTAACTTCATAGAAGTTCCTTTTCCTATCTCACTATCAATATCAATAATACCGTTTAGTTTTTCAATGTTTGTTTTTACAACATCCATTCCTACACCACGACCTGAAACGTTCGTAACTTGTGCTGCAGTTGAGAAACCAGGTTTAAAGATAAGCCCATAAGCCTCTTTATCACTCATCATATCAGCTTCTTTTTCAGTGATGATACCTTTTTCGAGTGATTTGTTTTTCAGCATATCAGGATCTAAACCTTTACCGTCATCATCGATCTGAATAACGATTTGATTCCCTTCATTGTATGCTTTAAGAACAATTGTTCCTAATTCCTCTTTTCCTTTAGCAACACGATCTTCAGGAGCTTCTATACCATGGTCACAAGAGTTACGGATAATGTGTACTAACGGATCCCCTATCTCTTCTACGATTGATTTATCAAGTTCTGTATCTTCACCGGAGATGATAAGTTCAATCTTTTTATTAAGTTCACGAGAAAGGTCACGAATCATTCTTGGAAACTTGTTAAATACTTTTCCAACAGGAAGCATACGTGTTTTCATAACTGCGATTTGCAAATCAGTAGTTACAAGAGACACGATAGAAACTACTTGATTTAATTCCTCTAAGAACTCTTCACCCTCATAACGCTCTTCAACATCATCATTAATCTTGATAAGTCTGTTTTTAGCAAGTACAAGCTCACCGATTAAGTTCATTAAGTGATCAAGTCTTTTTACGTCAACACGGATAGTTTGTTCCACTGCCGCTTGAGATTTTTTAGCAGGAGCTCCCGCTTTTGGTTCTGAATCGTCACCTGCACTGCTAGCACGAGGTGCTTTTGGAGCTGCTGGAGGTGGCGGTGGAGGAGGAGTTGCCGCTTTTGGTTCTTCTTCTGCCTCTTCTTCAGGAGCCACGTCAGGCTCTAATGAAGGTACTTTTTCACCTGCTGCTATTTTAGCTGCACGTTTTTGTTTATCTTCCTCTTGACGTTGATTGAGAAGTCTTTCAATCTCAGCTTCAACCTCTTCTGGAGACATATTTTCATAGTCAGGCTCATCTTCTTGCGCTTCAGCAGTCTCAACAACCTCTTCAACTACTTCTTCTTCAACAGGAGCTTCCGCTACAGGGGTTTCAACCTCACCTGTTCCACCACTCACTTTATCAAGTCTTGAAACACATTCAGATACGTCAATACCACCGTCATTGCTCGTATCACGAATCTGTTCTAGAAGTTGTTTCATTAAGTCAACTGATTCTAAAATAACATCCATAATATCAGGAGTAATAACCAGTTCACCATGTCTTGCTTTGTTTAAAACATCTTCCATATGGTGTGTCAAGTGAGTTAATATATCAAAATTTAAAAACGAAGATGCACCTTTAACAGTATGTGCTACACGGAAAATTCCATTTAAAAGGTCTAAATCTTCTGGATTTGATTCTAGTTCAACCAAGTCCTCATCTAATTTTTCAACGAGTTCAAACGATTCAACTAAAAAATCCTGCAGTATCTCTTGAAATTCATCCATATTTTATACTCCTATTTCATATGTGCATGCACAATGCGTGCTACTTGATCATAAAATTCTCCGGCTTGGAACTTAACTAAGTAAGCTTCACCTCCGGCTTCTAAACCGCGATCTTCACTAAAGTGGTCACTAATTGACGAGTTGAACACAATAGGTATTTTATTAAATCTCGGATCATCTTTCATTTGTGCTGCGAAATGGAATCCATCCATTTTCGGCATCTCAACATCAGAGATAATAATTTTTAAGCGTTCTACTATCTCTTCACCGTAATTATTGTAGAGGTCTTCCAGTTTTTGTAAGCCCTCTTCACCGTCAACTGCACCAATAACGCTAAAGCCCATTTTTTCCAATGCGTCCGTTACGATTTTTCTTGCCGTAGCACTGTCATCGAGAACCATAGCTATTCCAGTAAAATGCTCTAGCTCTTTTACCTGCATATCAGTGTCCGGTTCATAAAGACCAAGTTCTTGAACAACACTCTCCAAGTCAAGAATTAAAAGAACATTTTCATCTTCTATTTTTGTTACACCCGTGATTTTGCTACCGTCCAATGTACTGCTTGCACTTATAAACGTAGCCGGTTCAATGTCACTCCAAGAGATTCTTCTGATTCTCTTGGCATCATGTACAATGAAACCGATTAAAACGTTATTGAATTCGGTAATTATAACTCTGGAATTTTGCTGTACATTTTCCGGTTCGTTAATACCCATCCATTTAGCTAGGTTTACAACCGGTATTACAACTTCGCGAAGGTCAAATATCCCTTCAATGAAGTCAGGAGTTCCGGGAAGTTCCGTTAAAAAAGGTACTTTAATAATCTCTCTTACTTTGGCAACATTAATGCCGTAAATACCCTCATACACTTCTCCGTTTTCTTCTTTAAAGATACGAAAGTCGACAAGCTCCATCTCATTGGAGCCTATTTTTAAGGAGTTATCACCCATAATTTATATCCCTTTAGAGAACTGTTTCTCTTGCAATATTGTATTCTCTTGTAACGATTTTACAATAAAATATCTTTGATTACAAGCAAAAGCAGCCAAGTTAATGTAGTACATACTATCTATTTTTATCGTTTTATTTTGGTGAAAATGTCCTTCAATAAAATAGTCGCAATCAAACCGTTTATGAAAACGATTTTGTATAAAATCTTCAAACCATGAAAGCTCTTTACAATCATCCTTTTTCATCAGATGTTGATCAACAAAACGTAAAATAAAATGATTAAACAGATTATCAATAGGTTTGAGTATCTTTAATACGATTGGATTTCTTATAAGTGCTGTGTATAGTTTATACCCTAGTTTCCCGTCAAAATCACCGTGAGCCAGATAAATCTTTTTATCCTGAAATGATGCAGCTACGGGTTGTTGTGAAATAGGATAAATTTTAATGTTTTGAAAAACCGCTTTAAGGTTAAAATCATGATTACCCTCGAAATAAATTACTTCTATCTCTTGTGCAATTTTTTCTATCAGTTCAATAATTTTTTGATTTTCTGTATATGTAAAGTCTATGCTTCCAAAGAGTGCATCAAAAATATCACCCATTAAAAGTAGTTGTGTCGGTTGGAGTTGTTTGGCTTCAATCGCATTTATAAACTCTAATAGTTCCGGACGTTTTGAGGAAAAATGTGCATCTGAAATAATAAATGCACCCTCTTTGATCTCTATGTTATGGGACATACGCTATATCTGGAATTCCAGCATCCTCGTCTAGGCCCATCATAATGTTTGCATTTACAACTGCTTGAGATGAAGCTCCACGCATTAAGTTGTCAATTGCTGATGAAATAAAAAGCATATTCTCTTTTCTTTTTACGTAGATATCACAGAAGTTTGTACCAGCAACATCTTTCATTGTCGTAGGTTGATTTGAGATACGTACATGCGGTGCATTTTTATAGAACTCTTCTAGAACTGCTTGTTCATCAAAATCACCCTCTACTTGGATATAGATAGAGCTTAACATACCACGTGTTATAGGAACTAAGTGTGGTACAAAGTGAACCTCTTCAAAATCTACATTTAATTTATCTGCAATTTCCGGAGCATGACGATGCATTAAAGGATTGTATGCAAAAAGATTATCGTTTACATTTACAAAGTGTGTCGTATCACTTAGTTTTTTCCCTGCACCGCTTACACCTGTTTTAGCATCAACAATAATTGGAGTATGTGCCACACGGTACTGCATAAACGGCAGTAATCCCAAGATTGCTGAAGTTGGAAAACATCCAGGATTTGCTACAAGCTTTGCACTCTTTAATTCTTCACGAAAAAGCTCAGGCAGTCCATATACACTGTGTTCTAAATTTTCAATATCAGTATGCTGTGTATAAAACGCTTCATACGTATATAAGGGTAGACGATAATCTGCCGAGAGATCCACAACCTTGACACCGTTTGCAATCAGAGGTTTTACATATGCCATAGCTGTTTTATGAGGTAAAGCTAAAAATACAAGTTCACACTCCATACTTGCTTCAGAAATATTTGCTTTTTTCACTTCTAAATTACATACGTTTTTTAGTGATGGATGCAACTCGTCTGCATTTATCCCACCCTCTGAATTAGCCAGGTATGTAAGTTTAAAGTTTGGATGTTTTACTAATATTTTTACTAGTTCAAGCCCTGTATAACCACTGGCTCCGATAACACCTACATTAATGTGTTTCAAAAACTATCTCCTGATATTTTACTTCATCGATCTCAAACTCTTTTTCACCGCCTGGAAGACGAACTTTCACCTCATCGCCTTCTTCTTTTCCAAGAAGTTGTTTTGCAAGTGGAGAGTTAAAAGAAATAAGCCCCATATCCGGATTACTCTCTGCACCGCCAACAATTGTGTATGATACTTCTTCATCACTGTCAAGGTCTGTCATAATAACAGTAGAGCCAAAACTTACTCTTGCATGTTCAAGTTCACTAGGATCTACAATTTGAGCATTACCGATAATCTCTTGAAGTTCCGCTAAACGGTTGTCTATATTTTTTTGCATCTCTTTTGCAGCATGATATTCTGCATTTTCTTTTAAGTCACCGTGTTCAAGTGCTTCTTCGATCGCTTTTACAACACCTGGACGTTTTACTTCTTTAAGATCTTTCACTTCAGCTTGAAGTTTTTCATAGCCGAAAATTGTCATTGGCTCTACGTTACTCATCTCTTTTTGTTCCTAAATAAATAATTTTTTGTTTCTTTACATAATTATATCAAAATTAGTGTTTGAAAGTTGAAATATCAAACTCTTCTATATCATCTAACTTTTGCAGCGAGATGATACATCCTGATTTGCTAATACGCTGTACATCTTTTATATCGGCTAACAACACTTTTACTTCCTTGGTGAAAGGGTCATATACCTGCAGTTTTTCATCTTCCACAAAAAAGATTCTGCCACCGCCACAGCCATCACCGATAATTCCCTCACATACAAGAGGTGAGCTTAGGTCAAAACCATCCGTCATCGCTGCAATCCTCTTTTGCATCTTTTAAAAATTCTAAATACTCCGTGCCGTTTATATCAATCGCTTTATACTCTTGATATGTGTACTCTTTAAAAAGCTTCTCATTCACACAAGTACATAAGGTTTGATTTTGATCGTTTGCACAAGCCGATAGTATTTTTTCTTTTTGAGGATTTTCCCAGCCAAAATAAGATTTATAATATGGATAGAGTGTCCAGATTGCGAACCCTAATGTTATAACTATATTGACAAGGAATTCACCTTTTTTTGTCTCCATATAACGTTTGACATCATAACTTATTAATATTACAAAAAAAATCTCCAGTGCTATGTTAAACCAGTCACTATCAAAAAAATCAAACACTATTTTTTCCTTAACATTTTAATTGCTTCTGCACACATCGTCAAACCAAAAGTGGCAGTCACACCCATAAAACTGCCCTTTTCTTTAATTTGTGCCTCTTCAGAAGAGAAGATCACTTTATACTTTTTGGTAAACTTTCTTTTTCTCAGTTCATAACGGATCTTTGAGCCGAACTTATCCCCGTAACTTTTCCAGATATCTGCTACTTGCACCTGTGTAGGGTCAAGCCTTTTTGCACTTCCAAAAGATGAAATCAGTTTTTTGTAACACTTTTGAGCCAATGCAAGTTTTGCTTTTGTGTCATCGATTGCATCAAGAACCAAGTCATACTCATCAAAATCAAAGTTTTTCACCCACTCCTCATCAATTCTTTGATGAATTATTTTTATCTCCGGATAGTGCTGTTGCAGGGCATCCACTTTCACTTCATGCTCGTGCAGTTCCGACCACATTTGACGGTTTTGGTTCGTTTGATCATATGTGTCAAAATCGACAATAGTAATGTCTGTAATTCCATTTCTGTACAAACAATCAAGACAAAAACTTCCAACCCCTCCTACACCGAGTAAAATAATTTTTCCATTTTGCAGCCTATCGAAATCATTGCCAAAAAGTAGTCTCGTTCTTGTATATCTAGCCATCGATCCACTCTTGCAGTTGATTTATACTTTTATAAGCACTCAAATCAAGCATAATAGGTGTAATAGAGATATGTCCCTGTTCAATCGCTTCAAAGTCACTCATAGTACTCACTCCTTTTCTCGGAGAAAATGAAAGCGGATGGAGACCTAACCAATGATACTCTTCCCCTCTCGGATTTCTATGTACGTGAGAATCGTTTTCATAGTGTCTGTATCCTGCATATGTGACTTTTATCTCGGCTTCCTCCACATCAGGAGGGATATTAATATTTAAAAACTCCCTCTCAGGTAAAGGAAAAGTCCCGCTTTTAATTTTCTCTACCAAAGATTTGATAGTTTTTTGTGCCAGTGAAAAATCACCGTCAGGATTCGTAAAGTCCATCACCTGAGAGATTGCAATAGAAGGAATTCCGTGTAACACACCTTCCATGGCCCCAGCAGCAGTCCCGGAATATGTTATGTCCTCACCCATGTTTGAGCCGCGATTAATTCCACTAATTACAAGATCAGGCTTTGTTTCTTCAAACATAGTACTCAAAGAGAGATATATACAATCTGTCGGTGTCCCGTCATCAAGTTTATAAAAATCATCATCTACAGAGATAAAACGCAAAGGTCGTACAAGTGTCAAAGAGTGTCCGCAGGCAGACTTTTCATTTGCAGGTGCAACTACTATCACCTCTACATCAACTATAGTTTGTAAAATATTTTTTAAAGCCAATAATCCTTTGGCTTCATATCCATCATCGTTCGTTACAAGTATCGTATATCTTTTTTCCATAAACATATTTTACAAACAATATGGTAAAATTTGCCTAACTTTAATCCGAAGGGTATGTGTAAATGAAAATTGATGGAAGATTCTGGCTGACAAAAAATGATAAAAGTTTTTTAGGATCCGGAAGAATCGAACTCTTAGAAAAAATTGCACAAACCGGTTCAATCAATGCAGCTGCCAAAGAGATGAAAATGAGCTATAAAGCTGCTTGGGAACGCATAAACAGTATGAATGAACTTGCGGATGAACCTATTATTTTAAGAACGATAGGTGGCAAAGGCGGAGGCGGTACAAAGCTGACAGATTATGCTTATGAACTCATCAATACCTATAAAAAACTTGATGAACTTCACCGTCAATTTATAAATAGATTTAGTGAAGCGGGAGACAACCCTGAACATCTTGCACAAATTTTAAACCGTCTTTTTTTAACAACAAGTGCAAGAAATCAACTCCTTGCTACCATTTCACAAATCACAATCAATAAAATCAATGCCGTTATCTCTATGGAGATCGCAGGCGGCGGTACACTGCATTCTTCAATCACGGCAAAATCTGCCGAGAGCATGAACCTACGTGTTGGCAGTGAAGTTTACGGCATCATCAAATCAAGTGATATTCAGATCACTACACAAAAACCTCAAGATACTGCCAAGACAAATGTTATTGAAGGTGTAGTTGAATCGATTATCAGCAATGAAACAGACAGTGAAATCACTTTACAGATCAATGAAAAATTTTCCCTCACCTCTTCTACTTCAAATAAAGAATTACAACAACTCAAACAAGGGGATAAAGCATTTGCCGTTATTGATTATGCAAATGTCATTATAGGTCTTTAGTATTGGTATAAATCTTGCTAGTTTAAGGCATGAAAAATATACTATTATCTCTTTTATTTATTACAACATTATTTTCCTCAGAAATCGAAACTGATTATAGAGAACTCAATACCAAAATTGATGCTATTTCCTCTACTCTTACGCCAGAAGAGAAAGTCGCCCTATACTATCTCATACTTTCTACCCATGACAAAATAACATCGGCTCTGAGTCTTGATGAAACAAAAGTCCAAACTCTTGATACTCTTCAGACAAAAACCTTATCACAGCTTGATGCACTCAATACAAAAATTGACACTAAAGAACTTCAAGAGATCAAAGAGCTTTATAAAAAAATAAACAGTGAGGCAAAAGAGCTCATCGCTGAACAAAAACCTCAAGAAGCAACTGTTATCTACAAAGATAAAATTGTATATAAAGAAAAAGTACTCAAGCAGCACTCCTGGGTATATACAATGATTGCAGGAATAGCAGCTTTTTTTGTAGGGTTTATACTTGCTATGTTTCTTCGCCCTAAAAATGCAATTTCAAAAAGTGTAATACAAACTCCTTCGCAAAAGTACAGCGAAGAAGAGAATAAAGAATTACAAAAACAAATTACAATGCTTCAAGAGCAAAACAATGTACATTCAAAAAATTTCGAACTGCAAACTTCAGAGTTAAAAAACACAACTTCTTCATATGAAACGAAACTCTCAGAGTTACAACAAATGCTCGATCGAGAAAAAGAGAACTTGCAGGAACAAGTCAAAGAGCTCCAAGAACAACTACATATGCAGCAAACAAATAGTGAAAACCTGCAAAATGAACTTGAAAATTGTAAAGAACAACTCCAATTACAAGATCAAGATAACTTTGAATTTGAAGAAAGATTAAATAACGTACAACATCAAAGTCAAGATATTAATTCAATTTTAGACACAATCGCAGATATTGCAGAACAAACAAATTTACTTGCTCTTAATGCAGCAATTGAAGCTGCACGTGCCGGTGAACATGGTCGCGGTTTTGCCGTTGTTGCCGATGAAGTACGTAAATTGGCAGAGCGTACACAAAAGACGTTAAGTGAGGCAAAAGTAGAGATTTCAGCAGTTGTTGATGGCATTGCAAATCTTAAAACTTGACTTTCGATACTTTAATAGTGTAAAATTACGGTATCAAAAGATACGCTTCTTATCTTAAATCTTTCTCATACTAACAATCCAAAAAAAATCTAAGGTAGACATTTTATGAGTGAAACTACACAATCACAACCCCGTAAAAACAACAAGAACAGTAAAACTAATAATAACAATTCAAAAAGAACTCATACTCCTGTAAGCGGTTCTAGTGTTGAAGAGTTACGTATAAAAAGTATTGACGAATTAGTTGAACTGGCAACAGAATTAGGTGTTGAACAACCAAATGAACTAAAACGTCAAGACGTTATCTTCGAGATCTTAAAAGCACAAACTGCTCAAGGTGGGTATATCCTATTCAGCGGTATTTTAGAGATCATGCAAGACGGTTACGGTTTTATCCGTTCAATCGACAAATCATTTAACGAATCAATCAACGATGCATATGTATCAAATACGCAAATCCGTCGTTTCGCATTAAGAAACGGTGACGTTGTAACAGGACAAGTTCGTCCTCCAAAAGATCAAGAAAGATACTACGCACTTATCAAAATAGAAGCGGTAAACTCTCTTCCACCTGAAGAGTCTAAAAAACGTCCTCTATTTGATAACTTAACTCCTCTATATCCACAAGAACAATTAAAACTTGAATATAAAGAAAAAGGTTTTACTGGTCGTATGATGGACCTTTTTGCACCTATTGGTAAAGGGCAAAGAAGTCTTATTGTTGCACCTCCAAGAAGCGGTAAAACAGAGCTTTTAAAAGAGATCGCTCACGGTATTACAAACAACCATCCTGAAGTTGACTTAATGGTACTTCTAGTAGATGAGAGACCTGAAGAGGTTACTGACATGGAGCGCAGCGTTAAAGGTGAAGTTTACAGTTCAACTTTCGATATGCCTGCGAAAAACCACGTAAAAGTAGCTGAAATGGTAATTGAGAAAGCTAAACGTCGTGTAGAACTTGGACGTGATGTTGTTATCTTACTTGACTCTATCACTCGTCTTGCTCGTGCATACAATACTGTAACACCTTCAAGCGGTAAGGTACTTTCAGGTGGTGTGGATGCAAATGCTTTACATAAACCAAAAAGATTCTTCGGTGCTGCACGTAACATTGAAAACGGCGGAAGTTTAACAATCGTTGCTACTGCACTGATTGACACTGGAAGCAGAATGGATGAAGTTATCTTTGAAGAGTTCAAAGGGACTGGTAACTCTGAAGTTGTTCTTGATAGAAAAATTGCAGACAGACGTATCTTCCCAGCGATCGATATCCTTAAATCTGGTACTCGTAAAGATGATCTTCTTATCGGTACTGAAACATTACAAAAAGTATTTATTTTACGTCAAATGTTACATAAACAAGACGATGAAGTAGAAGCGCTTAAATTTATCTACAATACAATGGGTAAAAAAGCAACGAACGAAGAGTTCTTAGAGAGTATGAATACAGATAAGTAAGGCGGACTAAACTTATGCGCATAGGTGTATTTGACAGCGGTATTGGAGGCTTAACAGTTGTTAAGTCACTTCTAAAGCACCAACTTTTTGAAGAGATAGTCTACTACGGAGACACAGCGCGTGTCCCTTACGGTTCAAAAGACAAAAACACAATCATCCGTTACGGTATCGAAGCGGTTGAGATGTTTAAAAATTTCGATCTAGACATGATCGTTGTTGCTTGTAATACAGTAAGTGCCTACGCATTAAAAGAGATGAACGAAACTGCATCGTGTCCTGTTATCGGTGTTGTGGAAGCAGGAGTTCTTGCTTGTGCAAATATGCTTGACAACAAAGATGCAAATGTTCTTGTTTTAGGGACAAAAGCAACTATTAACTCACAAGCGTATGAAAACGGACTCACTCAACATTCATATACAAATATCAAATCCCTTGCAACTCCTCTTTTTGTACCTATCGTTGAAGAGGAATTAAACAACAGTACTATTTTAGACGAAACGATGAAACACTATTTTAAAAATGTTTCCAAGCCTGATGCCGTGATATTAGGATGCACACACTTCCCTCTTATAGCAGATGAATTACAAAACTATTTCGGCGGTGAAACAAAACTGGTTCACTCAGGAGATGCAATCGTTGAGTATTTACATACGCAATTTGACCTCTCTAAAAAGTACCCGACACCGACACTTAAATTTTTTGCTTCTGAGAATCCTGAAGCACTCCGCAGTATTGCAAACAAATGGCTTGAACTATGAAACGAATCTCCCTTTTTGGTTACGGTGTAACCACTAAAGCACTTGGTCACGTACTAAAAAATGCAGTATTTTATGACGATAACGTTAAAGAACCATATTTTGATGAAAACAACTTCATTGTCCGTCCTTCATCAGAGTTCAATCCTGACTTTTCCGATTTGGAAATTCCTTCACCGGGCATGCCCCCGCACCATAAACTCATAGAAAGTGCGAAACACCTTATCAGTGAATATGACTATTTTAAAGATGTAATGAATCTCAAAATATGGATCAGTGGAACAAACGGTAAGACTACTACTACACAGATGACACAACACCTTCTGGCGGACAAAGGCGGTATTGCAGGCGGTAATATAGGGACACCATTGGCTGCACTTGATGCTAAAGCTCCGATCTGGATTTTAGAGACAAGCTCTTTTACGATCCACTATACAAATGAAGCTAGCCCGAATATCTATGTACTTTTACCTCTTAGCCCTGATCACCTCTCTTGGCACGGATCAATGCAAGAATATATCGATGCTAAACTCAAGCCTCTAAAGCTTATGAAAAAAGGCTCGACTGCAATTATCCCCGAAGCGTACAAAGATGCTACAAGTGCTGCTAATATCATTACATACAAAGATGAAGCGGACTTAGCAGAACAATTCGGTATCAACATAGAAAAAGTAAATTTCAAAGGGGCATTTTTAATGGATGCTCTTTTAGCAATGTCTGTAGATAAAATCGTTTTTGATCGCATTGAATATGAAAAGATAAACACCTTTGTATTAGATCCTCACCGTCAGGAAGAGTTTTACGATGCACAAAAACGCCTTTGGGTAAATGACACAAAAGCAACAAATTTAGATGCAACTATTGCGGCTGTAAAACGCTACGAAGATCATTTTATACATCTTATTTTGGGCGGAGATGATAAAGGAGTTGATTTGAATGAACTGTTTGTATTTTTACAAAGAAAAAATTTAAAAATTTATGCAATCGGTTCAAATAAAGAGAGACTGATGACACTGGCGCAAAACTACGGTGTTGCTGCACATAAATGTAAAGATCTTGTAGATGCCGTAAACATTATAGATCACTCGCTCAAAGAGAGTGAAGTTGCCCTACTTTCCCCTGCTGCAGCAAGTTTGGATGAGTTCCAATCATACGCTCACAGAGGAAACCTTTTTAAAGAAAGCGTGGCACAACTCTAAGCCACGTAATAATCTTTTAACTCTATAAATGCTAAAATCTCTCTAATTACAATAGGGAGTCCAAAAGGTGAAAAACAGCTCTGAAGTATTAGCAAGAAAATACCGTCCAAAAAATTTCGATGAGTTGATCGGGCAAGAGACTATTGCCCAAACACTATCGCTTGCATTAGACTCTCAAAGACTCTCTCACGCTTACCTCTTTTCAGGTCTTAGAGGAAGCGGGAAAACATCAACGGCACGTATCTTTGCTAAAGCACTCATTTGTGAAGAAGGGGTTTCTCACCACCCTTGTGGCAACTGTGAAAACTGTGTTATGTCAGTTGAAAACCGTCATATGGACATTATTGAAATGGATGGTGCTTCAAGCCGTAAGATCGATGATATCCGTGACTTAATAGAACAAACAAAATACCGCCCTGCCGTAGCAAGATTTAAAATCTTCATTATAGATGAAGTTCACATGCTTACAAAAGAGGCTTTCAATGCCCTGCTGAAAACTCTTGAAGAGCCCCCTGAATATGTAAAGTTTATCTTGGCTACTACAGACCCGTTAAAACTGCCTGCAACAATACTCAGCCGTACGCAGCACTTTAGATTTAAAAGTATTGCTACACATAAAATCGTAGAGCATTTAGCACACATTTTAAACCTTGAAGGGATTGCTTACGAACATGATGCTTTAGAGATTTTAGCACGCAGCGGAAGCGGCTCATTACGTGATACTCTAACACTTTTAGACCAAGCTATTATTTACTCTAAAGGACACGTTGACGTACCGACTGTTACAGATATGCTAGGACTTGTTGATCCTCAGTTTATCGCTCAGCTTTTCAATGCCGTATTTGCAAAAGATTACGCAAAACTTGTAGAGCTTACAAAAGTACTCGAAGATTATGACAGTGAGATGGTTGTTGATGAACTCATCGCCTACTTAAAAGAGAAGATGTACAACCACGATGCACTCTTTTCAACTCTGGTATTAGACAGATTCTTTAGAATATTAAGTGATTCAAAATACCTTTTCAGCATCAATGCTGATGGTTCATTTGTACTTTCAATGATCTTTTTCAAGATGATCGAAGCACTCAAAATCAAAGAGATCGATCAGATGATCGAATCGTTTGAAAAAGAGATTCCGAGTGAGCAACTAGCCGCTGCGAGAATCAAGATCCAAAGTACGACTCCTGAGATGGCAGCACCAAAACAAGAAGCTGTAGCTGTACAAGCAGAACCTCAAGCTCAAGAAGTGCAACCGCAAGAGATGCAAATACAAGAAGAAGTTCAAGAGGAAATTGTAGCACCACAGCCTCAAATTGTTGATCCGAATTTAGAAAAATTCAACACACTTGTTGCAGCAATTGCAGATCGTAATTATGAACTCGGTGAATGTTTCAAACATAACATCACATTTGTCTCTTTTGCAGATGATGTACTGACTTGGGAGAGTTGTGCAGACGATAACTGTAAAAAGCTGCTCAAGCATGGTTACTCTGTAATTAAACAGCTTGTACGCGAAACCTTCGGTTTTGAAACTCAAATCAAGGGGATAGCCTGTAGCAAACCAATAGAAAAGCCACAAACAGAACCAATTATCCCTGAACCTGTACAACAACAGAAAGTAAAAGAGGAGATGCCTCAACCTACACCAGAGGCAGTACAAACTCCTCCGCAGATGCAAGAAGCACCGCAAAGTGGTTCAACAACAGCTGATATGGAGATGGGTGGAAGTGCAAGTTGTGTGACAAACTGTGATGAGCCTTCACATCAAGATGAAATAAACGGCACAGACATTACAAAAGAACCAATGGTACAAAAAGCAATTGAGCTTTTTGAAGCAAAAAAAGTAACTATCCAGTCAAAGATTTAAATCTAAAGACATAATGTAAGCATCACACCCGTCACGGTAAAAGTGAACCTCTTGTTTTATCGTTTGAAATCCAAATTTTTTATAGAGTGCTAAAGCACTCTTGTTATCTATACGCACCTCTAAAACTATTTTTTCAAATCCCAACATAGCAACTTTATCCAAAGCTGCTATGATAAGTTTTGTAGAGATACCCTTTCCTCTAAATTCTTCATCAATCCCAATGGAATAAAGTTTTGCAGTTTTTCGTTTGATAAGTACCAAAACATATCCGACTATTTTTTCTTCTACCTCTGCGACATATAGAAAATTATGTCTTATATGATATCTAAAAGATGCTAGCGAAAGAGGATAGTTTTCCTCTTTAAAGAGCCTGTTTTCTAAAAGAAACAACTCTTTTGCATCGTTACTTTGCGCATATCTGAGAATCATTTTTGATAAATTGTATATTTCGGTACAAGTCTATAAGGTCTGTACGACATTTTAACTTTACGAAGATTTTCAAAGCCCATATCATCACCTACGTTGATATAATTAATTCCGAAATGCTCTTGCAAGTTCTTTGAAAACTCTCTAAAGATGTATTGAGCGCATCCAAGTATTTCAAAATCTGTTTTTTCAATGATGACCGTTGCCGTATCTGCATTAATTTGCTCACCGACAGTAAAACCTTTGATCTCATCATCTATATAGATAACCAGCCCTATCAATCCTAATTGCTCGTAATGTTTCAACATCTGTTTGATTGCGTGTCTCTCTTGATGTATCCCTTCTAAGAAAACTTCTGCTTCCTCTTTTGGCATATACTTCACCCTGTCAGAGACCCATTTGTTAAATAAATTGAGTATCCCCTCTTTGTGTTTTGTCGTATCAAGTGTCTCTATCATGTGTTCCGGATACGACTTTACAAACTTATTGATCTCTGTTCTTTTCGTATGATAGTTATTCCCGTTTAATTTGATCAGACTTTCTACATTATAAACATAATCTACAAGTTTCTTCTCTACCAGATAGTGTTCGAGCATTTCAAAAATACTCTCCCCCTCATCAGTATCTTTAATAAACTCTTCTAACATTGAAGACTGTACATAATCTATACGGGCATAATATGGAGAACTGTTATTTGCATTCATAATACCAAAACATTTTATGATTGCTTTTGTCGTATTTTTTTTCTTTCCTAAAGGTGGAAGTAGCATAGTCAGTTCCCCACCCGTCATTACGAAAAGACAAAAACATTTATTGATAACTGCATAAAAACCGCTGCTGTTAGCAAGCCAAATATAATTTGCCGCAAATGTATAATCGCTGATATCCACTTCAACTTTTGCAAGATACTTTTCCATTATCTTTTTTGCTTTGAGAGTGAAAGGTTTTAAAACTTGTTTTTTGACTGTAAGATTTGCCAAAGTGTACAATTCCTTCATTGAACTATTTTTTCGGAATCATACTCCTTTTTTAATGATTTGCAGTTATTTTTTTTTGTAAAGTCTTTTGACGATATTTTTAAGAAGTACGGAGATTTTTAAGAACTCCAGATTATGGTGTATTTCTAACTCTGCTTCATAGTTTTTATTGTTTAACTCTTCTAGATAGTTTGTTAATGCATCAATATCTTTGTCGAGTTTAAAGACAAATTTTTTCAAAGAGTAGTAACTCACTACATATAAAATAAATACAAGTTCAAAGTAAGAGAACCAAAAATCAGGAGGTAATTGAGTATCTACCAATGTGTAGTACAACACAAGTCCGATAATTGCAAACACTGCAGTAAGTATGAGAAAGAAAAGTAAATAAATTCTATTTTTGATACTTAACATAACTTGTAACCAACACCTCTGACCGTTTGAATGTAGTCTTTTGTTTTATCAGGATCAATTTTTTCTTTGAGTCTGTTAATCGCTACGTTTACGGTTTTATACTGATAGTTTTGAGAATCCTGCCATACATTTTCAAGGAGATAATCACGATCAAGTACACTGTTTTTATTTGTAATAAATTCACAGAGAAGATCGAATTCGAGTTTTGTCACCTCAACCGGTTTTCCATCAACTTTTAACTCTCTTGTACTTCTGTCAAGTACCATGTCTCTGTAAGAGAGTTTCCCTTCGGCTACTTTTTTAGAAGTTCTTTTTAAGATAGATTTTACACGGAGAATCAGCTCTTTCATGTTAAAAGGTTTTGTAATGTAGTCATCGCCACCGCGGACAAATCCCTCTTCGATATGCTCCTCTTTGTCTTTTGCACTAAGAAAAATAACCGGGACATCTATACCGTCTTCACGAAGTTCTGAGACAAACTCACTCCCCTCTACGCCTGGAAGGTTACGATCCATGATCATAAGATCGATCTCCTCCTCTTCAAGTATCTGTGCTACGGTTTTTGTGTTTAAAAACCCTATTGTCTCATACCCCTCTTTTTGAAGTGTATATTCCAAGAGTTCGAGTAAATCTTCTTCATCTTCAACGATAACAATATTTGCAGACATTCTTTTCCTTTATTCTTCGATCCACGCATCTGTTTTAAGTACACGGCCGTCATCAAACACTTTGAGTTTGCAGGCTGAGAGACATTTTCCCTCATCCAGCTCCATAATGGCAATCTGTAAAATCTTCTTACACTTTTTCGGTATATCGAAATGCCCTTTTAATCCTGTTAAAAACTGCTTTAGGGGTTGTTTCGGATCCATTCCTATAACATTGTCACGGCAACCCGTCAGACCCATGTCTGTAAGATATGCCGTGTTGTTTGCAATTTGCAGATCATCACTGCCGACATGTGTATGTGTGCCAATTATACCACTTACTTTTCCTTGAAGCAACATCATCATGGCACGCTTTTCACTTGTAGCTTCCGCATGAAAATCTACAAAGATGTTTTTTACACCTGCGTTATGTAACTCTTCTACTCTCTTTTGTGCACAGCGAAATGCATTGTCCACATACGGCATCCCGTAATGTCCCATGATATTGAGTACTGCCAGTTTTTCATTGCCAACTTCATATATCCTGCACCCAGTTCCTATAACATCCTCAGGATAGTTATCGGGACGAAGCATAGTTTCCTCTTCTAAAAGTGGAAGAATGTCTTTTTTGTCCCAAGTATGATTTCCACCCGTCATCACATTTACACCAAAGGAGAGAAGTTCAGAGTAGTTTTTTGTAGTCAGTCCAAAACCGTGAGATGCGTTTTCATAGTTTGCGATCACAAAATCCACACCATATTCCTCTTTGATCTGAGGCAGATGTTTTTGGATCATTTCACGTCCGGGACGTCCTATAATATCTCCGATAAATGCTATTTTCATAATCTATAATACCTTTGGTTTATTGTTTCGTAAATAATAAAGCGTTGCTTTGATGATATCATCATCATCTTTTGAATCTGATTTAATCATCTCTTTAGAGTCATTCAAATAGGTAAACGTAATGTTTTGCCCATAGTTCATAATTGTTTTTATCTTTTTCTCTAAAGCTAAAAGTTTAATAACCATCATCTCTATAAACTGTTTTGTCACAACATCAAGCTCACCGAACCTGTCAATGAGCTCCTCTTCGATCTCATATACTTCAACGGGCTCTTCACATTGAGACAGACGTCTGTATACATCTAGACGAAGACGATCTTCTTTAATAATCTCATCTGAGAGATATGCCGAAATCGTCAGCTTAATATCTACTTTTGATTTTTTATCTTCAACAGTGTTGCTGAGCTCTTTGATCGCATCTTCTAACATTCTCAGGTAAAGTGAGTAACCAATGTTTTTAATATGTCCGCTTTGTGCATCACCCACTAAGTTACCGCCACCTCTGATCTCTAAATCGTGATGTGCTAGCACTGATCCGCTTCCCAAGAACGAATTTGACTCTAATGCTAAAAGACGTTTTTTTGCTTCATCCGTCAGATTCTCTTTATTCTCTACAATGAAGTATGCAAACCCTTCTATGTGTCCACGTCCAACACGACCGCGCAACTGGTGCAGGTCTGCAATACCAAAACGGTCCGCTCCGTCAATTATAATAGTATTAACGCGAGGCATATGGATACCACTCTCGATGATTGAAGTTGCAATCATCATATCGTACTCACCCGCTTCAAACTTGAGCAGTTCTTTTTCCGTCTCGCTTGCTGATACCTTTGAGTGGAGCATTAATATACGCAGATCAGGTAAGATCGCTTTCATCTCCCCCATCTTAATAGGCATATGATCGATTGAATTATGTACATAAAACACCTGTCCACCACGGCGAAGCTCACGTAAAATTACCTCTTTGATCAGCTTTTCATCATACTCTTTAACAAATGTACGCACACCTTGACGCTCACTAGGAGGCGTTAGAAGCTGGCTCATAGTCTTAATTGAGCTCAGGGCCTGATTTAAAGATCTCGGAATCGGTGTTGCCGACATAGAGAGCATATGAACATTATGATACAGCTCTTTAATCTTCTCTTTTTGTTTCACACCGAATTTGTGTTCTTCATCTACAATCACGACACCCAGATTTTTAAAATCTAGTCCAAAAAGTGCATGTGTTCCAACGACACAATCAAGCTCACCCGAAGCCAAAGCTTTAATGATATTGTTTTTATCTTTTGTAGATACGAAGCGGTCAAGCTTTGCATAACGGATCTTCATCTCTTTAAAACGCTCATCCAGACTTCTAAAGTGTTGAGCTGAGAGTAATGTAGTAGGTACAATGAAAGCAGACTGATAACCCGATTTCCAAGCTGCAAAGATAGTATTAAGCGCTACTTCCGTTTTTCCAAAACCAACATCACCACTAAGAAGTCTGTCCATAATCTTGCCAGAAGACATTTGAGAAATTATCTCTGCAACGGCCTGTGTCTGATCATCTGTGTATTCAAAACCGCTTAATGCTTGAAACTCTTTGAGCTCTTTTTGCTCTACTGAGATTTTTGGAGACTTAATAAGTGCACGTGCTGCGGCAATGTTTACTATCTGTCCCGCTATCTCTAAAAGACGTTTACGAACTTTCTCTTTTAATTTTCCGAAACTTCCTTTTCCGAGACGATCAAGTACAGGTACACCACCACCGCTTGCAATATAACGATCGATATAGTCAAGGTTTTCAACAGGTAAAAGGATCTTGTCATCACCCACATATTTGATAACGATAAAATCTTTTACACCTCCGAGAATTTCAGCTTGCTCAATCTTCTCAAATATACCTACACCGTATTCTTCGTGAACAACATAATCACCCGCTTTTAGATCATCGAGTAAAATAGAGCTTTTACGGCGACGACGTTTTTTATCCGGCTTGTTCAGAGATATTACAACTTCATTAGGAGTGATAATGTTTAAAATATACGGTGCTTCAACAATATTAAGCTTTGCAGTATCATAGATTCCTGCTTGTTTGATCGTCGCTTTGTTTGCCGCAATGATTGTGATCTTTTTATCTTGATGCACTTTTAGAAGTTGTGCCACATCGGCAACTACCAACTCTTTGATATCATCGTTTTCTTCTAAAATATCAAGGTTGAAACATTCTCTTGATATGATCGGATTGTTAATACCGTAGGCATCTTTTAACAGGTCATCCAGATTACGTGAGAGTTTTACGTTTTTACCCTCTAAAAAGTTTTCTGCCAGTTCATCCAGATGCCATAAACCAAGAGAGGCAATATCGCGTGAGAGTGCGTCGTATTCACTATTTTCAATCTTATTGTTGAGAGTATTAAATCCCTCTTCATCAAGGGCGAAAAAGGCACAGTTTATCTCAATACTGTCTAACTCTTCACCCGTAGTTCTCTGCGTCTCTAGATCAAAAGTTTTAATCTGTTCAATCTCTACGTCAAAAAGAGAAATACGTACAGGTTGCGTAGAACCTGGTACAAAGATATCCAGGATATCACCGCGATGAGAGATCTCACCTTCAACCTGTACCATATCTACAAACGTGTATCCCCAGTAGAGCATCTTTTCTTTAAATGCACTAAGATCAATCTCTGAACCAAACTCAAGTTTCTGTGAATCTAAATATTCTTTTTTTGGAAGTGGGAAGAGCAGACTTTTTAGTGGAGCGAGTACTAAAGGCTTCTTTACAGCTGTGTAATAGTTTTTCAATTTGTACAGAAGTTCTTGTAATTCCTCTTTATAAGAGCGCAGGTCATCGCCACGCGCTGCTCTAAAGTCCGGAAAAACTATAACTTCTTTGTTAAAAAATCTCGCTACGCTCTCTAATTCATGAGCTTCTTTGAGATCTTCACAAATTAAAACCTCTAGATCATCCTTCGAAGTTTTAAAATAATTATAAAGTTGTGTCATTTTTTATGATCGAATTTCCTTCAAAAATCCCTTTGGCTTCAATAACAAGTTCACCTGATTTAATTTCACCCGTTACACGACCCGCAGCTTTAATTTCTACTCTGTCTGCGTCAATTGTTCCTTCTACAAAACCTTGAACAATAAGTCTTTCAGTATGGATAGCACCTTTAATATGTCCGTTTTTACCGACATTCACCTCTTTTGTAGAGTGAATATTTCCTTCTAAAACACCATCAATGTAAAGATTGCAAGAGAGTTCTAACTCCCCTTTTATCTTTGCTCCAGTTGTGATAATTGTTGTGTTAGAATCGGTTGATACGTTATTCTCGATGTCGCTGTTATTAAAGATTGCCATGGAACCTTTTTCTCCTTTTCAAAAATTTCATTATAGTTTTGCTGTGTCCATTTTACAAAATAATATGGATTTAAAACTCTGTGAATAAAACGGATCTCATAATGGAGATGCGGTCCGTTACTCATCCCTGAGTTACCGGTATATCCTATAAGCTGCCCTTTTTTTACAAATTGCCCGGATTTTATCACAATTTTATTTAAATGTCCGAAGTAAGATTTAAATCCGTACACATGTTCTAAAATTATCAGGTTTCCATAGCCGCTGCTTTTATGAAATCCAGCCCATTCTACCAGCCCGTCAGCCGTAGCATAAATAGGTGTGTTCATTGCCGCTTTAAGATCAGTTCCACGATGAAACTCTTCTCTGTTTAAAGTTGGATGGATTCTGTAACCGAATTTACTAGTAATACCATTATATTCAACAGGAGAACCGCTAGGAATAAGATTTAAAAGAGTTAGACGCTGTGATGAGCTTAGTTTGGCCAAACTTACACGCTCTTCTAAGGTTTCGTTATCAATAGGTTTGAGCCCTATCATTTGTTCAATCTCTGCCAAAGAATCGGAAAGTTCTTCGAGTTCCTCTTTTTTTGCGACTAAAGAAACCTGTGTTTTTTGCATACTCTCCATCAAATTACTGTTTTGTGTTTGCAGATCATTATATGCTGTTTCTATGTTATCTTTTTTCAACTGCATTCTGTCAACAGAATCGTTCAAATATAAAATAGTTCCAACTGCGATCATCGCAAGTGTAAGTAAAAATATAGCAGCATAATAAAGTGCTTTTTTTACAAACTTATGAAGATTAAACTGTCTTACACCGTTTTCGTCATGAATGGTAACAGTAAAATGTCTATCCACGATACACCTTTAAAAATGCCTCCGCTACACTAAATGAACCAAATATCAGGTAATTTTTTTGACTTTCTATCTTTTCAAATTTTTTATAAGGGATCTCTAAATCATTCAAAACAGATTCTAATTTTTCTCTTTTTTCGATCCGCTCATCTTTAACATCGATAATAAGCAACTCTTCTATAATAGGCTTTAAAAGTTTTAAAATAGCTTTATAGTCTTTATCTTTGTAACTATTATACACTAAAGTATATTTTGAATTTTTTAAACTCTTAGAAATCGATTCTGCGGCTAAAGCATTGTGACCGACATCAATTAAAATATTTTCTGCCAGCGGGCTCAAACGTCCAAACAGCTTGCCGTTTACAAATGATTGTTCGCTATATTGTACCCCTAATTCCTTTAAAGCAGCTATACTCAAAGAAAGATTGTCTACAAGATACTCTGCCAAATCATTCTCTTTTGCAATTAAAGCGATTTTCTCTTTGTCTTCATCGGTGATATAATCTGCAACTTTTTTAATCGTTACATTTTTCTCTTCTGCCAACTTTTCAGCAACTTCATATACTGTTTGGTGTTTTTGTTTTGCCAGGATTGCTTTGTTTTGTACTGCATTTAGCTTTGTTGTTGCTATGCTTTCAATCGTATCACCTAAAAAAGCTTCGTGATCTTTATCGATAGGTGTTACAAGCGTTAAAACTTTTGGAAAAACAGCCGTAGCGTCATATTCACCGCCAAGTCCTGCTTCCAAAACTAGATAGTCGCTCTCTCTTGCCGCTAAAACCGCTAAAAAAGTAGTATATTCGAAGTAACTCAAACCTTTAATGAACTCCGGGTCAAGTAGTGTCTGTAACTCCTGATGTAAGATCTCCAATGTTTCATCAGAGATATTTGCACCGTTTATCCAAATACGTTCATTAAACTCTAAAATATGAGGTGAGGTGTAGTGAACAACGTTTGCCCCGCTTCTATGTAAAGCTGTTGCTAAAAAACGCCCTGTTGTTCCTTTTCCGTTAGTTCCTATGATATGGATAATTTTCGGTAAAGTAAGCTTTTCTTTTATAGACTCATAGGCTCTTGGCATACGAGTATAATCAATCTCTGTATAATACAGAGGCTTCGAATCTAAAAACTGCTGTAACACTCTTATTTAAACTCCACTCTATCTCTACCGTTTGCTTTTGCATGATAAAGCAATTTATCTGTTGCAGCAAGTAAATCTTTTAACGAAAGGTGCATATTTCTTTCAGCAACACCCGCACTCACAGTTACTTCGATACGGCTGCCTTTATACATAAATTTTGCCCTTTTGATGTGTTCTCTTACTTTATTGGCAAAAACAACACCTCCATTTACATCCGTGTCTCCAAGTATTGCAATAAACTCTTCTCCACCAAATCTTCCAACAATATCAACATTTCTACACTCTTTTCTAAGTATTTTTCCAAATGCGACTAAAACGGCATCACCAGCTTCATGCCCGTAACTGTCATTTATGTTCTTAAAGTGATCAAGGTCGAAAAGGACAATAGAAAAGTTTCTCTCATATCGCTCATATTCACCCTCTTTTAAGTCTAAAAACTGGTCTAAAGCACGTCTGTTATATATTTTTGTTAAAAAGTCTTCCTGAGCTTCTTTTCTAGCCTCTTCCAATTCTAATTCAAGACTTTTTATCTTACGTGTCATTAACATTACATCTTCGTTATGAGATTTTAAATCCTTACTAAGAACGGCAGTATTTTTCTCCAATGCTAGTGCGATTGTAAAAAGTTTATTATGTGCAAGTTTAAAATTTTTATCTGTTCTTTCGTTATAAGATTCTAACTCATGCTTGATTTTTTGAATCTCTGTATTTGAGTTATCTGATTTTTCAATCATATCTATAAGACGTCCGGATAGTTTGTCTAATACACCGTCAAGTGCTTCAACCATATCTCTGACACTTTTTTTATCGAGTGCAATTCTTAGTGCAATAGCAGATTTTATCTCTGATTCGATTGAACTATCATTTATTATAGAAGCATTACTACGTATTCTATCGCTTAAATCAGCTATCTGTTCATTGACACTTGAGGCTATAGAAGGGACTAAAGAAGCCACTATATATTGAGATATTTTTTCTAAATCACAACTATTAGTTTCAATACTGTATTCAATCTCTTTTAATCCCTCTATCGTTTTTTTCAGGTCTTTGGAATCTAAATCCCCAAAATATTTGAGTTTATGTAAAAAAGTATCATCATATGTAGTTATAAAGTTTACCCATCTCTGTCTAAAACTATCAATCTGGTCAGGTTTTGGTGCATTTTCAAGAAGGTCTATAGTCTTTCTTGCCAACTCTGATGCTTCTTTATTATGTAGTACTTCAATAACCTGTAATACTCTTTTGTTAAGTAAGGTCTGTGCTTCTAATGTATCTGAACACATCGTTGGATTTGTTCTATTGATTTTGGAGATAAGGAAACGGACAAATTCATGTGTCGTATTGATACGATAATTTTTTAGGTCTTTTTGCAGATCTTTATTGAGCATCTCTTGATATCTATTTAGATGCTTACAGTCTTCAACGTTCATATTGGCTTTTGTAGCTTCTTTACAAAAAGCCTCTACATAAAAATCTGGGGTTAAAAGTTTCCCTTCTTCTTTTAATCGTTTGACAGCATTATTGATAATCGTTTGAATAGTCATGTCGTATTCCTATTGTTTCAAAGATCCCTCTGCGGAAACTTTTGCAATGAAAGATGTAATTGCTTTTGATGCACTTGACTTAATTGCATTAAACCTTTCTTGATCTGTAATAATAGCATTTGGTTCTACACTAAAATCATAACTACCTTGAGAAGAATATACTTTTCTTTCCCCTTTTGTGGTTCTTGTTATATAGAGTGTTACTCGTGCACGATAACCAACAACATATCCATCACTATTATACTGAATTGGAACATATGAAGGAGCCGACATTTTAATATCCAAGTGTGTATCAGAATAGCTTCGATCTACTAGAGATGCATGAAATATTGACACAATAGCAGCATCTACAGCATCTTTAATGATAACCGTATTTTCAGGATCTACAAGTGAGATATATACACTTGTACTTATTTTTTCACCTGTCACATTACGGGAAAACTTTGAGCTAGGTTTGTATCCGCAACTATTTAAGCCTACAACCAAAAATGCAAATATACTCAAATAGAGTAGATACTTTTTCATACCCTAACCTTTAACTACTATATTTACAAGCTTGTTAGGTACTACGATCTCTTTCACGATCTCTTTGCCTTCAAGCCATTTTGCAACTACTTCTTTCGCCTGCGCTAACATATCTTCTTTGCTTGCATCTTTTGCAACTTCGATCTCTCCACGGTTTTTCCCGTTTACAGAGACACCGAGTGTAATTGAATCTTCTATAAATACCTCTTCAAGGATTGATTGTGCATTCAAGTTGTTCAAGTTAAAGAACTTCTCACTTAATTCCCAACAAGTGTGAGGAATTACAGGCTCTAAAATCGAAGTAAAAATCCAGTATGCTTCAGTCCAAACATCAGAATTTTCTTGAGCATTTAGTGCATTCATAGCTTCCATAACACCTGCAATCATAGTGTTAAAAGTATATCTTTCATTATAAACTTCTTCTGAACGCTTCAGTGCTTCATATACTTTCTTACGAGCAAATTTTTCCTCTTTAGAAAGTGATGCGTGATCAATTGACGGAATTGTGTCAGTCGCTACGACGTTTGTAGATCTTTCAAAGAAACGTTTGATAAATCTAAATGCACCCTCAACACCGCTGTCATTCCACTCTAACTCTTGTGTCGGTGGCGCTGCAAAAAGAATAAATAGTCTTGCAGTATCTGCACCGTATTTTGCAATCAGTTCATCAGGATCTACAGTATTACCTTTAGATTTTGACATCTTTGCACCGTCTTTAAGCACCATCCCTTGAGTTAGAAGTCTGTCAAACGGTTCATCAAAATCAACATAGCCGAGATCACGGAAAACTTTTGTAAAGAACCTTGCATATAGAAGATGTAAGATCGCATGTTCAATCCCACCAATATAGTGATCAACTCCCATCCAGTATTTGATCTGCTCAGCTGAGAATGCTTCGTCTTCCCAATTTAACTCAGATGCACAGAAACGTAGGAAATACCAGCTAGACTCAACGAAAGTATCCATAGTATCTGTTTCACGAACTGCATCTTTGCCACATTTTGGACATTTACAGTGTTTCCAAGTCGGATGTTTTTCAAGCGGGTTACCCTCACCCGTAATCTCAACATCTTCCGGAAGTGCTACAGGCAAGTTTGCTTTGTCTTCCATAACAAGTCCACAATCATCACAATGGATAAATGGAATCGGAGCACCCCAGTATCTTTGACGTGAAACTCCCCAATCTTTTAACTTGTAGTTTGTTGTCTTTTTACCGATATTTTTCGCTTCGAAATGCTCTATGATTTTTGCTTGAGACTCTTTAGAGTTCATCCCGTCAAACTCGTGCGAATTAAAAAGCTCACCCACTTCAGTAAATGCTTTTTTATCAAGCTCTAACTCACCTTCAAAAGGTTTAATTACGGGATTGATTTCAAGAGAGTATTTTGTAGCAAATTCATAGTCGCGATCATCGTGAGCAGGTACTGCCATAACTGCACCTGAACCGTAATCCATTAAAACGAAGTTTGCAATCCATACAGGAACTTTTTTGCCAGTTAGAGGATGTACTACGTTTAAATCTAATGAAAGTCCAGCCTTCTCTTTTTGGCGATCGATATTTGAAGCATTAATCATCGCTTCAATTTCAGCAATTTTTTCATCGCTTAGAAGTTTGTTTTCGATCATATATGAAACAATTTTATGCTCAGGTGCAAGTGCTGTATAGCTAACACCATAGATAGTATCTGGACGTGTCGTGAATACATCAAAACTATCAAATTTACCGCCAAGTTTTGCTTTCGACTCATCATCAAAGAAAAGATCAAACGCTAAACCGTTCGATTTTCCTATCCAGTTTTCCTGCATAGTAAGAACTTGTTTCGGCCAACCACCTTCAAGTTTTTTCAGATCAGCTAAAAGTTCATCTGCATACGCAGTGATCTTAAAGTAGTATTGATTCATATCTTTTTTTACAATTGGAGTATCACATCTCCAACAACAACCGTCTACTACCTGCTCATTTGCTAAAACTGTTTGGTCGTGAGGACACCAGTTAAGCATCCCTTTTTCACGGTAGAGCAAACCTTTTTCATACATATCGATAATGAATGCTTGTTCAAACTTTGTATAAAGCTCGTCAGACGTTGCCAGTTCTCTTTTTTTAGAGAATGAAAAACCAAGAGAATAAAACTCGTTTTTCATATAATCGATATTGTCGTATGTCCATGTTTTTGGATTAGCATTGTTTTTGATTGCCGCATTTTCAGCAGGCATACCAAAACTGTCAAATCCGATTGGGTGAAGAACATTTTTACCTTGTTGTCTATGGTATCTTGCAAATGCATCACTGATAGAGTAGTTTCTTACGTGCCCCATATGCAGTCTTCCACTAGGGAAAGGGAACATTGAAAGAATATATTTCTTCTCTTTCGTGAAATCTTCACTTGGTTCAAAACTATCGTTTTCTCTCCAATAATTTTGCCATTTTTGCTCAATATTTTTAGCGTTGTACTCCAATTAAAATTCTCCTAATACTCTTCTTGTGTTTTGGAACTTTCGATATATACAAGTCCCATAGAAAATACGTTTGCTATTAATGCACCAATAGAAAGTGCGATTGCCCATGAATCGTTACCGACAATAACTAAAAAGATAAATGCCGGAATAAGGTGCAAGTCTGCTACTAACGAAGATGCAAGAAGTTCAGCTGAAAGTAAATTTCTTACACCAATTTTTAAAATTGTTGAAACAAGATTTAAACTTGCTGCAATAAACAATGAAACTGCAGTATTTTCATATAAAAACCCTGCAATTGACGTTAAACTCATTAACGAAAAAAATACGTATACTACTTTACCCCAATCCATCTTCTTAGTCTCCTTTTTACATTACGCCAGATTCAAACTGTTGGCGCATTCTCTCTTTTTCTGCTTCACGCTTAGCTTTTTGAGCCAGTTTTTCGTGATAGTTCTGTACATTAAATCCAAACCACATCAATATCGGTGAAGCCACAAAGATTGATGAATAAGTACCTACAATTATACCTACTAATAAAGTAAATGCAAATGGATGGATAATCTCACCACCGAACAGGAACAACGTTAGTACAACAAAGAAAGTTGTCAATGACGTTAGTGTTGTACGAGCCAATGTTCTTGTAACTGATTCATCAATAATATCTCCAAGAACAGTTTTTTTACTAGTTTCAATCCCTTCACGAATACGGTCAAAAACGATAATTGTATCGTTCAGTGAATATCCAAGAAGTGTTAAAAGTGCTGCTAATACATCAAGATTTACATCGATGCCTGAAAGACTTACAGCACCAAGTGCAATTGAAACGTCGTGAATTAACGCTACAATTGATGCAACGGCGAAACGCCACTCAAATCTAAATGCAACATAGACAAGAATCCCGGCAATCGCCAAAAGCATTGCCATGATCCCTTTTTCTCTTAATTCGCTTCCAACTTTTGGTCCAACAATGTCTACACGACGTACTTCATAGTTTCCGGTACCAGCAAGTGCTTGACGTGTCAAGTCGCCAATATCAGTCGTTACACTTCCCGTTGTAGTCTTTAAGCGGATAACAACCTCATCAGGTGAACCAAATTCAGTAATTGAAGCGTTTGCAAAGACTTCATTGCCTTCAAGTTTTTTACGCATCTCATCAATCGGTGCAGTAGTATCATATTTCACTTGAACAATCGTACCGCCGGCGAAATCAACACCGTAATTTAAACCTTTTGTAGCAAGAAGTGCATACGAGATTAAAATAAGTACTATTGAGATAATAGCGGCAAATTTAGATTTGCCCATAAAGTTAAACGGTCTTGTATATTTAAAAAATTCCATTTTTACCCCTTAATCCCGAACCAGAACTTATAGTTTTTACTTTTTTGCATTTTGCTCTCTAACATCTGGTAAATACCGTGTGTACCTAAAATAGCAGTAAGCATAGAAGCTAAAATACCGATACTCATAGTAATTGCAAATCCTTTGATAGCACCCGTTCCGTATGCATATAGTACAACTGAAGCAATAAGCGTCGTAATGTTTGCATCTAAAATAGCACTCATAGCATTTGAATAACCATCTTCGATCGCTTTATGCATTGACTTGCCTTCACGGATAAGCTCACGAATACGCTCAGAGATAATAACATTGGCATCTACTGCCATACCGACAGTTAAAACAATCCCCGCCATACCAGGAAGTGTAAGTGTAGCACCAAAAAGAGACATTACCGCTAAAAGTAAAAACAGGTTTGCAATCAGAGCGATGTTAGCAATAACACCCGCCATTCTGTAATATGCGATCATAAAAACAATTACTAAAACAAATCCACCAATTAAAGCCACCATAGACGCTTGAATAGAATCAGCCCCTAGGCTTGGTCCTACTGAACGTTTCTCCATTAAGTAAATCGGAGCAAGTAAAGCACCGCTTCTTAAAGCAATTGCCAGGTCTTTTGCTTCTACTACAGTATAGTTTCCGGAAATTTGTCCAGAACCACCACCGATACGCTCGTTAATATTCGGAGCTGAATACACTTTACCGTCAAGTACGATAGCAAGACGCTTCCCTACATTCTTTCCTGTAAAATCTCCAAAGATCTCTGCACCTTCAGCATTAAGTTTGAAGTTAATTACAGGACGGTTGTTTTGATCAAATCCAACATTGGCATTTGTCAACATCCCACCATCAAGAATTGGAATTTCACGTACCAAATATTTAATCTCTGAAGATTTTGCATCTTCTAAGATCACATCTCCGTAAGCAGCAGCATCACCAGCACTCATATTGTACACACGAGCAGCTCTGTCTTCATCAACTGCCATAAGTTCAAGTTTTGCAGCACGGCTGATTAGTTCACGTGCACGTTGCTCCTCTTCTTGAGTTTTAATACCTGCTAGTTCTACTAAGATTTTTTCTTCACCCTGTTTTGCAACGATTGGTTCAGAAAGACCAAATTGGTCAAGTCTATTTCTAATAGTCTCAATTGCTTGATCAATTGCCAGTTTCTTAGTTTTTTCGATCTCTTGAGCTGATAAACTTACCGATACAATTGAATTGTTTACAGAAACAACAGCACCGTCAATTTGAGCAAGATATTCTTTAATCTTAGCAATTTCATCAGAATCTAAAACTTCAAACTTTACACCTGTTTCATCAAAAGTAAGTCCATCGATCAAAATGTCATTACGTTCGCTGAAATGTTTAATACTAGCTGTGATAGATTTTATACGAGATTTTGTAGCTTCTTCTGTTTTAACGCCCAGAAGCATGTGAAGACCGCCTTGAAGATCAAGTCCTAAAGTGATTTTTTTCCCACCTTCAGTTTGAAGCAGTGAAGGGATAGAAAAGACTATCCCGAAAACTATTGCTAAAGCGAAGATTACGATACGATAATTAAGCTTCATCCTCATACTTCTTTGCAACAGAGTCTTTTGCGATTTTTACAATCGTTTCTTTATTCATCTCAACACTAAAAAAGTTCTCTTCAACTTTATTAACAACAACAATGAAACCACCGTTAGTGATAATCTTATCACCTTTTTTAAGTGACTCGATCATTTCTTTTTTAGCTTTCGCTTCTTTTTGTTGTGGACGAATAATCACAAAATACATAATTGCGATCAGAAATACAAAAGGTAATAACTGAGAGATTAATTCCATATCTATAACTTCCTTATTTAAATAAAAATTGGGAGATTATACAAAAACAATACTAATATCTGAGTAAAATTGTGTAAAATTTCAATATGAACGAAAAAAGAAAAGATATTTTATTTGGTTTGGCAAGTGCAGTTTTTTTCAGTCTCTTTATTTATTTAAGTAATTTCGGACTCGAAAACAAATTATTAAACACGGCTCTGGGACTGATTGCCGTAGCTTCTATATTGTATATACCCAAGCGTTCCGTCTTGGCAGCAGGTTTTTTTATAGGAGTGTTTTGGTTTTACTGGATAGGCTTTAGTTTTCAGTATCAGGGTGTCGGTTTTATGATGCCAATAGTTACTTTGGGCTTTGGACTGCTTTATCTTCTTTTATTTTTACCTATGTATTTTACTACCAACCCTTTCATTCGTGGGGCTGTACTTTTTGCACTCAGTTTCATTGAACCGTTTGACTGGAACTGGTTTAAGCCTGAACTTCTTTTTATTGACAGTTTCATCGGTGTTTATAAATACCAGTTTGCGATCGTGATTTTTGCTTTGGCAGCTGCTATTTACGCATATAGAAATTATCCAAAATATAAATACTATCCACTCATTTTACTTGTGTTTGCAATTAATTTTGGCTATCCGATGCAAAAAGAGCTTCCATTAAACATGAAACTTGTTCAAACAGATGTCAAACAAGAAGATAAATGGAAAAGGGATAATCTTTATCCTACAGTAGATATGATTTTTCAAGAGATTACAAAAGCAAAACTTGAAGGATATAAAGTTGTTGTCCTACCTGAGTCGGTCTTTCCTCTTTTTATGAACAAAAGTCCGAAATTAATTAAACAACTCCAAGAGATTTCACATTCTATTACTATTATTGCCGGAGCACTTTTAGTAGAGAACGGGAAACATTATAACGTTACATACTTGTTTGACCAGGGAAAATATTCCGTAGCAAAAAAAGTTGTTCTTGTCCCTTTTGGAGAGTATATTCCACTTCCTAAATTTGCCAAAAAGTTTGTAAACGATACCTTCTTTAACGGTGCAAGCGACTTTGTTACGGCTGATCAGCCCACAGACTTTGAAATCAATAAAGTTAAAATAAGAAATGCTATCTGCTATGAGGCAACTTGTGATGCTCTTTATCAAGGTGATGTGGATTTTGTCGTAGCTATCAGTAACAATGCTTGGTTTACCCCTTCAATCGAGCCGACACTGCAACGTCTACTTATGAAATATTATGCACGCAAATACGGAGTTACTATTTATCATGCCGCAAACTACCGTGGCAGCGGTGTAATCAAGTAGAAACCAAATTTTTGCTATAATGCAATAAAAATTTATGCAACAGGATCGGTTTTTATGTTGAATTTCAAAAACCCAAATTTTTATATTAATCGTGAACTTTCATGGTTACAATTCAATACAAGAGTTCTCAAACAGGCACAAGATACAACTTTACCATTACTTGAGCGTTTAAAGTTTCTTGCGATCTACGGAACTAATCTTGATGAATTTTATATGATCCGTGTAGCAGGACTTAAAAAACTTTTCTCGGCAGGGATTATTGTTTCAGGTGCAGATAGACTTACACCGCTGCAACAACTTCGTGAAATCAGACACTATCTGCATCAAGAGCAACAAGTTGTAGAACATTGTAGAACAGAGATACTAAAGAAGCTTGAACATGAAGGTATTTACGTTAAAAAATACAACGATTTAAGCAACCAGGAAAAACACAAAGTAAACATATACTTTAAAGAAAACATCTACCCTGTAATTATTCCTATTGCTGTAGATGCGACACATCCGTTTCCACACTTAAACAACTTGAGCTTCGGTCTTATCGTTAAACTTAGAGATACAGACAATGAAGCAATTGAACGTTTTGGAATTGTACGTGTCCCTCGTGTTTTAGACAGATTTGTCCAAATCGGTGAAGGTACTTATGTGCCTATAGAAACTGCTGTTGCACAACATATAGAAGATCTTTTTCCGGGTTATACACTCATTAAGTACGCATCATTCAGAGTAACGAGAAATGCCGACATCGAGATCGAAGAGGAAGAAGCGGATGACTTTATGGAGATCCTTGAAGAGGGATTAAAACTTCGTAGAAAAGGGGAAATGGTTCGTCTTGAAATGGGAAGTAATGCAGATGATGAAATCATTAACTTTTTCAATCGCCATGCTAATGTCTACAAAGATGATATCTATAAATTCCATACTTCTTTAAATCTTTCGAGTTTATGGCAAATAGTTGGCAATAAAGATTTTGCACATCTATTATCTCCATCATTTAAACCAAAGAATCTGCCGCCTTTAGATAGTAATGACAATATCTTTGCTATCTTGGACAAACAAGATATCATGATGTACCATCCGTATGAAAGTTTCGAACCTATCGTAAAAATGATACAACAGGCTGCAAAAGATCCTGATGTTGTTTCGATCAAAATGACACTATACAGATCAGGACAAAATTCTCCAATCGTAAAAGCATTGATGGATGCGAGTGAAAGCGGAAAACAGGTAACTGTTATGGTTGAACTGAAGGCTCGTTTTGACGAAGAGAACAACCTTATCTGGGCAAAAGCACTAGAAAAATCAGGAGCACACGTTATTTACGGAATTAAAGGCTTAAAAGTACACGCAAAAGCTACACTTATCACTCGTAGAATTAACGGTAAACTCAAACAGTATGCACATTTAGGTACTGGAAACTATAACCCGTCAACTTCAAAGATCTATACAGATATGAGTTACATGACAAGTAAAGACGAGATCACAAATGACCTTACTCGTTTTTTCCACTTTTTAACAGGATTTAGTAAAAAAGGGAAACTAAATGAGCTCTATATGGCACCGTCTCAAATCAAGCCGAAGATCTTATCACTCATTCACAATGAGACAAGACAAGGAGAAAATGGACGTATCATTGCGAAAATGAACTCTTTGGTTGATGACGACGTGATCCGTGCGCTTTACAAAGCAAGTCAAGCGGGTGTAAAAGTTGATCTTATCATCCGCGGTATCTGTTGTTTAAAACCTGGAATAGAAGGTGTAAGTGAGAATATCCGTGTTATCTCTATTTTAGGAAAATACTTAGAACATGCTCGTGCATATTACTTTAAAAACGATGCTTCTGAAGTATATATCTCTAGTGCAGACTGGATGCCGAGAAACTTAGTCAGACGTATTGAGCTTTTAACGGCTATTAAAGATGAAGAGTCTAAGAAAAAAATTATTCAACTGTTAAACCTTCAAATTTCAGACAATGTACTTGCACACGAACTCCAAAGTGACGGTACTTATGTAAAGGTAAAAGCTGATGATCGTTTAATAAACAATCATAAACTTTTAGAAGAGTATGTGAATAAAATTTCAAAAGTGACAAGAAAAGAATCATCTACAAATATTCATCAGTTAGTAGAGAGACTGTTTATAGAGAGTTAAAATGATACACAAATTTAAAAATTATGAACCAAAAATAGGTAAAGATACATGGGTAGCTCCTTCAGCTGACGTGATTGGAGATGTAGAGATTGGTGAAGATTGCTCTATATGGTTTGGGACGGTAATTAGAGGTGACGTTCATTATATTAAAATCGGGGACAGAACAAGTGTTCAGGACTGTTCAATGCTGCATGTTACACACCATAAAGGTGAAGACAGACAAAAGCAAGGTGACGGAAACCCTACAATTATTGGTAATGATGTAACTATCGGTCACCGTGTAATGCTACACGGCTGTACGATCGAAGATGCATGCTTAATCGGTATGAGTGCAACTATTCTTGATAATGCTGTCATTGGAAAAGAGAGTATAGTTGGAGCGGGAAGTTTAGTTACTAAGGGTAAAAAATTTCCACCGAGAAGCCTCATTATGGGAAGTCCGGCAAAAGTAGTAAGGGAACTTACTGACGAAGAAGTCGCCGAACTCTACGCTTCTGCAAAAAGATACGTCTCTTTTAAAAACGAATATAATTAATTTTTATCCACTTTTATATCTACATAAGTTTTCTTAAACTATCATACATATATCTCACTTAAAAGGAAACAGTATGATAGATAAGAAAAAAGTAAACAAATTCCTTAGAAAAGAATTGAAAGACCTACTCAAAAAAGAGTTCAAACAAGAGGCGAAAAAAAATATCAAAAGTTACAAGAAAAAAGAAAAGTCAGAAAAAAAAGCTAAGAAAAAATAAGAGAAGAGATTGGGAAGTATTATCCAATCTCTTATAGATGTTAATAGGTAATAAACTGATTATGTTCTATAGTCCGCGTTAATTTTTACGTATTCGTAACCAAGATCACATCCAAATGCCGTGAATTCTCCTGAACCGATACCTAAATCACATGAAATTGTAAACTCTGGTTTTCTCATAATTTTGGCAGCTTGGATCTCCATCTCTGCATCAAAGTAAAGATTTCCTTTTTCATAAACGCAAATATCATCAAATGAGATCGTTAAAGTTTCCTCTTTTGCTTCAGCTCCACTAGCTCCTACAGTTGAAGCAATACGTCCCCAGTTTGGATCTTCACCGTAGAGTGCCGTTTTTACAAGAAGTGAATTAGAAAGAGCTTTGGCAACCACTTCTGCTTCGTGATCGTTTTTTGCACCTGTAACTTTATAAGTTACAAGTTTTGTAGCACCCTCTCCGTCTTTTACCATCTGTTTTGCCAAAAATTCCATAATCTGATGCAGTGTATCTTCAAATGCTTCCTCATCATACGCACCGCTTTTTGAGTTAGAAAGCAGCATTACAGTATCGTTCGTAGAAGTATCACCGTCAACCGAAGCGGCATTAAATGTTGTCACTACTACACGATCTAATACTTTTTGCATTTTAGTAGATGACACATCTGCATCCGTTGTAATGAAACAAAGCATAGTAGCCATAGCTGGGTTAATCATCCCTGCACCTTTTGCCATAGCACCTATATGAAAACTACTTCCATCACTCAATGTCACTTGAAATGCAATCTCTTTTTTGAAACTATCTGTAGTCATAATAGCCTGAGCAGCACTTGTTGGATTTTTTTGAGTAAGGTCAAAAAGTTTAATTCCGTTGATGAGCTTCTCTTTTGGAAGTCTTACTCCGATTACACCAGTTGAACTCATAACAGGATTCATAGCCTCATCAGGAAGATGTCCAAGTACTTCATCAATATCGTCAATTCCAGCTTCACCCGTCATTGCATTAGCATTTTTTGAATTTATAAGTACAAAGTTTGTTTTAAAATCACCCTTTGCTTTAAAATGTTTAATTGGGGCAGCAGCCATTTTATTTGTTGTAAATGCCGAAGCAATTTCACATAATGTGTCTGCATAAATAAACGCCATATCTTTAGCATCGTTTTTCTTTAATCCAGCACTAATTCCGTCTGCATAAAAACCATTAGCGGCACAAACTCCGCCCTCAATTTTTTCTAATTTATACAAATTTGAGCTCCTTCGGCTTCAATCTTTTTCTTAATAAATCTCTGGTAATTTTTATACCAGCCTGTGTTCCAATTACTAAAAGCTTACATTCGCTTGTAACTAAAACATCTCCTTTAGGCATTGCAACAAATTTTCCGTCTTTTTTTGTAATCCCAACTACAGAAGTATTTGCGATCTCTCTAATATGTGTCTCTTTTAATTTTTTTAACACCGCCCATGAATATTTAGGTACCAAAATCTCCTGCATATCGATCGGATTGTCCGTTTTGTATAAGAACTCTTCTAAAAGGTTTTCCATATCCGGACGTGCTGCCATTGCAGAAACCCTTTGAGCTGTAAGTTTCGTAGGACTTACAACCGTATCTGATCCCAGTTTTTTCAATTTTTCTACATCACTCATAGATTCAGCAGCAGAGATCACATAATAAGGTCTTGGTAGAAAGTGCTCTTTTTCAAAAAGTCTTACCGAAGCGATAAGTGCAATATTATCCGCAATTGAATCAGAAAGAGTAATCAGCCCTTTTGCAGATGCCAAATGCGCCTTTAACATTGATAATTCCGCATGAGGCTCGGCCTGTAAGAAATGGGGATATTTGTGTTCTACTGCCCATTCATGGATCTGCGGTCTTGGATCAATTACAACAAAAGGTATGTGGTTTTTACGTAATTGTTTCGTTACTTCAATCGTATAATCATTATGATAACACACAACAAAATGTTTTTTTAATCTTGCGATTTTATACAACATTCTTCGCTCCTTGATAATAGCAACAATGTGCCCCTTGTTTAATTCTGAAACTAAAATACCGATCGCACTAGAGAAAACTGCGAAACCGGCAATGATTAGATTAATCGTAAATATTCTACCAGCATCAGATATTGGACGTATCTCTCCAAAACCTACAGTAGTAAACGTAATAGCAGTTTGATAGATGGCATCAATAATCGGAAAATTATCAATTAGAACATAACCTGTTGTTCCAATCAACATCACTATAACTGTTAAAATAAGGGGTAGACGAAATGCTTTAAGGTGGGGGTAAACTTCAGGAAGAAGCTTTGGATCGGGTTTGGGAGTAATCTCCCAATTTAGAAATGTGCGAATCCTTTCTAAAAGATTCAAGACCTATTCCTAAAACTACGAATTTTTCTTAAGTGTGCGTAATTCTTTTGCAGAAATCTTAATTTTTTTCGTTGTACCATCCTCTAATGTGATACGCACTGTTCTGAGGTTTAGTAAAAAACGACGCTTAGTTCTGTTTTTAGCATGAGAAACATTGTTCCCACTCATCGGCCCTTTGCCGCTAATAGCACATCTTCTTGCCATTTTAGTATCCTTGAATGATATTTTAAAGTTGCGAATTATATCAGACCAAAGCAAAACTTCAACTTAAGCCAAAGAGTTCTTTAGTATTTATCGCTCTTTATTATTATTTTATGTAATTATAGCTAGAATTAAGCCAATTACAAAATAAATTTACAATTTTGCGAGATGCCCTTTGATCACACAAGCTCAAATCGATAATTTTATAGAAAAAATCCCCCCTTCTCCGGATGTCTTAAAACAGACAATGTTACTTCTTAATGCAGGTGAACTTACACGTGCCGCTAAAGTTGCAGTTGAAGACAAAGCACTTAATGCTTATCTTAAAGATTTAGTCAACAAGCCTATCTTCGGTTTTAGACAAGAAGTAAGTGATACTTCACAGATTTTCGGTATCTTAGGACTTTCAGGTTCTCAACAAGCCGTATACAATTATATGATTAGTCTACTTAGCCCTGCTAAATGGTCACTATTTAAACTGAATAAAAAACTCTTTTACAATTTACAAGCACAACTCAGCGGTGAATGGAAGATAATCCTTAAAAAACTTCAAATTGACGATAAAGAGATTGAAAGTGCTATCTCTTTACTTCCTGCCAGTATCATTGTTGCAGATGCCTTATTCGGCGAAAAGATAGATGATGTTAATCTTTTAAGAAGTGCCAGTAATATAGACTATAACACCATACTTGAAAGATTATGCGGCAAGGATCTTTTTGATATTTGTGAGCAAATCGCTAAAAAATGGGACATGAATCCAAAAGTCTACCAAATTGTTCAAGCAGCATCAGGAACAAAAAGTTATAACGATAAAGAACTCATGAAACTTGGAAAATGGATGCACTTGCTTCTATTTTACACATTATCAAAACCTGAATTTATAGATGCAGAACTTAATGACTTTATCGAATTTCAAGTAGATTTTGTAAACGACATATATAACAATTTTCTTAAAGTAGTGGAAGTAGAACAATGAGAGCAGTAGTAAAAAATTCAATAGCGGTCTTTCATCCGCAGGGTTTCTTAGACGGTAACTCGGCTACATCATTACTAAGTGTTGAAGACATTGATGCCACGTTAAAACTGAATGTGGAAATGGTGCTTGTTTCATTAAAAAAAGTGATCTTCTTTAATAGAAACGGTCTTGATGTTTTTGCCAAACTCTTTAAAAAAGTAAGAACAGAAAACCATGTTACAGTTGGTTTTTGTGATTATGACAGTAAAAAGTATAAAGCAATCATGAATTTTTATACCGAAGCAATGAACTTTTCACTCTTTCAAACACTAGAAGCGGCAGAACTGTTTACTTCAAGCTTTCAAAATCAACAAAAAAACATTCTTCTTTATAGTGAGGACAAGTCTCAACGTGCTGCAATTGCAATTGAACTTCATGATAACGGGCATAACCCTATTATTGCACAAACAAAAGAAGAATTTGAAGAAAAGGCTCATGTTCCAGATTCATATGATCTAATAGTGGAAGACACTTATCTTGGACAAATGGGACAAAAAGTTGCAACTCGTGTAACAGGAAATGCTATTATCTATACAGTAAGTTCATTTTTAGATGCAGAGATCTCTCAGACATTTAACATTGCATACCATAACAATTCTTTACACGTAGGTTTCAGGCTCTTTATTTTTGATGCTTATAAAGTTGTAAGTATGAATATCCATGCTCTTAACTTCTTCTCAAAACTTGCTTCATCTGCAGCAGAATTTAATGCTACTATCTGTTTTGTAGGTATGAGCTTTGAAAAAACACCTCTTTCTTTTAAAGATACATTGGAAGATGCGGGAATTATGTTCTTTGATCAAATGGATGATATCTTACAAAATAAAGAGTTATTAGAGGAACTCGGAGCTAGCAGTGCGGCATCTTCAAAAAACAAACGTGCCCTTACAAAACAGGTAGTTACTGAGCTTCCTAACTTTATTGAAGCTTCTGTTGCAACAATTGAAATGATGACAAATGCAAAAGCGGTCAAAGAAAATGCAAAAGTTGATAAAATCGTCATAGATGACAAACGTGGAAAAATAGCGAGTTCAATAGGATTTTACGGAGATATTGACGGAATGGTTATTCTTGTCTTCCCAATCACTATTGCAAAAAAAGCTTGTGAATTGCTCATTGGTGAGTCAACAGACGATCCAGATCTAATCCTTGACACCCTTGCAGAACTTGTTAATATTGTAGGGGGTAAGATCAAAACACTTCTTGCAGATGCAAATATTAGTGTAGATATAACACTTCCAAGAACATATCCGAATGTTGATTCACTCCTTGAAATTACACAGGGAAGAAGTGCAGTAGAAGTTAGTTTAAAATTTAGTAATGAACACTTCTTGTTTTTCTTAACAAGATAAAAGCAACTTTATTTTATAATTTCACAATTTAATTTAGTATGGATTTAATTTATGATGAAAGTTGCTCCAAGTATTTTATCTGCAGATTTTGGAAATCTTGCTCGTGATGTTGAAGAGATTTGTAACGGTGGTTGTGATTTAGTTCACGTAGACGTTATGGATGGTCATTTCGTTCCAAACCTCACTATCGGCCCTGTTGTTGTAAGTTCTGTTGCAAAGGCTGCGACAAAACCTCTTGATATTCACCTTATGGTTGAAAACAACACATTTTTTGTTGAGCTTTTTGCTCCGCTAAAACCTGAATATATCTCTTTTCACATAGAAGAGGAAAAACATCCCCACAGACTTATTCAAAAAATAAAAAGTTACGGGATCAAAGCTGCAATCGTATTAAATCCTCATACTCCGCCTGAATCTATCGAATTTTTACTTGAAGATTTAGATATGGTTCTTTTAATGAGTGTTAATCCTGGATTTGGCGGACAAAGCTTTATAGAGAGTGTTATTCCAAAAGCAAAAAGATTAAAAGCACTTCGTGATCGTATCAATCCTAACTGTCTGATAGAAGTAGACGGCGGTGTAAGCGATCAAAATGTTCATACTCTAAAAGAAGCGGGTGTAGACGTAGTAGTAGCAGGAAGCTATGTTTTCAAACAAGAAGATCGCGCTCAAGCAATAAAAAGTTTACAAGTATAAATCATGACATTACGTACAAAGATATGTGGTATAACATCCTATGAAGATGCAATGACGGCCATTCATGCAGGAGCTGATGCTCTTGGCTTTGTATTTTATGAAAAATCACCTCGTTATATTACTCCAGAACAGGCAAAAGAGATCATAAAACAACTTCCTCCCTTTGTTGAGAAAGTTGCTCTGTTTGTAAATGAAACTCCACAAAAAGTCAATCAAATTTGTAAAGAAACAGGTGCTACTCTTGCACAGCTTCATTTCGAAGTTGACGCTGAGTATTGTAATGCTTTGGAAGTTCCTCATATTAAAGTTATTCGTGCACAAACAAAAGAGGATATTCTCAAATATAATGATGAGTATCGTTTAGTAGATGCATATTGTGAAGCCTACGGCGGGGCTGGTAAAAGAATTAACATTGAATGGTTTGAAGGGGTTGATTGCTCTAAAATCATTCTCGCAGGCGGTCTCAACCGTGCAAATGTAGCTTCGGTTAAACGTTATGGCTTTTACGGTGTCGATGTTAGTAGTGGTGTAGAGATCAGCCACGGGATAAAAGATCCAATCAAAGTGCAAGAGTTTATAAATAATGCTAAAGCATAATCTGCCTCTTGATGACAAAAGTATCTCCCGACTATCAAAAAAAGGGCTCTCTCTTAAAACCCTCAAAGACCAGCTCAATGAAGAGTTAGATACATCTTTAGAACTCTTCAGACTACAAGGCTTAAATATTGTAAAACATGAGGGCTATTACTATTTTGACACACGTTTTATCCCTATTGAAGAAGCTGAGTTTTGTATCGTAGATATTGAAACGAATGGTTCTAAAATAGAAAAACACCAGATTATAGAGATTGCGGCCGTGAAAGTTCATAACGGAAAGATTATAGACCGTTTCGATTCATTGGTACATACTAAACAGATAAATCCTGCTATTACGGAAATTACAGGTATTAAAGTGGAAGATACTAAAGATGCACCTGATTTAAAAACAGTTCTTGAGAAGTTCAAAGAGTTTCTTGGTAACGCTATCTTTGTCGCTCATGATGTAAAGTTTGACTATCTGTTTACATCTAAAAGTATGGAGAAAGTAGGTCTTCCTGCATTACTTAACCGCTCTTTATGTTCATTGGCTTTGGCTGAAAGAACAATTGTTTCTTACAGATATGCTCTTTCGTATCTCAATGATTCACTGAACCTCAATCCAAATGCACAACATCACAGAGCTATGAGCGATGTTTTGACAACATACGGACTCTTTTTATTATCGTTAGAAAATTTAAATGAAGATATTAAAACTGTAGAAGATTTGATAAATTTTTCGAAAGAAGCTTCAAGGCTCAAACGTCCGAAGTTTGATCCTTTAGCTAAAAAAGAAGAGACAGAGTAAAAAATTACTCTGCGAAAGCACCTGGTTTTACCAGTTTTGCGTATCTAGCTTCCATTCTCTCATCATCACTCATTAATTTAAGTTCTTTAAGAGATTCTAGTACATACTCGGCAATAGCATTTGCAGATGCCTCTTTTTCACGGTGAGCACCGATTAATGGCTCATCAATGATATCATCGATTAAGTCAAGTTCTTTTAAATCCGATGCAAGAATTTTCATTGCATTTGTAGCAGACTCAACTTTTTTAGGATCGTTCCATAAAATTGCCGAACAACCTTCAGGTGAAATAACACTAAATACAGAGTATCTCATCATTGCAAATTTATCTGCAACACCGATAGCAAGTGCACCACCAGAACCACCTTCACCGATAACGATAGAGATAGTAGGTACTTTTAACTCTGAGAATTCTAAAAGGTTTCTAGCAATAGCTTCAGACTGGTTTCTTTCTTCTGCACCGATTCCAGGATATGCACCCGGAGTGTCTACTAGCATTACGATAGGCATACCGAATTTTTCTGCTAGTTTTGCAGCACGTAGTGCTTTACGATAACCTTCTGGATGAGGCATACCAAAGTTACGCTTTAGTTTATTTTTTGTACCGCGCCCTTTTTGTTCACCGATAACCATAACTTTTTCATCACCGATATAACCCATATAGCAAACGATTGCAGCATCGTCACGGAAATGTCTATCTCCGTGAATCTCATACTTATCTCTTACTATTAGATTGATATAGTCTAATGCATATGGACGATCCAAGTGACGTGCTAATTGAAGCTTTTGAAAGTCACTAAGGTTTCCATAGATCTTTTCAACCTCTTTTTCAAGTTTATTTTTTAGATCTTCAACAGCTGCATAATCATGACGAACTTGTGCAGAGATGATATCCTCTTGAATGAACTTGATTCTATGTTCAAAGTCTAAGTATGTAGCCACATTATTTCCTTAATTTAGCTTATATCTTTTTAAAGATAACAACGCCGTTAGTTCCACCGAAACCAAAAGAGTTAGACATAACTACATTTAGTTCAGCTTTTCTTGCACCTTCAGTAACGTAATCTAAATCACAGTTTTCATCAGGAGTTTCATAGTTGATTGTTGGAGGGATAATACCGTCTCTCATAGCCATTAAACAAGTAACAGCTTCAATACTACCTGCCGCACCTAGACAGTGACCAAGTTGTCCTTTAATTGAACTCATTGGAGGACAATTTTCTTTTCCACCTAAAAGTTCTTTTAAAGCTGCTGTTTCATTTTTATCATTGATTGGTGTTGAAGTACCATGTGCATTTACATAATCAAGTTTCGGACGACCAGCCATCTCATATGCAGCTTTCATAGCACGTGCCGGACCGTCAAGACTTGGTGTAGTAATATGATTTGCATCTCCACTTTCACCAAAACCGATAACTTCACCGTAGATTTTAGCACCACGAGCTACAGCCGCTTCATATTCTTCAAGTACAAGTGCTGCAGCACCTTCACCCATAATAAAACCATCACGTCCAGCATCAAACGGACGAGAAGCGTGTTTTGGATCATCATTTCTTGTTGAAAGTGCTTTCATAGCAGCGAAACCACCGATACCAACACCAGTCACTGCAGATTCTGCAGAAACAACTAGCATTCTTTCAGCTCCGTTACACATAATTGTTTTACATGCTTCGTTGATAGCATGCGTTCCAGCTGCACACGCTGTTACAGAAGCTAAGTTTGGTCCTTGGATACCATGTTCAATAGAAACGAATCCACCAAGCATATTTACTAATGCACCAGGGATAAAGAATGGAGAAATTCTTCTAGCTCCACGCGTCTCTAAAATTACAGAGTTGTTTTCAATTGAAGGTAAACCACCAATACCACTACCAGCAGAGATACCGAATCTAGTTTTATCAATATCTTCACCGAAATTAGCATCTTCCATAGCTTCTTGAGCCGCTTTAATACCAAGATGGATAAATCTGTCAGCTTTTTTTACCTCTTTAGGTGGCATAACAGTTGCCGGATCAAAGTTTTTTACTTCTCCTGCAATTTTTACAGGGAATTCTGTTGGGTCAAATAATGTAATAGTGTCAATTCCACACTCACCATCACAAATTGCTTTAAAAGCACTCTCTTTATCATTTCCAACAGAGTTAATCATACCTAACCCAGTTACTACCACTCTTCTCATTAAATATCTCCGTAATATTAAATTAAATATTTTTATAAATTAACTATCAAAGTTAATTGGTAAAAACACTTCTTTGAAATTTTATAAAAGGGATTTCCCTTTTATAAATAAAACTAATTTTTCTTAGTTTTTGCTTTCAATGTAAGCAACTACATCAGCAACAGTTTGAATTTTCTCAGCTTCATCATCTGGAATTTCGATATCGAATTTCTCTTCAAGAGCCATTACTAGTTCAACAACGTCAAGGCTATCTGCACCTAAATCTTCAACGAATTTCGCATCCTCTTTAACTTCATCAGCGCTAACGCTTAGTTGTTCAACTACAACCTCTTTAATATCATCTAAAAGTGCCATTATAGCTCCTATATTTAAGTTTTAAAATCTCGTAATTATACCACAAATATCTTAGACAAAGATTTATGCCATATTCATTCCGCCGTTAACTTTCAGCGTTTCTCCCGTAATGTATGAAGCGTGATCAGATAGTAAAAATGCCACAGATTCCGCAATTTCTCTAGCCTCACCCATTCTTTGCATCGGAATTTTTCCATTAAGTGCCGCTTTTACTTCATCACTTAAAACTTCCGTCATTTCTGTTGAAATGAAACCAGGAGTAACAGTGTTATATCTAATTCCGCTTGTAGCAGCTTCCAGTGCGAATGATTTTGTCATTGCAATTACACCACCTTTAGATGCAGAGTAGTTTGTTTGACCAGCATTACCAGTTTCACCTACAATAGAAGCAATATTTACAACTGAACCGAATTTTTTCTTTCTAGCCCCTTTGAAAAATTCACGACAACCTATAAAACAAGATGTTAAATTTGCATTGATTACAGACATAAAATCAGCTGTTGACATACGAAGAGCAAGTTTATCGTTTGTAATACCAGCATTGTTTACTAAGTAAGAAAGTTCACCGTCACTGTCAATAATAGTTTTGATTGCATCTGTAAATGCTGCTTCGTCACTTACGTCAAAACCGATTACTGCTGCTGAACCGCCTGCAGCTTCTATTTCTTCTTTTACTTTATCTGCCGCTTCAGCACCGCTTCTGTAGTTTACCCATACTTTTAAACCAAAACCTGCTAAAGTTTTTGCAACCTCTGCACCGATACCGCGACTTGAACCTGTAACTAAAACATTTTTTCCACTAAATTTCATTCTTTTTTTCCCTTTTTTTTAATTATATTAAACTGTGATCCATCTCTGATGGGATCTCTATATCCATAAGTTTTAAAACTGTAGGAGCGATATTGTTTAATCCACCTGCTTCAACTTTTGAAACATTTGGAGCATCTACAAAACACCAAACTTTTCCAACTGTATGATTTGTAAGGATATTTCCTTCATCATCTTTCATCTCTTCACAGTTTCCATGATCAGATGTCAGAACAAATGCATACTCTTTTTCATGTGCTTTTTCCACAATTTTTCCAAGTTCTGCATCCACTGCTTCAACAGCTTTTATAGCAGCATCAAAATCACCAGTATGTCCAACCATATCGCCATTTGCAAAATTCACAACTATAAAGTCATACTCTTCATCCATCGCTTTTAGTACAGCTTCACCAACTTCTGCTGCACTCATTTCAGGTTTCATGTCGTACGTTTTAACGTTTGGTGACGGGATTAAAACTCTTGTTTCGTTTGCATAAGGCTCGTCAATTCCACCGTTTAAGAAAAATGTCACGTGTGCATATTTTTCAGTTTCTGCAGTATGGAGTTGACGAAGGTTATTATTGCTTATCACCTCTGCCAGAGTATTTTTCGGTGATTCTTTTTTGAAAAGTACCGGATAAGTAAAACTTTTATCATATTCTGTAATCGTAGCTAGGTTAATATGATTTACTTTTCTTTCAAATTCACCAAAATCGTTTGATGCAAGTGCAGTAACCATTTCACGCATTCTGTCACTTCTGAAGTTGATTGTAAGGACCGCATCATCCTCTTGCATCCCTTCATAACCTTCAAATGCTGTCGGTTCCATAAACTCGTCAGTTTCACCTAAAGAGTAAGAGTGTCCCACATATGCATCAGGTGTCATAGAAGTTTTCGGTTCAGCACTTACAATAGCATCATATCCGCGCTTTACTCTTTCCCATCTGTTGTCTCTATCCATAGAGTAAAAACGTCCTGAAATTGTTGCAATCGAGATATTATCGTTTAAATGTTCATCTACCATTTTAAGGTATTTGTTTGCCGAAGTGGGAGAAACATCTCTACCGTCAGTAATAAGGTGTAAAAACACTTTTTTACCTTGTGCTGCAGCAATATCTGCTATCCCCATGAAATGATCTATGTGTGAATGCACACCACCGTCACTCATAAGTCCTATAAGGTGTAGTCTCTCAGATGTTCCAAGAAGATTTACAAGTTCTTCATTTTTCTCTAAAGTTTGTTCTTCAAGCGCCAAAGAGATCTTTACCAAATCTTGGTATAAAATTCTTCCGCTTCCGATAGTCATATGCCCTACTTCAGAGTTTCCCATCTGACCTTCAGGAAGTCCTACACTTAGACCAAACGTATCGATTAAAGAGTGTGGAACCTCTTGAAAGAGTTTGTCGTATGTGGGCTTATTTGCATGGTAAAATGCATTGTTTTCTGTCTTGGCACAATACCCAATTCCGTCCGTAATTACTAAAATTGCTTTTTTGCTCAATTTTATTCCTAGCTGTAAAAATTTGATGTAATTATACTATAATACGCTTTCACTTTTACAAATGAACTCTTATAAGGTAGATTTTTTGATTTATTATTTACACCAGATTTTAGATATAAATATTTTAGGATACATCACTATACGTGCGGGTATCGCTTTCTTTATAGCACTTTTTTTAACACTTTTTTTAATGCCGAAATTCATTAGATGGGCACAAAAAACTTCAAGCGTACAACCTATCAATAACTGGGCTCCTGAACGCCATCAGGAAAAAGCAAAAACACCAACAATGGGTGGTGTAGTTTTCATTGGGTCAACACTTTTTGCGTCACTTTTAACTATTAATTTCAGTAATCATTATGCTCTGGGTGCCCTGCTGACATTAGGTCTTTTTGTTTTAATTGGTTTTCAAGACGATTTTGCAAAGATCAAGAAAAATGAAAACCTTGCAGGTTTAAAGGCAAGAACAAAAATGATACTGCAAATCCTTTCTGCTTTAATCGTAGCGGCATTTTTATGCCTTTTTGCAGAATTCAATACGGAACTTTATGTCCCATTTATTAAAACACCTGTTTTAGACATGGGTATCTTTGCAATTGCTTTATGGGTCTTAGTAATTGTTGCGACATCAAATGCGGTAAACCTTACAGATGGTCTTGACGGACTGGCTACTGTACCTTCTATCGTAGCACTTACATCTTTTAGTATTATTATCTATGCTACAGGTAATGCAATAATTAGTGAATATCTTTTAATTCCTAATATTCCTGTCGGTGAAGTAAGTATCGTTGCCAGTGCACTTATTGGTGCTCTTGCAGGTTTTTTATGGTTTAACTGTCATCCTGCGGAAGTATTTATGGGTGACAGCGGTTCACTCACAGTAGGTGCATTTTTAGGTTATTTGGCGGTGATCTCAAAAAGTGAAATTTTACTTCTTTTAATCGGTTCTATTTTCGTAATAGAAACACTTTCTGTTATCTTACAAGTGGGTAGTTACAAACTACGTAATAAAAGAGTGTTTTTAATGGCTCCAATCCACCATCACTTTGAGATGAAAAACTGGGCTGAAAACAAGATAATTGTGCGTTTTTGGATCATTGCTATTTTGTCTAACATTCTTGCCCTAATAACACTGAAAATAAGATGATAAATCTCGCAATTTTAGCTTCACACAACGGTAGTAACTTAGATGCTATCAATGAAGCTATACAAACAAACAAACTTGATGCCAAAATCTCTGTCATTATCTCAAACAATAACGATGCAAATGTTCTGAAAAAAGCAAAAGAGCTCTCAATAGACAGCTTCGTTGTCAATCAAAAAACTGCATCTGTACCGGATGAAAAAATAGCAGAAATTCTCGAAACGTATCAATGTGACTGTGTAGTTTTATCGGGGTATATGAAAAAACTTTCAACACAGATCACTGAAAGTTTTAAAATTATCAACTCTCACCCTGCACTTTTACCAAAATACGGTGGTTCTGGAATGTACGGCAGATTTGTTCATGAAGCAGTTATTGCAAATAAAGAGAGCAAAAGCGGTGTAAGTATCCATTTTGTAAATGAGCACTACGATGAGGGTGAGATTATTTTACAAAAAGAACTTGTTTTATCTCAAGATGAAACGGTAGAATCTCTTGAAAGAAAAATCAAAGAACTTGAAAAACAAGCTGTAGTGGAAGCTTTAGAGATATGTTTGAAATAAGCGAATATATAGGAATTATTGCCTTTGCAATGAGTGGTTTTTTTGTCGGTGTAAAAAACAGACTCGATCTGCTCGGTGTATTAATTTCAACTTTTTTAACTGCCCTTGGAGGTGGTGTTATCCGCGATGTAATCGTTGATCGCCCTCCTTTTACTTTTACACACACTTATCCTGCACTTACTATTTTACTTGTAATGCTTGGACTCATCATTTTTCAATTTCACAAACGTAATTCCATTGAAAACAAACCACTTTTCATCTTAAGTGATTCGATCGGACTTATTTCTTTTAGTATCTCGGGAGCGATTATCGGGCTTGAAGCGGGATTTAATCTTACAGGTGTCATTGCAACCTCTTTTATAACTGCCGTTGGCGGAGGTATTGCCAGAGACGTGATCATAAATGAGATCCCATTTGTCCTAAAAACAGGGTTTTACGGTACTATAGCCATTCTTATAGCCCTTACGGTTTACCTGTTGAAAAGCTTCGATCAGCTCCATATTCTTTCCATGACAATCGTCTTTGTTGTCTTTTTAACACTAAGACTTGTCGCATATTATCAAAAATGGTCTATACCTTTGAAGTAATATAAGCTAACTTTCAGTACTTTATAGATAAAATTTCGTCCTCTTTAAGAGAGGCCTGTTAGCTCAGTCGGTAGAGCAAGTGACTGAAAATCACTGTGTCCTTGGTTCGATTCCGAGACAGGCCACCACTTTTACAATGGCCAATTAGCTCAGTCGGTAGAGCAAGTGACTGAAAATCACTGTGTCCTTGGTTCGATTCCGAGATTGGCCACCATCCTTTCAACTTTTATTTCAATAACTTTTATTACAGCTAATCTTGAGTAGATTTCATTATTTCAAAAGCATCAATCGGTTCTTCAAAAGCAATAAACAACACACAAGCTTCACCTTTTTCGCAATACGCACGATGCGGATGTTTTGAGGGTCCATAAGCATATGTTCCTGTTGTCAGTACTTCTTCATTATGATTATCATATTTCACCGTCATAGTTCCAGATACAAGCACCATACGTTCTGCAGACGTGTGCCAATGATGTGGTATGTCATACTCAGCGGGCACTTTAAAGAAAACATCTGTATTCTTTTTTGCAGGGTCACCGTGTAAGACTGCAATTTTACACTCCTCTCCAAGAAATGCCGGGCAAGGTCCCCATTGGAGTTCTGAGTTATCGTATTTATATGCTAAGGCAGCAGCATTGTTCTCCTCAGCAAAACTAAATGTTGAAAATAACATTGTAATGAGAGTCATTACAATCAAGTTACTTATATTAAACATTGTGTCTCCTTTACGTGAAGTCCATAAGAAATCATTATAGAACTCTCTATACTTAATAAAGGTTAACTACACGATATACTAAAAAAGATTAAGGTGCATGAAAATTAGTGAAATCAATTTAACAAACTTTGGATATAATTTCATATACTATTTAAACATAGTTCTACATTTGGGGCTGACCTGGTTTCGACGGGATTTGGTAGCTTCTAACTGCATGTCGGACTGAGCACTTCCGTTACGCGGCTCACTTGCGAATAAACGCAAACAATACAAATTATCGTCCTGCTTACGCTGTAGCGTAAGTTTTAACTTAACTTAGGACTGCTTCGCTTTCTGACTCAGGATAGGAAAGATTTTGAAGTATCACCTTATGCTGATATATCTATGGGTTGTCTAGCCTTTAGAAGAACTCAATCTAGACTCGTCTTGTGTAGCTTTGCAAGTTGTGTGAAGCAGGATTAAATCAAACAACTTCTCTAAGCATGTAGACGTTATTAGTAGCTGAGTTTCGGACTGCGGTTCGATTCCGCACAGCTCCACCATCATTTAAATTTTTACAATCTATGAAGATCTTGAAAAGATATATGCCTGAAACTCTTCTACACGAAGCGGTTTACTGAAAAAATATCCTTGTACCATATCGCACTGTTGCATTTTAATATAGTTCAATTGTTCTTCTGTTTCCACTCCCTCTGCAATGGTTTTAAGACCCAAGCTTTTAGCTAAACTGATTGTAGCGCTGACAATAGCTCTATCATCTGGATCTGTACAGATGTCTCGAATAAACCCTTGATCGATTTTCAGCTTAGAGATCTTAAATTTTTTCAAGTAACTAAGTGAAGAATATCCTGTACCAAAGTCGTCAATTGCCATCTTAATGCCATACTCATCTAGTTTGGAGATAGTGTGTATTGCATATTCAGGATTCTGCATTGCAATACCTTCTGTAAGTTCCAGTTCCAGGTAGGATGGATCAAGACCTATCTCCTCAAGAACTTCTATAACCATTTTTGGGAGATTCGGCAGTCTAAACTGAACAGCTGAAATATTTACTGCCATAGTGATCAGTATGTCATTTTGTTCATTCCATATTTTTGTCTGCATAATTGCCTGACGTAAAACCCATTCACCTATAGCCAGAATCATGCCGCTATCTTCAGCAAGCGGAATAAACTCTGCTGGAGAGATTTCTCCAAGCTCCGGATGTTTCCAACGCAATAATGCTTCTGCACCGATAAGAGTATTATTCTGTATGTTTATCTGCGGTTGATAAACGAGATAGAACTGTTTACGTTCAATGGCATAGTGCAGTTCATTAGTGAGTTGCAGATTACGTACACTTTGCTGCTGCATCTCTTTTGTAAAGAAAGCGTATTGATTACGTCCGAATTGTTTTGCCTTATACATAGCTGCATCAGCATTTTTAATAAGTGTTTCTTTATCCCTGCCGTCGTCTGGATAAATAGCTATACCTATAGAAGCACTAACTATTAATTCGTTGTTTCTTATTTGTATAGGCTGTTCGATGATAGAAAGTACTTTCTGAGAGACATTCGAAGCGCCGACAGCATTAGTGTCAGGAAGTATCAACATAAATTCATCCCCGCCAAGCCGTGCAACCGTGTCTATCTCCCGCAGTACTGATATTATGCGCTCAGATATCTTGGTAAGAAGAAGATCGCCCACACTGTGTCCAAGAGTGTCATTGATATTTTTAAACTGGTCAAGGTCCAGGAAAATAACAGCCAACTGTTCATTATTACGCTTTGCACTACTGATCATATAACCAAGGCGTTCCATTAACTGGTATCGGTTTGCAAGTCCCGTCAAAGTATCAAAATTTGCCAGATAATAGATACGTTCTTCTGTCTGTTTCTTTTCGGTAATATCCTCTTTAACCGCCATATAATTAGAAATACTACCGTCTGAAGCAAAAACAGGTAAGATTTTTATAAATTCGATATATTCACTGCCATCTTTACGTTTATTAATAAACTCACCTTGCCACTCTTTTCCTGCAGTGATCGTTTTCCACATTGTTCGATAAGTTTCATCAGCAGTCTTTCCCGATTTGAGTATGGAAGGAGGCTTTCCAAAAGCCTCATCCTTGCTATATCCTGTAGTAGAGACAAAAGCATCATTCACGTACTCTATTACACCATTGATATCTGTAATAACTGTCGAATTAGGGCTCTGTTCCAAAGCCTGTGTCAGCTTGTTGAGTGTTTGAGACTGTTCAAGTATTACTATACGGTTTTTAATAAGAAATGTAATAATCATTAATAAAAGCATAATGACAAACAACACACCTGAAGTGGTCATCAATGGTGTTACCATGCTATGTAGCTTCTCGTATTCAGGAGTACTGTAAAAGTTAATATACCATATGCGCCCATTGATCTTTAGCTTTTTATTCGAACGATAGAGAGAGGGATATGATTGAGTGTTTAATGAACTGTAAAGAAGATGTTCTGGCGTCTTCTTCTCAGTATCATAAATGTCGAAACCAACTAATGCATTATCATGGACGATATGCTCCATCAAATTATCCATTCTGTATGGACTATAAACATACCCAAGCAATGCTTTTCGGCGTTCTTCGACGGTATCTATTTTTGCTTTCTTTTGATAAAGCGGCAGATAAATAAGCATACCGGCCTGGACATCCTCATCTATCTCCTGTACAAGTGTAACACGTCCCGACATACTTGCTTTACCCGTATCACGTGCCTTCTCCATTGCCTCACGGCGTGTACTCTCAGAAAACATGTCATAGCCAATCGCTTCTTTATTGCGTATATCCAGCGGTTCGAGAAACAAGATCGCACTATATTGTTCTCGCTCTCCTTTGGGTTTTACGATGAAACTGCTGAAACCTTCATCTCGCATTTTACGCTCAATGATCGGCACCTGAGCTGGTGAAAGCATCTGAGCATACCCTATTCCCTGCATGCCCGGATAGTTCTTTGCAATATCCAATACTTTTATAAATTCACGCCATTCATCTCGTGACACATTCTCGCTGCCATAAAAAAAACCTATTCCACTCTCTAAGATATTGGTGTAACTATCTATTCGGTCTTCTATATTGTGCGTGATCCCGAGAACTTTGGAATTAAAATCTGCTTGTATTTGCTGATCATTACGCTCTTTAACTATTGACCAGACCAGTAAAGCTATGATAAAAAAAATGGGAAAGATAAAATAAATAAGCTCACGTGAACTAGACAGTAGTATAAAGTTGAAATCTCTATATTTAGAAAAATTAAACAAATTAATTCTCACATTATTAAATTTTTCGATTGTAACGTACAACCTTTATAACCTAACTTAAAAAGAACCCATCTGCTGCACTGTCAATACTTAAATTATAATTTAATCCCAAATTTTCCAACTATATAGATCACACTGTAATATGCTCCGATTGTTAATGCAGTTGAGATGAGCATACTCAAAGGAAAACCGACACCTTTTTTAATCAAAATCGGAAATACTATAAACAATGTCATTGAGGGTGCAATGAGCCATACAATCCTTTTGGAAAACTCTACTGCACTCTCCGAAGTTCCTGTATCGACATACATCCAAGTCATAGCAAGAATCGATACTAACGGAATTGCTGCCAGAAGTGCACCTGCTAAAGAGTATCTTTTTCCTATTTCAGATATAAGTACGATTAACACTGTTGTAATAAGTAATTTAACTACATAATATGCCATTATTTTTCTCTCTTTTTTAAACTTTTTGAAATTATCTTGTCAGCATTATACACAAGCTAATTAGCATCAAAGCATTTTGTATGCATAATGCGAAATAAAAAAGGATATATCATGAAATATGTTGCATTTATTTACCAAGATAAAGAAGATAACGATTTTATAGCAGTAGTACCTGATCTTCCAGGATGTGTAGCTTACGGAGATACTATGAAAGAAGCGTGTGAAATGATGCAAGAAGCTACTGAATTATGGCTTGAAAATGAAGAACTTCCACCGGCAAACACACCTAAACATTTTACAGATAAACTTCTCAACGAGTTAAAAATACCTCTTACAGCTTCAAAATGTATTTTACATGTCACAGCAGAAGATGACAAGTCATATGCTGTAGAATTTATAGATATATAGCAAAATTTATCAACCGTTTCTTTAAAGTGCTATAATAAAATTTCACAATTTAAAGGCTTTCATATGAAAAAAATTATTTTACTTCTATTTGTTATTTTAAGTGCATGTGGTGTCTATCTTTATCAAAATTCAACACAATCTGCAAATTCTCAAAGCACCTTTTACGGGAACATTGAAAACAGAACCCAAAAACTTTCATTCACTTTTTTAGGGACGGTAAAGTGTGTTACTAAAGATGAGGGGCAAAAATTTTCAAAAGGGGATGTATTGGCTTCACTCGATACTACGCCCCTGCATTATCAGATCGAACAACTCGAAGCTCAAATCGAAGCAGAAAGAACTATTTTACAAAAACTAAAATCGGGGTACAGAACTGAAGAGATAGCTCAAGCAAAAGCCGCTATGCAAGAAGCAAAAGCTTCACTTGACGGTGCAAAAGATACATATGTGCGCCAGAAGCAACTCTACGAGCATAAAACAACTGCCGAACAAAGTTATGTCCTTGCAAAAACAGCTTATGAAAAAGCACAAGCAATTTACGATAAAGCTATAAGTTCTTATGCTCTTATGAAAAAAGGGTACCAGCAAGAGGACATCGAAGCCCAAGCAAAAAAAGTTGCAGCTTTAAAAGCACAAAAAAAGACTCTGCAATATAATTTGCAAGAGGCTACCATTACGGCACCTACAGATGGTACAATTCTCACACGCTATGTTGAACCAAAATCTGTCGTCACTCCTGCACAAAGTATTGTAGAAGTTGCGCTTCAAGACGAATACTGGGTACGTGCATACATCGGCGAAGCAGAACTTGGAAAAATCAAACAAGGGCAAAAAATGCTTGTTTATACAGATGTTAGAGAAGAACCATACGAAGGGTATGTAGGATTTATCTCTCCTGTAGCCGAATTCACGCCGAAAAACATTGAAACACCTGAAGCACGTCCAAATCTCGTATATCGCTTTCGTGTAATTATCACCAACCCTTCTGCAGAGTTAAAACAAGGTTTACCTGTTACGGTTAAAACATTGTAAGAATTTTATATGAAGCTAGTCACCGCCCACGAACTTTGCAAAAAATTTTCAAACCAAGAAGTTCCCGCACTTGACACTCTGAACTTTTCGATTGAAGGTGGGAAAATCACAGGTCTTGTCGGTCCTGATGGGGCAGGAAAAACAACTTTAATAAGAATCATTGCAGGACTGTTAAAATCCTCAAGCGGCATTCTTGACATACAAAGCGACTCAATCGGTTATATGCCGCAGCAGTTCGGTCTTTATGAGGAGTTAAGCGTTGAGCAAAACCTTTCACTTTACGCTTCACTTCAAGAGATAGAGAACACAAAAAACAGGATTGAAGAACTTTTAGATTTTACGGACTTAAAACCGTTTCGTACAAGAAAAGCAGGTGATCTCTCCGGAGGAATGAAACAAAAACTCGGACTTGCCTGTGCTTTGATCAAAAAACCAAAACTGCTTCTTTTGGACGAACCAAGTGTCGGTGTTGATCCAATTTCAAGACGGGCATTGTGGGCGATGGTACAAACTCTTTTGGAAGAAGATATAGCAGTACTTTGGGGGACTTCATACCTTGATGAAGCGGATCATTGTGATGATATTATACTTCTCAATGAGGGAAAAATGCTCTACTACGGCACTCCTGAAGCTATGAAGCAACCGCTTGCAAACGAAGTGTATCTTATTGAAAATATCTCTACCGACAAAAGACTCTTACTCTCTCACCTTTTAGAATCTCCAAATATAATGGATGCAGTCCTTGTTGGAGACTCAATCCGTGTCAATCTTATGTCAAATTCGGATTTTCCTGCAAACACACTGCAAAAGATAGATCCGCAAGCGAACTTTAGAATTACAGATCCTACATTTGAAGATGCATTTATAAAAATGTTAGGAGTAAAAACGCTTTCTCACTCTCTTTTAGCCGAGCAGATGCAGCAAAAACCTTCAAATGATAAAAAACTGATAGAAGCAACAAGTCTGACAAAAAAGTTTGGTGATTTTACAGCAACGGACAATATAGACTTTTCAATAGGAAGCGGAGAAATTTTTGGTTTTTTAGGACCAAACGGTGCGGGAAAATCAACCACTTTTAAAATGCTGTGCGGTCTGCTTACACCAACTCAAGGCACTGCAACGGTACTTGGAGAGAATCTTTATCTGACAAACACACATGCAAGAGAAGAGATCGGCTATATGGCTCAAAAATTCTCTCTATACCAGACACTAAGCGTCAAAGACAACTTAGAATTTTTTGCAGGTATATACGGTTTGTCTCGAAAAGAACAAAAGAAAAAAATTGATGCCATCATTGAAACATTTAATTTTACGCCTCATCTGCATACAACGACTGAATTACTCCCGCTTGGTATCAAACAACGTCTTGCACTTTCTTGTGCTTTGATGCATGAGCCATCTGTATTGTTCTTGGATGAACCGACAAGCGGTGTTGATCCGATCACGCGTAAAGAGTTTTGGACCCACATTAACGGAATCATAAAAAAAGGAATCTCCGTGATGGTTACTACCCACTTTATGGATGAAGCACAATATTGCGATCGAGTAATGCTTATCTATCAAGGTAAAGCGATAGCAACGGGAACTCCGGATGAACTCAAACATCAAGTCTCTCGCACTGCGACTATGGAAGAAGCATTTATAGGACTTATTGAAGAGTATGAAAAAAGGAATCATAGATGAGACTGCGCAGGCTTAATGCTTTTTTATACAAAGAAACATTACAGGTATTTCATGATCCTAGTGCTATTTTAATAGCCATAGTATTACCGCTCATTTTACTTTTTTTAATGGGCTATGCAGTTTCTCTGGATGCAAATAAACTGCCGCTTGGAATCATTAACAAAAGTGCCTCTTCAGAATCGCATGCTTTAATAAATAAATTTTCCGCATCTCCTTTTTTTCAGACAACATACGGTTACAGCGAAGAGAAGCTTCTAAAAAAAATTGAGACAAATCATCTTAAAGGCTTACTTGTCATAGATGAAAATTTTGGCATCGACAATGAATTTAAACTTCAACTTTTAGTAGATGCCACAGATCCAAACAGTGCAGGTTTAGCTCAAAAGTATGCTTCAAGCATTATCAATACTTGGGCAGTTGATGAGGGGATAATTAAAAAAATTCCTATTGAAATCAGACCGAGATACTGGTTTAATCCGGAAACTTCCAGCAGATACTTTTTACTGCCTGGCTCAATTGCCGTTATTATGACACTGATAGGGACATTGTTAACTGCATTGGTAATTGCCAGAGAATGGGAACGCGGTACAATGGAAGCTCTCATGGCTACACCGATCACAATGACAGAAGTTATTCTCGGTAAACTTATTCCCTACTTTTTTTTAGGTCTAGGCTCACTCCTTTTATGTTTTATAGTTGCATACTTTTGGTATGAAATTCCGTTTGAAGGAAATTTGTTTTTACTCTTTTTATTAGGAGCATTTTATCTGTTCCCATCTCTTAGCATCGGTCTTTTGATCTCCACACTTTCAAAAAATCAGTTTGTCGCTGCACAGGCATCACTCATTATAGGTTTTATGCCCGCTTTTTTACTCTCTGGATTTTTATTTGAGATCGCAAATATGCCCGAGTGGCTTCAAATATTTACTTATCTCTTTCCTGCACGCTATTTTGTAGAATCGCTGCAAACTATATTTCTAGTGGGGAATATCCCCTCTTTATTTATTAAAGATATGTTTTCAATGAGTGTAATGGGACTGTTTTTCTTTACCCTTGTAGTAAGAAACACGAAAAAGGCTTTAGAATGATAAGCCGTTTATTTGCCTTGATGAAAAAAGAATTTTTAGCGATCAAAAACGATAAAAAATCTCTAGTAGTTGTTATCATACCGCCGCTGATTCAAATATTTATCTTTGCGTTTGCAGCTACTTTGGAGGTAAAGCACATTAACCTTGCCGTGTTTGATAAAGACGGTTCCGTTCAAAGTCAACAACTTATCCAACACCTTAAAACATCTGAATATATTAACAGCCTTAGACGAGTTGAGCATCTTGACCAAATTGAAGAGCTAATAGATACAGAAAAAGTGTTGGCTACCCTTGTCATCCCCCAAGGTTTTGCAAAAAATCTAACTGCAGCCGATGCCGAAGTGGGAATTATTTTTGACGGTAGACATTCAAATACCGCCCAAATTGCAGAGGGATATCTCACAGCTATTATTACAAATTTTACAGCTCAGACTTTTAACAGAGAACTTCCAATTAGCCTTCAAAGCCACTTTTTATACAATCAAAACCTTAACAACTTTTGGTGGATTGTTCCTAATCTTTTTGGCTCTATTACAATGATTGTCGCGATGATTCTTACATCACTTTCAATTGCCAGAGAAAGGGAGCTAGGGACTTTTGAGCAAATTCTTGTTACTCCTCTTCACCCTTTTGAAATCCTGCTTGGAAAACTGCTTCCAGCCCTTCTAATTAGTACTTTTGAATCCACACTCATACTTTTTGCTGCAGTATTTCTTTTTGATGTCCCAGTTATAGGTTCCTTACCTCTACTTTATACCGGCGTTGTGATTTTCTTGTTTTCCATGTCTGGCGTAGGACTTTTCATTTCAGCTCTTTCCAATACACAGCAACAGGCTATTTTGGGTTCATTCGTTTTTATACTCCCGTCCTTTTTACTTTCGGGATTTGCTACACCTATTGAGAATATGCCTTCATGGCTACAACCCGTTGCAGAGTTTCTTCCACTCAAATACTACTTATTATTAATCAAAGGGGTATTTTTAAAAGATATCTCTTGGAGTGACAGTGTAGAGCTTCTATTACCAATGATAGGACTCGGTATAGTTTTTATGGGTATTGCTATGATGTTTTTTAGAAAACATTCACGCTAAAGTTTTTTCTATTTTATAAACTTTAACGCTTTTTTCGTAAGTGAAGAGATCGGAGCATTTTCGATCTTATCCAGTTCATACCACTCTACATTATCGGAAAATTCCTGAAGTTCATACAAATGTACAGATAGACGGTATTTTGTATATGAATGTTTGAAAACACCCATTAGATTTTCTTCTATTGGCTCTACGCTTGGAAGTTCTAACATGTTTTTATACATAGGACCATCTGACATCTTGAGTGCGATTTGATTCTCTTTGACAAGTAAACCGTAGAACAAATCCATTGCTTCATACTCTTTCTTCTTTACTTGAGTGTAAAGTTCAGGTTCATTTTTCCCTGCACATATGAATGACAAAGGACACTCATTACAATTTGGATTTTTCGGCACACAAATCATAGAACCGAGATCCATCAATGCCAAATTGTGTTCTCTTGGAGCTTGTTCATTTAAAAGTATTTCTGCTTTTTCCCAGATCTGTTTTTCTTGTGGCTCTAGTAGTGCAAATACTCTCTTGATCACTCTGGCGATGTTGGTATCTACTACAGGAACATTTTGTTTATGACCGAAACTGCAAATTGCACTTGCAGTATAACGACCTATGCCCGGTAATTTTACCAACTCTTTTAGTTCACTCGGCAATTGTTCAGAGACCAGTTTGGCAGTAGCATGAAGATTACGTGCACGAGAATAATATCCAAGCCCGCTCCAACTTGCCAACACCTCATCTAAAGGTGCTTCAGCCAAACTTTTCAGAGTTGGAAATTTTGCTAAAAATTGTGGATAATACTCCTCTTGAACACGATTTACCTGAGTTTGTTGCAGCATAATCTCACTCAGATAGATATGATAAATATCGGATGTATTACGCCACGGCAGAGAATGTCTGCCGTACTCTTCATACCACTCTAATAACTTTTTTTGCAAGCTTGATAATCCTTTTTAGCTTTTACGATATGAAAGTTTATTGAAAATAGCTGTTCCTATAATTAAAAGGGTAACTCCAACTACCAAATAAAATGCATTGATAAGTTTACTATAGTCATCTAACACAATTTTAAAGACTGCCATTAACGATTCAATTGAGAGTGCGATGATAATAGAAGTCAAGAATTTAGTAAGTGTTTTATTTTGTAGTTCTGTCCCATAGTTAAATGTCTTAAAGAGTACATCATTTTCTATTATCGTTTTAGCCAGATCGTACATTGCAAGTCCGATTGTAATTGAGATAATAGAAGTAAAAATATCATGCATTATATTTTCGCCTACCAGGCTGCCAAATAACATAGCTATAAATATATACGCACCGTATAAAATTAAAAAGACGGAAACTACACCTAAAAGGATCCCTCCCCCAGCCATAATAACCGTATTGACTTTTTCAAATCCACTGTTATGTTCTATAAGGCGTAACTCTCCCAACAGTTTTAAGATATCAAAATCTATAACTAAGTATCCGCCGTTAATCTGTTTTACGGCTGTAAGTGTGGGTTGTCCTGTTATATAATGTAAATAAGGGTTACTGATATGTATACTTTCATCTTTGAAACTCACCCATTTAAAATAAAACGATTTATCTGTCCCTTCCCTTTCTTCTATAAGCTCTTTTCTAGCTATACTAGGAGTTAACTGGATGAAATTTTCATCTACAAAGTAAATAATCTCAACAGCTTTTTCCGCTTCAAAAAAATTACGAAGTTCTTGTACATTTGTAGAACGAGGTTCAAAGTTTTGAATGATTCCGCGCATATAAAACTGAACACTGTTTTTATGTTCATTATAGATATTTACTATACGTTTCATGAAAACCTCCTCATAATTATCAGAGTTCTATTTATCATTATTACACTCATAGGATTAAGTTAAAAAGGGTTAAAATAGTTACGATCTGTTTTTAAGACTTCTTAGATTAACAAATGTTATTATTTTAAAAAGCTATATATAAACAATTAGACTTACATGATAGTTCATTCAAAAGTCTAAATATGCCAGATGGGAGTATTTCTGCAATTTACACAACCTATTATAGTTTAGTAAATCACTGAAACTTGATTTCTACCATTCTCTTTTGCATAGTAAAGTGCTTGATCTGCTCGTTTAAAAAATTCTTTAAAGGTGTCATTTTTCTCTAATTGACTGATCCCAATTGAGATTGTTATATAGTGTTCAAGATTATATTGCAGGTTTAGTAAGTGGAATAGTTATTTATTAAGAGTATAAATACTATAAACATTACAAGAGAAAACAAAAACATTGTAAAATATTTAGGAAAATATAAAGTAAGTGGTGGTCACGATTGGACTTGAACCAACGACCACTTCCATGTCAAGGAAGCACTCTACCACTGAGTTACGCGACCATTTATAATAAGGGATCAGAATTTTATCCAAAAATGCTTAAACTAATTTGGATTTTTAAAAAAAATTTTAAGCCAGCAAAAATTTTTTAAAATATTGGAATATTCTTCACATTTTACTTTTAATTTAGGTATTCACATAGTATAATTTCACTCTTTAGATGATACTGAGATACAGGTATCAATTTTTGAAAAATACCCCGAAGGTAAGAAATGACTATTAACGAACTAGAAGATTTAGGACTAAAGAATATTGGTCAAGTCTTTCACAATTTGAGCTACGATGAGCTTCATAAGCACGAACTGGCCAATGGTGAAGTAATTAAGACCACGCAAGGTGCCACTACGGTAGATACTGGAATTTTTACAGGTCGTAGTCCACTAGACAAATACTTTGTTGAGCGTGATCCCTCAAATAAATATATCGCATGGGGCGATGTGAATAAACCCGTATCTGCTGAAATTTTTGACGAACTTTTTGAAGTTGCCTGTGAACAACTTTCAAACAAAGACTTATATATCACAGACGTTTTTTGTGGTTCATCTCCAGCTTCTAAGCGTTCTGTTCGCTTTGTATCTGAAATAGCTTGGCAATCTCACTTTGTAAAAAATATGTTTATCCGCCCTACTTCTTCTGAACTAGAAGTATTTAAATCAGACTTTACTGTACTTAATGCTTGTAAAACAATCAACGACAAATGGAAAGAACATGGTCTAAACTCTGAAGTTTTCGTAATGTTCGATGTTGAAAGAAACATAGCTATTATTGGTGGAACATACTACGGTGGAGAGATGAAAAAAGGTATCTTCTCTATGATGAACTACTGGTTACCACTTGAAGGTAAACTTTCTATGCACTGTTCTGCAAACGTAGGCAAAGATGGTGATACTGCACTATTCTTTGGTCTTTCAGGGACAGGAAAAACTACACTTTCAACAGATCCAAACCGCGCTTTAATCGGTGATGATGAGCATGGTTGGGATGATCACGGGGTATTTAACTTTGAAGGTGGATGTTATGCAAAGGTTATCAACCTTGATCCAAAAAGTGAACCTGAAATCTACGGAGCAATTAAACAAGATGCTCTTTTAGAAAACGTTGTTACAGATGACGACGGTGAAGTAGACTACGACGATGGTTCAAAAACTGAGAACACTCGTGTTTCTTATCCTATTGAACACATTGCAAATCACAAAGCTGATCTTATGGCAGGTCACCCGAAAAACATCATCTTCTTAACAGCAGATGCATTCGGTGTACTTCCTCCAGTATCTAAGCTAAGCCGTGAGCAAGCAATGTACTACTTCCTAAGTGGTTATACTGCAAAAGTAGCAGGAACTGAGCGCGGTATCACAGAACCTGTCGCAACTTTCTCAGCATGTTTTGGAGAAGCTTTCTTACCACTTCATCCAACAGTATATGCAAAACTTCTAGGTGAAAAAATTGACAAGCACGGTGTAAATGTTTACCTTGTGAACACTGGATGGACTGGTGGAAAATACGGTACAGGTAAAAGAATGAGCATCAAAGATACTCGTGAATGTATCAACTCAATTTTAGACGGTTCTATCAATAACTGTGAATTTGAAACTACTGACATCTTTAGATTAAACATTCCAAAAACTTTAGGTGAAATCAATCCTAATGTACTTAATCCTAAAAATGCTTGGAAAGATAAAGAAGAGTTTGAAAAAACAAGAAACGAACTTGCAAATATGTTCGTAAATAACTTCCAAAAATACCAAACTGCTGACAGTGAGTTTGACTACTCTACAGCTGGTCCGAAAATATAATAATCTTCTAACAAAGGTTACTTTTTAGTAGCCTTTGTCAAATACAACCAAATCAATCCCCCAATCGTAAAAACAATTACAGGTGCAAGCCATTTATTATCAGAGATGTAAAGAGCAAAAGCTTTTAGCGGTGCTCCGAAAAAGTAACTAGCAAGACCAAATACAAGTGCCCACATAGCTGCTGCAAAAAAATTCAGAACTGCAAACTTTTTGAAATCATACTTTGTCAATGCGATTGCGATCGGGATAATAGTTTTAAGCCCGTAAATATATTTTTGAATAAAGATAACCCAGTCACCGTGTTTTTTCATCATCATGTGAGAGAGTGCCAGTTTACGTCTGTGTTTTCTCAAACTCTCCATCATCATATGTTTTTGATTTCTTGTCAACCAAAAAAGGAGTACGTCACCAAGCATATTTCCCATAAAAGCTACTGCCATTGATGTTGCAAGATCCATTTTTCCCATGTAACTAAGAACCCCTGCAGCAATAATTCCGACAAAACCACCACCCAAAGAGTATAAGAAAAGTGCTATGTATCCGTATGTAGCTAAAGAACTGAATGTTTCTTCCATTAAAATTTTTTCCTTTTATAGTTGTTTTATTTTTGCGATCTCATCACGTAAGCGAGCTGCTTCTTCGAAGTTGAGTTCTTTTGCCGCCTGCTTCATCTTAAGCGACAACTCTTTAATAAGAGCTTTTTTCTCGCTTGCCGGCATTTTATCGAGCTTTTTATGTTTTTGGTATAAGCCCCCTGCATCTTCTAGTTTGAGATTCTCATCTAAAGCTCTTTTTGTCGTTTTTGGAGTGATTCCGTGTTCTTTATTGAACTTCTCTTGCAGTTCGCGTCTGTACGTAGTCGTATCCATAGCTCTTTGCATCGAACCGGTAATTTTGTTTGCATAAAGAATAACTCTTCCGTTTTCATTTCTTGCCGCACGACCAATAGTTTGAATAAGTGCCGTTTCGCTTCTTAAAAAACCTTCTTTATCTGCGTCTAAAATAGCGACCAGACTTACTTCAGGAAGATCCAGCCCCTCACGAAGCAGGTTGATCCCGATAAGGACATCAAACTCTCCTAGACGTAAGGAACGGATAATCTGATTTCTCTCAATAGTATCGATATCAGAGTGCATATACTGCACTTTAATCCCTAAGTCCGCAAGATATTTTGTAAGAGCCTCTGCCATTTTTTTAGTAAGAACGGTAATAAGTACACGCTCATCTTTTGCGATTATTTTTTTGATCTCATCGTGAATATCTTCAACCTGATTGTCAGATGGTTTTACCTCAACGATAGGATCTAAAAGTCCCGTCGGACGGATAATTTGCTCAGCTTTAACAGCAGAAAGTTCTAACTCATACTCATTCGGTGTTGCAGAAACAAAAAGGTAATGAGGTGCTTTATTTATATATTCATCCAGTTTTAAAGGACGGTTATCAAGTGCTGAAGGAAGACGAAAACCATATTCAACTAAAACTTCTTTTCTAGCACGATCCCCTGCATACATCCCTCTGTACTGTGGTAGAGAGACATGGGATTCATCCACGATTACAAGATATTCTTTATGATTAGCTTCAAAATAATCAAGCAGTGTAAACGGTGCTTCGCCCGGCTTTTTATTTGTAAGCAGTCTTGAATAGTTCTCAATTCCTTTACACATCCCCGTAGTTTCAAGCATCTCTAAATCAAACTCAACTCTTTGTTTTAAACGTTGATACTCAACCAGCTTATTCTCTTTTTGAAAGTAATCTAACCTTTCATCCAGCTCCTCTTCAATTCTCTTGATCGCTACTGCCATCTTATCTTGGGAAACGCTGAACTGACTCGTTGCATAGATAGTAAAACTTTTATGCTCTTCAAGTTTTTTATTGTCAATTACGTCTATTATATAGATAGCTTCTATTTCGTCTCCAAAAAACTCTATGCGGATCGCTTCTTGTTCAAAATACGGCGGATATACATCAATTGATTCACCGTTTACACGAATATGTCCGCTGTCAAAATAGGAATCATTTCTCGTATATCCCATTTCAACTAAACGAAGCAGTAGTTGTTTTTGATTGATCTCATCCCCCACTTCAATAGCCTGAACCATAGTCATATATTCTTCCGGGTCTCCCAAACCGTAGTTTGCCGAAACAGAGGCAATGACTATTACATCGTCATAAGAGAGAAGATTTGCCGTAGAGCTTAAACGCAGACGCTCCAGCTCATCATTGATCGCACTATCTTTTTCAATAAAAAGGTCCTGACGAGGAATGTAGGCTTCAGGTTGATAGTAATCGTAATAAGAAACAAAATATTCCACATGGTTATTTGGAAAAAATTGACGAAATTCAGAATATAACTGTGCAGCAAGCGTTTTATTATGGGTCATAATAATAGTAGGCATTTTTACTTTTTCGATGATGCGGGCCATCGTATGTGTTTTTCCGCTTCCCGTTACACCTTCTAGTGTCTGATAGCGATTCCCTTTTATAATGGAATCTGATAATTTTTCGATCGCCTGCGGCTGATCACCTGCGGGCTGATACTCTGATGCTACTTTAAATTCTGCTTCTTTTTTCATAGGTGAAATTATAACTAAATGGGGATAATGAACTTGTTCATTCATAGAAAAATAGATATTTTAAGAGTATTTATATATAATAGACATCATATAATTTTGTAGGTGAATTTACATGAAAGCTATTGCTACCATTATTGTAATACTTCTAACTGCTTTGTTTATAATATTGAGTTCATCTATTTTTAACAATGAAGAAACGCTTCTTCCCACCGTACAAGAAACCCTTACAGATAATACTATACATTTAAAACTTGGGCATAATACCCCTGTGGACAGTGCTTTGCATGAAGCTTCAGTAAAATTTGCAAATGAAGTTAAGAGAAAAACAAAAGGTGAAGTAATCATCGATATTTTTCCTGCACAACAACTGGGTAATGACCATCAAATGGTTGAGATGGCAAGAAACGGTGATATTGACATCATTCTAACACCAACTGCAAAAATGAGTGTAGCAGTACCATCTGTCCAATATGCCGATCTCCCGTTTTATTTCCCTTCACGTGAAGATGTTTATGCAATGCTTGACGGTGAACCTGGAGAGATGATTCTTCATAACCTTAAATCGATCGGTCTTATCGGTGTGACATTTTGGGAAAATGGGTTTAAACATTTCACTGCAAATGAGCCTTTGCTCTCTCCAAAAGATTTTCAAGACAAAAAATTCCGCGTTATGAAAAGCCGTATAATTATGGAACAGTTCAGAGCATTCGGAGCAGAACCTGTTGCGATCGATTTTTATTCTACAAAACAAGCGCTTCACGACAAGGTTGTAGATGGTCAGGAGAACCCTTTAGTTGCCATTGTAAGTATGGGCTTTTATAAAGAACAATCTGATCTTACTCTAAGTGAGCATGCTTACTTGGGATATGTATTATCTTTTAGTGAAAAAACATTTTCTAAGTTACCCCAGAACATACAAATGACCCTTATAGAAACAGCTAAAGAGATCACTCCTTGGGAAAGAGACGAGACACATAAACGTGAAGAAAAACTCTTGGAAACGATTAAACATTCCGGTGTGCAAATACATACTATCAGTGAAAAAGATCGTCAAGAATTTGCAAAAAGAACTGCCTATATTCCTCAAAAATATGAAGCGGTAATCGGTTCTAATATTATTTCAAAAACCAAGGAACTCCTCTATAACAAATATGGTGCAAACTTTAAAAATGACGATCATATTTTAATCGGTATAGATACAGACATCTCTTCCGACACAAAAGTTGCCGGCTTAGCTATAAAAAGAGGTGCAGAGATTGCGGTTTCTGAGATAAATGCCAAAGGCGGTGTTCTTGGAAAACCTTTGGAAATCATTGTAAAAGATCACAGAGCTCTTGCAAGCAAAGGGATTCAAAATATTGAAGAGTTTTCACACAATAAACATCTTGTAGCGATTATCGGTGGTGTGCACGGTGCTGTTATCTCAGCAGAGCTTGACACAATTGAGCAACTCAAAATACCTTTTTTCATTCCTTGGGCTGCAACAGCTGGACTTGTAAACAACGGCTATAAAGATAACTATATTTTTCGTGTATCTGCAAATGATAATATAGCTGCAAATTTTATTGCCGGTTATACTCTAAAAAAATATAAAAAACCTGCAATAATTGTTGAAAACTCTGTCTGGGGTAGAAATAATTTAAAACTTATGACACAATATTGTCAAGAGCACAATATCAAAAATATTACAGAAATTGTATTTAACCGCGGACAAAATAACTTTAAAAAAGAGATCTCTCAGATCCTAGATTCACAAGCCGACGCTTTAATAATGGTAGCGAATCCTTTTGAAGCCTCAAAAATTCTTCAAGAACTAAAAGCGCGTAAAAAAAGTTTGCCTGTTATTTCCCATTGGGGTATTACAAGCGGAAACTTTTTCAAAGAGAATGAAAATCTTTTAAAAGGGTTAAACTTAAATGTTTTTCAAACATTCTCTTTCAATAACCAGTTAAACACAAAAGCCAAACATCTTCTTGATAGCTACAAAAACAAATATCTGCTGAGTAAAAAATCTCCCGTTCAGGCATCTGTCGGCATTGCTCAAGCTTATGACATAGTATATTTATTAAAATTAGCAATCGAAAAAGCAGGTACTACAGACAAAACAAAGGTGAAACAAGCACTTGAAAACTTACCAAAATATGAAGGTGCAGTGAAAACATATGCACCTGCCTTTACCGAAGCAAATCATGATGCTTTAGACGGTAGGGATTATTACATGGCAAAATACAATTCAAATGGTATTTTAGTACCGGTAAAAAACAAGTAAAAAGAGTTTATTAATATGGGATTTTTGCAAAAATTAGCTTTTAAAAGTATCCGGGAAAGAGTCATCATCTTAATCTCTACTCTGATTGCTCTTGCTATTTTTCTCATTACACTTATTGTTTTATTTATTGTAAATAACAACATGAGTAACCAGATGGATACTCTTTTAAAAACAAGAGCACACTCTATTTATGAAAAAATTGATCAAAGGATCGGTTATCTAATAGACAACTCTGTTCTTTTAACTAAAAATGAGTTAATTATAAACTCCCTTATAGACAAAAACGGTAGAAAAACTTACCTGCCTCCTTTGGTAGAAAATTTTATGAAAGGAAAAGATGTTCTATATTTAAATATTGTTGACTTTGACGGCAGAGCTATTTTCCAAACACAAGAGAACATCCCTCTCTATAATGAATCTTCCAGACTCAGAGCTGCACTTGCTCTTGGAAAAGTATCGTACTTTATTGAAGATAACGACGATAAACTAGTCATTATAGCACCTATTGAATACTACAATACTACTCAAGGTGCAGCTATTGTCGTTTTTAAAATAGATGAGATAGCTAACCGGGTTTTGACAAACAATACAGACATATATATCAAACTCTTCCATAATGAGCAAAATATCTTTTCACGCAATTTTGATGAAGATATAACATATCACTCCTCTGTACAGGATACCCATCAAGACTCACTATTAAAACAACTTGGAGTCGTTTTACAAATCGGGGTACCTACAAATATTTATTTGGCTCCGCTTAAAGAGATATTATTAAAACTCATATTAGTCGGTTTGGTGTTTACGGTTGTAGGTATCATCTTATCCAATCTCTTGGCAGACACTATTACACAACCAATACTTACACTTGTAAACAGAGTTAAAAATGTTGAAAATAAAAGTGAAGTTTTCTGTAGCCCTCTTGGAACAAACGATGAACTTGAAGAACTTGCAAAAGCTTTTGACGAACGTTCACTCTTACTGCAACACCAAGCTCAATATGATTCTTTAACCGACTTACCAAACAGACTTTTGTTTCTTGACAGACTTGAACAAAGTATTAAAAACTCTGTAAGAACTAAAGAAAAATTCGCAGTTTTATTTATAGATTTGGATCACTTTAAAGAGATAAATGACTCTTTCGGGCACCACTTTGGAGACAAACTTTTAATGATCGTAGGGGAGTATCTTCAACGTGCTGTAAGAGTAAGCGATTCTGTTGCCCGTATGGGAGGGGATGAATTTACTATTTTATTAAGTAACTTAGATAACCAGCATGATATTCTCAGTATACTACAAAAAATAATGAATATATTCAAAGAGCCTTTTATTATTTCCCACCATCAATTCTATATAACATGTAGTATCGGTATTACACTTTTTCCTCTTCACGGAAAAACATCAGAAGAACTACTGAAAAACTCCGATGCAGCTATGTATAAAGCTAAAGAAAAAGGGAGAAATACTTATCAGTTTTATACAAATGATATGACTGAAAAGGCTTTTGAACGTATTACACTGGAGACACAACTTAGACAAGCCCTGGTAAATCAAGAGTTTGAAGTGTACTACCAGCCACAGGTAGATATCCCTAGCAGTAAAATTATCGGTATGGAAGCACTTGTTAGATGGAATCATCCAAAGATGGGACTGGTTCCTCCGTTTAAATTCATACCGCTGGCTGAAGATACAGGACTAATTGTAGAAATAGACAGACAAGTGATGTTAGACTCCATGAAGCAGTTTCAGCAATGGATTAATGACTGTTTTGATGTAGGTACTCTCTCAATTAATCTCTCTATTGTTCAATTGAATCAGGAAGATTTTATAGAGTTTGTAAAAAAAGCTATTAACGTTTCGAAAATATCTACTGACAATCTTATGTTTGAAGTAACAGAGACACAGGTCATGAAAAATCCTGAACATGCAATTATTATGTTACAGAAACTAAAGGATCTTGGCATTAGACTTGCAATTGATGATTTTGGGACTGGACACTCATCTCTTGCATATATCAAGAGGCTCCCTATAGATAAGCTCAAAATTGATCAGTCTTTTATTATGGATGCTTTAGTCGATAAAGATGATCAAGAGCTTACAAAAGCAATTATTTCAATTGGTAAAAACTTAAATCTTGAAGTTATTGCAGAGGGGGTTGAGACCCAACAAATTGCAGAGTTTTTAGTTAGTAACGGATGTACTGAAGCACAAGGTTATTTTTACTACAAACCTATAAACAGTGAGACTTTAACAGAGATATTAAAGTCTCAACACTAAAAAGTCATTACACTCTTACGCTATATAGATACCAAAAACCTTATCTATATCTTTTGTAATAATTTTGTCTATCTTATTATTTGCCACCATCTCTGTCATAATCTTCATCGTTGTCGTATGAGAAACACTTTCTCTATATGGTCTATGCTCTGTTAAAGCTTGATAGATATCTAAACATCCCATCAATCGTGATTCAAAACAGAGTTCATCAGCACTGAGACCATAGGGATATCCACTCCCATCAAGTTTTTCATGATGTTGATATGCCCACTCTTCTATCTCTTCAAAAGCATCCAACTTATGTAGAATTCTATGGGTAAAATAAGTGTGTGATTGTATAGTATTTATCTCTTCCGGATCTAAAAAAGTTTCTTTTTCAAGTATTTTATTTGAAACTGCAAGCTTTCCAAGATCATGTAATGATGCAGCAATTTTCAGCTTAGTAACTTTTTCTTGGTCAAACTTATAATATATAGCCATTGTTTCTATTTTTTCAATTAAACCTGCCGTATGTCTGGCTGTAAACTTTGATTTTGTATCAATGATTTTTGAAAAGACTTTAGAAACTTGAAAGATACCATTCCAGCCTATATCTACAGTAAACTCTTCTACATAATTACATATAGCTTCTACTATCATAAAATCCGTTACATCAAGCCAAAAAGCTGTTGTTCTGGCAAGCTGAAAAAAGGCTTCTGCTATTATAGGATCAAAAAGTATCCCTTTATTTTCTTCAACATATTTGTATATGTCATGTTTATTTTTTAAACTACTGTCTGTTAATGTGTATGCCGAATCTAAAAGATCTGCAAACGCAATTATTTGTGACATTAAAGGAATTTCATCACCTTTTTTGCCAAAAAAACCACTACCGTCATAATGTTCGTGATGATATAAAATTATATTTTTTGGATTTGTTAAAAAAGGAAAATCACGAACATTCTTTTCACCGATCACACAATGCTCTTTGAGTTGTTCTAATTTATAAAACTCTTCTTCAACAAGGTTTGTCTTCAGTGCTGCTTCTGTTAACCCGTTATCATGCATTACAGCCAACGAAACCAAGTCAAAAGATTCTTTTGAATCCAAACCTAATAACCTTGCCAAACGCAGCGATATATATGCAACTCGTTTAGAATGAAAGTTATGGACACCCAATAACTCTTTTTCAACAAGGTCCAAAGCAAAACTTATGCTGATTAAAAATGTATTTAAATTAAAATTTTTCATCTAAATAATATATCATACAAAGTCTTAAGAATCTACTAGATGAAAAATTACATTTTTGTGAGAGAAGTTTATTGCTTTATTTTGAGATATATTTGTGATGTGTTTTTATTTGTAACGAACTCTGTTACGACCCGTTTGTTTTGCTTCATATAAAGCTTCATCTGCTCTTCTAATAATAGAACCGACCGTATCATTACGATGATTTATTGTAGCGCCTATACTAAGTGTTTTATATCCCACAATTGGGAATTCGTATTGTGATATTCTCAAGCGTATTTTTTCAGCGAGTTCAAAAATCTCTGCTTCATCAGCTTCCAAACAGATTATTAAAAATTCTTCACCACCGAATCTAAAAATATAATCACTTGCTCTGATATTTTCACTTAATATTTTAGATACCCCTATCAGTATCTCATCACCAACCAAATGTCCGTATGTATCATTAACATTTTTAAAGTGGTCGATATCTAAAAGCAGTACACCGATATTTGACTTATATCTTTCTGCTCTCCTTAATTCCTGTACTAAAATTGAATCCAGCTCTACACGGTTGTGTACACCTGTTAATTTATCCATTGTAGCTAGCTGGTGGAGTTCTAACTCTTTTTCAAAGCTATTCTTTTTAGAAAGATGTAGTAGGATTCCTCCCACTATTCCAAGTAGTAAGCTTGCCAACATCCACATAGTGTTAAGCAGAAAACCTGTGTTTTGATCTTCAAAAGCTATTAAAGGATATATTTCCCCTACAGCAAAAACGAAAAGCGAAGCTACGATTGCTTGATTTAAACGTAATCCTGAAATCGTTAGATTCCAAAAAATCATCAGATATAACTCTGTTTGATAGCTGCTGTAAGATTCCATATGTGAAAAAATATAAGCATGAATGGAAGATGTAAGAACAGGTGCTAAAAACAATAAAGTTTCTAAAATTTTCTGATCTACTTTTTTGTATGCTAAATATGAAAGCATAAATGCATAACTAGGTACAACAATAAGTTGAATAATAATGAGAAAGTTATGTATATCAGAAGTAAAAATAAAGAAGTTTATACTTCCCATCATTACATAAATTAAACCTGTAATTGCCAAGACATATTTTATCTGATTTAACAAATGTGCATATTGCCAAACACTAAACTTATAATTAAGTTCTTTTTCTTTATATCCGAGGAATAACTTTTTTACTTCTTTCATCAAAGTATTATATCTTGTTAAATACTCAACTATAGCTATTTTAGAAGCACAAAGTTATTTAAAGTTAATTTTTCTTATCTAGATTTGTAAAATCCAGATAAGATCGTTTAATAAAAATTAAAAAATATATTTTATCCCAGCATATACACTTGATCCACGGGCAGAATCAATTGTACTGTCTTCATACTCTACTATACCCTCATAATGTTCATTGATATGGTACTCAACACCTGCACCATACACCATACCGTTATCTTTCTTTGTTCTTCCATCCAGTTTTTCGTGTTCAAACTCATAACCTGCTTTCCCCATAAGGGCTAAAGAGTGTGTTACAGGTAATGTGTATGTTACATCTACTGCATATGTCCAATATTTTGCAGTTAATGCTCTAACTTCGCCATCACTGTACTCAGTTATATCATTTTTACTGTATGATGTATCAAGTTCTAGCGCAAAATTATAAGGAAGAGTATAACCTATATCAATTCCCATTCCTTTACCGCTTTTCCCTTTAAGTATGCTAACACCTTCTGGTATAGTTTTCCCTATAGTATATAATGCTTTAGCAACCACATAGAATTCATTTGAATTTTTATGTTCCTCTGCTTGAAGTACAGATGAACCTGTTGACAATAATAAAGTTGCTAATGCTATGTTTTTAATCATTTTTTCTCCTTAAATATTAAAAAAGGATTATATTAAAAAAGGGCATCTCAATCTTTACATATTTTGTTATTAAAGTTATCTATATTTGCTATCTTTATATGCATTTTATGTTCAAAAAATTAACATATTTTTCTTCTTTATAGGACATATACTTTTAAATTTTTTACTTCAACTTTCCCTTGAAGTTCGTATGCGAAAAGTTTTTGTGCATCATATCTGATCACATCCTCATAATTGGGATTTTTTCTGCAAAATAGTAAAAACTCATCTGCTTCAATTCTATTTTGACTCTCTTCTTCAAACATCGAAACAAAACTATCTATATCGTAGATAGCTTTCGCTATTCCATCTTGTAAAAGTTTATTTGTACCTTCACTTTCCCCTATTCTATGAGGAAAAACATATATCTCTTTTCCCATTTTTTGTGCATATTCTACACTTCTTGAAGTTCCGCTATTAAGATCACCGTAAGCAACCACTAATATTTCACCAAGGGCTACAATAAGTTCATTTCTAAGTGGAAAATTATATTTTTTTGAAGTGGTACCGGATTCAAATTGGCTGAGAACCAATCCTTTTTGTTCTATGTCAGATATGAGTGCTTTGTTGATCGCCGGATAGCGGGTATCTAAACCTGTGCCTGCAACCATTATAGTATGTTCTGCCCCTGCACTTTTATGTGCTATCGCATCTATCCCTATTGCACCGCCACTTACGATTGTAACACCGTGAGCAGAGAGTTTAGAGCAAAGTTCTTGTGTTAAACTACGTGCATACTGATTAGGTTTTCTGCTACCGACAACAGATATTTTTTTCGAGTTTAATAAGGCGAGATTTCCAAGATAGAAGAGCTTAGGATATTTTTTCATATCCTTCAATGCTTCTATTTGAAAATCTATTGTTTGAATCATATCTAATAGATATCTTTCACCTGTACAAGTTGTACTTTTTTAAGTAGTTCTTTGGATTCAGCAAGTGCTTGCAAAGTATTTTTGTGCGGATGCCCTATCGCTATTGCCTTTCCATGTTCTTCTGCAAATTTTACAGCTTTTTCAATCTGCTCTTTGACATACTCTTCTTCCATATGGTGATCCAAAAACACATCTCGTGCCACGTATTCAATACCATAATTTTTAGAGACTTTCGGAGCCTGAGTTTTTGCTGTAGTCCTGCTGTCTACAAAATGTACACCCTCTTTTTTCAAGGCAAAAAAGAGTCTGTTCATTGCAATTTCATTTGATGTAAACTTGCTACCTGTATGATTGTTAATATACGCCACTTTTGGAAAAAGTGTTTTGATCTCTGCAACCCTTTGCATGATCTCTTGCTGAGTATCCCTTACATGTAAAGTATACGGCTCTTCCTTAGAAAAATGCTCAGCTTCCATAGGTAAGTGCACCATATAAAAGCCTTCTTTCGCAGCCAATCTAGCAGAATTTGGGCGTGCAGGACTAGGCGGTAAAAAGGACATTGTAATCGGTATGTGCAAAGATTTAATCGAATGCACTTGTGCACTTGTACTTACGTCATCAATAATAATAGCCAGTTTTGGTTTGTGTGTCATCACAACTTTTGTTTTTTGTATTTGTTTTGGAGGGTTTACCAATTCTGCATCATCAATTTCATGAGAAGCGGAGGTATAAGTTTTAGACTCTTTTTTCAAAACTTCTTGAAGTCTTTTTGCTACATCTTCTTGTTTATGTGTAGTTTTCTCCAGTTTTGATTGTAACTCTTTAGTTTTTTTCTTCTCTTGAAGAATTGTTTTCGTATTTTGATCTTTTGCATCTTTAAATCCAAAATAATACCCTGCAACCAATGAACTGAGCATCAATGCCACTATCGCCAAAAACCATGCGACATAAGTTAAAAATTTAGAATTTTTTGTAGCACTTGGTTTTCTTTTTCTTGTTGTTTTTCTTGCCATTTTATTTATAACTTTAATATCTTATTTTTGAAACTATATCCTAAAAAAATTAAATCATAAAAAACCATGACAAATTGTCATAAAACTAATCTAAATCATATGTGCTATCTTTAAGAAAATTTTAGATATAATTCCGAGTTCCTTTCTCTTTGTAATTCTGTTAAGTACAGAGTTATATTTTAGATCCGAAAGGGAAACAAAAGCCGTAACTGGCAATACCAAGAGGAGATCATACGTTATGAGAAAATACGAAAACTTAGTAATCGTAAAACCTACATTAACTGCTGAAGAAATTCAAGCCAACATCGCTGCAATCGAAGAAGTAATTACTTCAAACGGTGGTGAAATCGCTGCTACAGATGCAATGGGAATGAGAAAACTTGCTTACCCAATCGCTAAAAATGAACGTGGTTATTACCATGTAATCTATTATACAGTAGAGCCATCTGCTATCGCTGAAATTGAAAGACGTTTCCGTATCAATGAAGAAATGCTTCGTTTCGTTACTATCAAGTACGAGAAAAAAGCTGAAACAAAAGCTTGGGATGCACTTGTTGAAAAAACTAAAAATGCTCCAGCTGCAAAAGCAGAAGAAGCAGCTCCAGCTACAGAAGAAGCAGCTGCTGAATAATTAAGGAAAGCTTATGTTCAATAAAATAATCTTGGTAGGAAACTTAACACGCGATATCGAACTTAGATACTCTCAAGGCGGTAGTTCAATTGCAAAATCAGCAATCGCTACAACTCGCAGATTCACTAGTAATGGTGAAAGAAAAGAGGAAGTATGTTTTGTTGATATCACTTTCTTCGGAAGAAGTGGAGAGATCGCAAACCAATACCTTCGTAAAGGAAGTAAAATCCTTGTTGAAGGAAGATTAAGCTTTGAACAATGGGTCGACCAAAATGGACAAAAAAGATCTAAACATTCTGTTATAGTTGAATCTATGCAAATGCTTGACGCAAAAGGTGGAAATCCTGCTATGGGTCAAGATATGGGACAACCACAAGGTTATGGTGCAAATGATTACAATGCTCCTGCACAAGGACAACCGCAATCTTATCAAGCGCCACAAATGCAACAGCCAAGTTATGAGCAACAACCGATGCAACAAAATAACTACGGCCAAGCAAATCAAGGCTACTCTCATCAAGCTGCGGCTCAACAAAGTAGAGAGATGCCTAGTAGCAACTCTATACCTGAAATAGATATAGATGAAGATGAAATTCCATTTTAGAAAAAAATAGATAAAAGGTAATAACATGTCAGAAAAAAGAAAATACAAAAAAAGATATTGTAAATATTGTGAAGCAAAAGTTGACTTCATCGATTATAAAGATGTAGCTAACTTACGTTTTTCTCTTTCAGAGAGATATAAAATCATGCCACGTCGTTTAACAGGTAACTGTAAACGTCACCAAGATATGGTTTCTAACGTAATCAAACGTGCTCGTGCTGCTGCACTAGTACCATACACTGTAACTCGTAAAGCAGTTGTAACAAACCCATTTGAAAATTTAAAATAATCAAATGAAAATAGACCTCTTTTGAGGTCTATGAGCTCCAAACTCTTAATTTAGGAATATTTTTTGCTTTATTTTTCTAAAAAAGTAGGCAAATGCGAAGTATTCTTTTCATCTTTTTATTCTTTAGTTTATCACTATACGCTCAACAAAAAAACTACTCGATTATCGTTCACAAACCTTTTGACGCAGCACTCTTAGATATTACTCAAAACTACGATCGAACAATCTCTGCAATAGGTTTTTCAAACCAAAACGAGCATACTACTCATCAAGCCAGAACATACTCCGATCCATTCGAATACCTTGCAAGTGTTTCAGGTTCTTACGGGACACAAATGCATCTCATTCAAGCAGATAATCAGGCGAATATTATTCTCTCTAAAGTTGCAAAACTTTCACGTTTCAATAAAGCTGTAGCGCTAGTAAAAACACCAGATGATGGTTACTTTGTAGGTGGCTATACACTTGATGGTGAATTAATAATCGTTCGTCTTGATGCAAAAGGTGAAATAGTTTTTAACAAAATGTTTGGAACCAAAAACTATGATCGAATGAGTAAACTTGTACTCCTTAGCGACGGCGGTGTTTTAGCAGTCGGTTCCTCTTTTACAACTAGAGATAATAATGACAATATGTTTGAAACGGGTTTAGGTGTAAGCGATATCTTTTTAACAAGATTTACAAAAGATGGCTATAAACTTTGGAGTAAAAAGTTCGGTACCAAATATGACGATAAAGGTATAGATGCAGCACAGGCAGCAGACGGAAGTATTGTCGTTGTGAGTACGACTTCGTATGACAACAATACAGATGCCACACTTATGAGAATTACCGAAAACGGTAATAAACTATGGCTAAAACAATACAAATCTGAAAACCTAGTTACACCTAAGAAACTTTTACGCCTGAGAGATAATAATTTTGTTGTCTCATTAATAGAGTACAATGCCCTGCAACAGGAACATATCCGTCTGATAAAATTTGACCTTTACAAAAACATCTTACTTGATAAAAAAATATTTACAACATATCCTAGTGGTCTTAACGACATTAAAGAGTTTTCAGACGGTACTATTATGGGTGTAGGTTATGTAAAAGATGCCTTTAATACAGATGCTTTGGCAATGCTCTTAGATTCAAACTTGGCAATGCTCAGACAAGAACATTACGGTTCTGAAAACTATGATATTTTCAATGCAGTGGTTATATTAAACAATTCAGAAGCTGCAGTAGCCGGTATACATACAGACAACAATTCACAAGAATCAAATATGTGGATTACAAAACTTCAAAAAGACACTTCTATAGTGAAGGTGCAATATAATTCAAAATCTCTGTATCAAAAATTATGTGAACTCTTTGCTGATGAGATAAAAAACAAACAAATAACAATTTCATCTGATCTCAATATTGAGCTACTTGGTCCTTCATTATATTTTGAAACAGGTGTCTACAAACTCTCACAAAAGCAAGAAACTTTTATCCATAATTTTGGAAAGAAACTCATCCCGTTTTTGAAGCAACACGATGAATCTGTCGCACAATTACAAATAAATGGACATACTTCAAGCGAATGGGCAAAAGAGGAATATACTAGTAGATACCTAAAGAATGAAAAACTTTCAATGCAGCGTGCATACTCGGTATTTAGCTCTTTGTTTAAAGCACAAGATCTTCAAATGCAAAAATGGTTAAGTAAAATAATTGTGGGAAGCGGTTTTAGTTCGTCAAAAAGAAAAATATATCATGAAGTGGAATATAAAAAGTTATCGAGACGGGTAAGTTTTAAAATCGTTACAAAGTAGACTTTAGACTCGAAGGAGTCTAAAACTAGTCTTCAAAATCTTCTACAGAACTTTGACGAAACGGTAATCTTGTTTTGTCTTGTTTTAATTTTTTATAGAGTTTGTATTTTGCTTTTTCAAGATCAGAATCACTGTATTCAAACTCTTCTTTAATGTTTTCGTCATTGATTCCGGCAGTATCCATAGCAAAAAGTTTCAACTCTTTTTTTGTCAGTTTTGACTTTAATACCGCATAGAGTTTTTTATCATCGTCAATTAAGTCAATGATGTCTATCTTTGTAAACTCTGCTAATTTTTCTCTAAAATTGTTATCTTTGTGGTATTGTCTCCACACTGTTTTTTCTAGTACTGAATTTGGCACTATATTTTCTCCAAAATTTTTGTCAAGTCTTTTTCATCTACGATGATATTGGCTTCTTTTTTTAAGATTTCTCTACCGCAAAATGCTACACGTGTTCCTGCGTGTGCGAACATACTCAAATCGTTTGCACCGTCACCGCATACAAGTGTTTCTTCCTCAGAAATTCCTAAAATGCTTTGCAGGCGAACCAGCATATCTCCCTTTGAGTAGTTAAACATCATGTCACCACCCACAAGTCCTGTAAGTTTTCCGTCTTTAACATGTAAAGCGTTTGAGAAGTCTGCATCGTATCCTAAGATATCTTTTGCATACATCGTTGCCGTTCTAAATCCACCTGAGAAACATACTACAGTCATTCCTCTGCTTTTTAGCTCGGCAATTGTTTCTTTTGCGCCTTTCATATAAGGCAGGTTATGAGAAATTTTCTCTACAATAGAAAAGTCAAGCCCTTTTAAAAGCCCTACTCTTTGTTGAAGCGATTCAAAAAAATCGAGTCTACCGCTCATCGCTTCTTCTGTAATATGTGCTACTTGTTCTCCGATTCCTAACTCTTCGGCAAAAAAATCGATCGTTTCGCCGTCCATTAAAGTAGAATCAAAGTCAAATACTGCAAGTTTTAGCATAAATTTCCTCTGTTTATTATATAATTTCGCAATTATAGCGAAATAGGACTTTTTTTGTTTGAAAAACTAAAAGATAAACTCAAAAACGGTAAATATATAACACTCGAAACTACTCCGGGGCATAGTGCTACATTCACTCCGATGATAGACAAGATTGAAGCACTTGGTCTGCACGAGCTTGTTGACGGGTTTTCAACGACTGATAATCCACTTGCAAAACTGAAGTTCAATGCCCTTTTTGGTGCAAAACTTCTGCAAGAGAGATTTAATAAACCTGTAATTGCTACTATGAGTATGCGTGATCGCAATAAGATTGCCCTGCAATCTGATCTTCTCGGTGCAAATGAATTCGACATTAGAGCTGTTTTAGCCCTAACTGGAGATCCTGCAACTATTTCTGATCAACCAAATACAAAAGGTGTATTTGAAGGAGATAGTACTCTGCTTCTTGACATCATTTCTGCCTTTAATTCAGGAATGGACTATGCGGGAAAACCTTTTACAGTTGCTCCACAACCTATTTATCCGTTTTCGGTTGTGAACTCTTATGCAAAAAATCCTAAAACACTGCAAAAGAAAATGCAAAAAAAGATCAAACACGGTGCACTTGGAATTATCACACAGCCTGTTTATGATGTTGAAAATGCAAAACTTCTTTTAGAACTTAAAGAAAATGCTAACAAAGAGTGTTGTGCAGAAAATAAAAGTGCTGAACTTGTTCTGGGAATTTTTCCGATCACAAAACTTCGTACAGCACAATTTCTTTCAGCTCATGTTCCTGGAATCAACGTACCTGATTGTTGGATCGAAAAACTTCGTAAAGCTAGCAAAGGCGGTTTAGAAGAAGAGTATAAAGTAGGTTTCGATCTTAGTAAACAACTGTTTGAAGACCTCAAAGAACTGCATCCAAAAATTCATTTAATGACGGCTAACCAATTTCAAATTGCAAAAGACTTGCTCTCATAACAAATAAAAAAACGAAGGGATATAATGATTGATTTAAAACTATTACAAAAAGATTTTGAAGAAGTAAAAAGAAAACTATTAAGAAAAGGGGTAGATGAAGCACTCCTTGAAACTTTACGCACAAAAAATGAAGAGTTAAAAGAAGCAAAGAAAAATTTTGAAGCTCTTCAAGCGGCACAAAACGCCATGAGTAAAGAGTTCGGTGTTTATAAACGTGAAGGTAAAGACATCTCTGAACTCAAAGCACGTGTAGATGAAAACAAAGTGAAAGTTGCAGAAGCTATCGAAGTACAAAGAATTAAGCAAGAGGAACTTGAAGCTATCGCTATGGCTATTCCTAATATGCCAGATGACAATGTTCCAGATGGTGCTGATGAAGAGGATAACATTGAGCTTAAAAAAGTTCTTACTCCTCGTGAGTTTACTTTTACACCTAAAGAGCACTGGGAGCTCGCAGAACAAAACGGCTGGATCGATTTTGAGCGTGGTGTAAAACTAGCGACTAGTCGTTTTAGTGTTCAGTTCGGTATGGGTGCAAGACTGGAGCGTGCACTTATAAATTTTATGCTTGACTTTAACCGTGGACGCGGCTTTGATGAAGTAAGTGTTCCTGCACTTGTTAATAGAGAAGCCTTAGAGGGAACTGGTCAACTTCCTAAATTTGAAGATGATCTTTACAAAGTGCAAGACCCGGAACTTTTCCTTATCCCTACTGCAGAAGTACCGGTTACTAACTTGTACCAAGATGAGATCTTAGCAGAAAATGAGCTTCCTAAAAAAATGACGGCTTACACATCTTGTTTTAGAAAAGAAGCTGGTGCTGCAGGACGTGATACTCGCGGTATGATTCGCCAACACCAATTCCATAAAGTTGAACTGGTGGCAATTACACACCCTGATGAGAGTGAAAAAGTTTTTGATGAGATGGTAGCGTGTGCATCTGATCTTTTAACGGCATTAGAGTTACCGCATCGTCTAGTAAACCTATGTACAGGCGATCTTGGTTTCGGTGCTGCTCATACTACGGATATTGAGGTATGGTTACCGGGACAAAATACTTACCGTGAAATCTCTTCTATCTCAAATACAAGAGAATTCCAGGCAAGACGTGCAAAAATCCGTTTTAAAAACGGTAAGAAAAATGATATGGTTCATACGCTTAACGGTTCATCTTTAGCAGTTGGACGTACACTTGTAGCTATTATGGAAAATTTCCAACAAGAAGACGGCAGCATAACTATCCCTCAAGCTTTACACCCTTACCTAGGGATGTAATTTCTTTATTATAGACAGTATTCGCTGTCTATTGTCTTCTCCATATTTTATTTTTATTTTATATTATCAAACTATACTTTCTATCAATCAAAATAGAAAGGAATTCATATGAAATTTTTTTTAACTATTGCCATGCTTTCTTTGCAGTTACTTGCCATAGATATGCCAAAGCATTCTCTATATCTGCAAGGGAATAATGAAAACGGAATTATTCTGGCTCACGGTAAAGGTAAGAATCCTGATTTTAAAGTAGTAAAACCTCTAAGAATAGCTTTGAATGAAGATATGGGTTTTCATACCCTTTCTCTACAGATGCCGATAAACCATAAAGAGTATAGAGAGTTTGAAGTAGAACAGCCAGCTGTAAATGCCATGATCAATCAAGCAATACAATTTTTACATTCAAAAGGTGTAAAAAACATCTACCTTATAGGGCACTCTTTAGGTGCAGGAATGACAAGTAGTTTCTTGGTCTCCTATCCAAAAAGTGGAGTAAAAGGCTATATTGCTGTCGGATGTAGAGGTAATGAGAGTAAACTGATCTCTTGCAACGATAATATGAAAAAAATCAACATCCCTGTTTTTGATATATGGGGAGATGCCAATGAAGAAGATAAGAGATATGCTGCAACACGTACTCATCTTCAAAACGAAAACTATACACAGTACCCTTTTCCCAATGCAAACCATGTTTTAGACGGTGTAGACGGTTTTTTGATTGAGGAAGTTGAAAACTGGATAGAGCAGCAACAAGAGTAGGTTTTTCAACCTTCTCTAAAAGTATTTAACGTAGCTTCTCTTGCACCTCATCAAATATCTCTTTACTTCTCTGAGATGCGCCACCACTTATTTTACTCACTACAACTATCGCAATCCAAGCAAAAACAAATCCGGGAAGCAGTTCATACAGATCAAAAATCCCCCCTTCTAATTGCTTGTAGACAATAACAGTAATAGATCCGACAACCATTCCTGCTATCGCTCCCGTCTTCGTTATCTCACGACTAAATAAAGATAAAATAATAAGAGGACCAAATGCCGCTCCAAATCCTGCCCAAGCATAAGAAACAAGTTTTAATACACTAGAGTTGCTATCGGTAGAGATATACCATGCAATAACTGCAATAATCATTACAGTCGCACGACCAACCCATACCAACTCTTTATCGCTTGCATCTTTATGTAATATCGCATGATATATGTCCCGCGTCAATACTGAGGATGATACCAATAACTGTGAATCGATAGTACTCATAATCGCAGCTAAAATCGCAGCAAGTAAAAAACCTGCTATCCAAGGATTGAAAAGCAGTTGAGAGAGTGATATAAAAATCTTTTCACTGTCTTGCAGATCAACTCCGTTTGCAACAACGTATGCAAATCCGAAGAAACCGACACTCAGTGAACCCAAGATGGAGATTCCCATCCAGCTCATTCCTATAGCTTTTGCTCGCTCCATTTCACTTTCATCTCTAATCGACATAAAGCGAACAAGGATATGGGGCTGCCCAAAATATCCAAGACCCCATGCCAATAAAGATAAAATACCTATTAAAGAGCTTCCGCTTACAATATCGAGTTTCGTTATATCGTTTACCTCTATGATATCTATAACCTTCTCTATTCCGCCTATCTCGGACAATACAGCTAAAGGTGTTACGACCAGGGCCAACATCATAAGTATCCCCTGGATAAAATCTGTCCAGCTTACGGCATTGTATCCGCCTAAAAATGTATACGATACGATGATAAAACTTCCGATTAACAGTGCCGTAGAATAGTCTAAGTTAAATGTAGCCTCAAAAAGTTTTGCTCCGCCGACAAGTCCCGAAGATGTATAAAGCGTATAAAACAGAAGAATCACTATAGCAGTTACTACACGCAAACCATTTTTGTTGTCTTCAAATCTGTTAGAAAAATAATCAGGTATTGTAATGGCATCGTTTAAATGGTGTGTATACACGCGAAGCGGCTTTGCAACATAGTGCCAATTTAAATATGCCCCTATAAAAAGACCGACAGCGATCCAACTACCGACAAGTCCGTCACTATACATCATTCCAGGCAATCCTAAAAGCAACCATCCGCTCATATCTGATGCTCCTGCACTCAGTGCTGTTACACCCGGACCTAATCCACGTCCGCCTAATACATAGTCACTTAAATCATCTGTTTTAAAATAAAAATAAAATCCTATACCCAGCATTACAAGCATATATAAGATAAACGAACTCAATAAAGGTATATCCATCTACTTCTCCTTTGGTGTCAGGCCTTTTAGACCTAAATTTCCATATCTGTGATAACTGTCAGAGATACTCTGTTCTATAAAAAAGTGCATTAACTCCACTCTTCCGTGAGGGACAAAATCTTCACTCGCAATATGAACAACCTCTTGAGCCGCACTCTCATAGATATCTTGAGCTATATTTTTTCGTTTGAGAGTTCTGATACGATCAGCACTTTTAACCGATCGTAACTTCTCTTGCATACCTTCATTTGCAAAACTGTCTGTCATATCAAGCAGTAAGGCTAGTTTTCCCATCAACCATAATAGTTCTAATGAGGCGATTTTTTTTGGCAGTGATACGTGTAAGTGTACACCTGCCATTTTTGCTGCAGCAACTGTACAAAGCATTTCATAAAGTGAATCTTCCTCTTCTATAATTAACACCATATTTTGAACATTCAAATACCTGATTATATTACTCTCACCTCTGATATTTGTATAGTCATGCTCTTCAAAAAACTCTTTATCCAGCCAATAAGCAAAATTTTCAAGCGTTTTAATCACATTTTTGAGGATATCTTTATATTGAAGTTCCTCTTTTAAAATCCCTTTCAATCTTGCGATGTAGGAGTTGTCAGCACGCTCCTTTAACTCTCTCTCATCAAAGCCGATGTTTAAAAACTGAGACACATAGTTAAGGCCACCTGCTTTTTTCCCGCTTCCTATTGCCGATTTCCCCATACCTCCAAAAGGCTGTCTCATCACGATTGCTCCCGTTGTTACACGGTTTAAGTACAGATTACCTGCTTTTAACTTCTCTTTAAAAAGCTTTTTCTCACGCTCATCCAGACTCTCTATTCCCGATGTCAACCCGTATCCTGTTGAATTTACTATATCTATGGCATTATCTAAGTCCTCTGCACACATTACACTCAAAACAGGACCAAATAACTCATTTAGATGACAGAAGTCTCCTTTTTGAGTCCCCCATCTAATCGATGGCTTGAGCATATATGGATTATTATCATCCGCATAGGATGGCTTTATAAGCCACTGCTCATTATCATCCATATATTCTAATGCCTTTTTTAAATTTCCTGAGGGGAGATTTACCAGTGAGCCGATTTTATTTTCAAAATCCCAAACCGAACCTACATTTAAAGAATGTGTTGCATCAACGAGCATATCTCTGAACTTTTCATCTTCATAAAGCTCTTTTTCAAGTACTAGCAGTGATGTTGCAGAACATTTTTGTCCGGAGTTGTTAAATGCGGAAGCGATAACATTTTTAACAGCCTGATCACGATCAGCCAATGCTGTCACAATTGTTGCGTCTTTTCCTCCTGTTTCTGCACTCAAGTGAATATCTGGACGATTTTGCAACATCCCTAAAGCTGTTCTTTCACTCCCTGTAAATATGACAAAATCAACATCTTTGTTTTTTACAAGATGTTCACCGGCAAGTGCACCCTCTGTAGGAGCAAACTGCAACACATTTTTACTTACACCGCCGTCCCAAAAACATTTACACACTAAATAAGCAGATAAAACAGCATCTGACGATGGTTTTAGGATCACTCTGTTTCCTGTTGCAAGTGCAGCTGCAACTCCGCCAGTAGCTATGGCCACAGGAAAGTTCCATGGACTGATCACAACCCCCACACCCTTTTCTTTAGTTGTAATACCTTCAAGATCATTCAGTTTTTTCACACTATATGGATAAAAATTTAAAAAATCTATAGCTTCAGAAACCTCTACATCTGTTTCTAAAAATACTTTTCCTACTTCTGCAGCAGCTACACCTATCAGATCAGCTCTATTTTTTCTAAATTGATCTGCTACATTCATCAGAATTTTTGTTCTTTGTTGAAGACTTAGTCCACTCCACTCATCCGGATCATTTTTAGCAACCTGAACAGCTCTTCGTAATTCTTCTGCTGTTGCCATTTCACATTGCCCGACAATAACGTTTTGGTGGTACTGCGACTTATCAATAACCTCTTTTATAACATCGCTGTGTACCTCTTCTCCTCCAACTACAGGAGATGTATTAAAAGGTTCTGTTTTAGATATGTTTTTCCATTTATCACGAATTTTTTGAGCCCATTGTTGATTTTTCTTTAGTGAAAAGTCTGTATCGCTTTCATTTTTAAAAACATAGTTTTCAGGATCTATATCTGACTCTAGCACTTCTAAATTTCTATCTTGTTTTCTATATGGAATCATAGGTAAATCAGGGATAGCCGTGAGCGCATCATCGTAGCTTTTAAGTAGAACATCCCATGCTTCAGAGCCTACTTTCAAGCCAAAACTGTGTCTGAGATAATTTTGCTCTGCTGTATTTTCATCGAACCTTCTGACTAAATATGCGATTGCATTTGTGAAAGTTTGCGCTGTTGCCGTCGGAGCATAAAGAATGACATTAATCTTATCTTTTTTCAACATATGATAAGCCGTTTCACTCATCCCTTCGAGCATCTCTGCAGTAAAATACTCTTGCACACCTCTTTTCTTTGCCAGCAAAAATGCCAAAGCCTGATCAAATAGATTGTGTGAAGCTATACCTATATGGATATATTGCGCTACTTCTTGATCCAGTAAAAAATCCATCAATACTTTATAGTTCGCATCACTTTGAGCTTTATTCAAGTAAGTTACACACGGCCACCCTCTAAGAGAGGATTCTGTAAGTTCCATCTCCTGATTTGCCCCTTTTACCAATCGGACTTTTATTGGTGCACCGCCGTTATCCACTCTCTCTTTTGCCCATATGTAAAGTTTCTTCAAGTGCTCTAGAGTTTCTGGAATATATGTTTGAAGTACGATCCCTGCATGTAAATTTTTGAACTCGTTACGTGAAAGTGTTTTCATAAATACATCAATTGTCAGATTAATATCTCTATACTCTTCCATATCCAGATTGATAAACTTTGCCTCTTTCTTACCATATTTATTGATAAAAGAGTTTTTCATAGCAGATTCATATATCTTTTCCAGTTTTGAAGATATCTGAGCAACGCTCCACTCATGTGCTATAGGATTAATTTGTGAAAATATAGTGGATATCTTAATAGATACATAATTTATATTTGGATTTTCTAATACTTTTATATATTTTTCTACACGCTCTTTAGCTTCCTGTTCGCCTAAAACAGCCTCTCCGATAATATTGATATTTACCCGTGTATCTTCATCAATACGTTTTTGCAAATGTGCATTAAGTGGTTTTTCTTCCCCTTTTATTACAATATTTTTAATATCGTTTCTCAGGTACTTGATAAATAACGGGACTGAAATATACGGTAAATATATACCGACATTTCTAAAAAGCCAAACCAGTAACTGCTCAAATTCCGTAAAAAATGTTGTATTGTTATATTTTTCAAATATATACTCTAACTGATCGGCAATGCGATTAGCATCCAGTGAACGAAAGCTTTGATCTAACAACTCAATTAAAAAAACTTTATTTGTCGGATCTTGTAACATACGTTGCATAATGGCATGAAACTTTTTTTCAGCATTTTCCCTATTGTGTTCTATTTCCAACTGCCATTTAGTGGCAAGTTTTTTTGCATCGTTAAAAGTTGTTTTGTCTATATTCATACATTTATGCCTTTATTCGTTTAACTACATCTATATTCTACATTCTTTTCATATTAAGCCAAATATTTTACATTTCTAGTGTATAGTTATACGCCTTAATAAACAATTATTCTTACATAATATATGTAAATATTTTACATAGTACATGTAACAACTCTAAACAAAAGTATTCCTATGATATAATTTTATATTACAATTCAGGAGAAACACTTTGTCCTTGATAGATAAAGATAAACCGGTTATTCCCCTAAGCGGTGTAGCAGATATGCTTGAAGCAAAAAGCAGAACCCTTAGAATGTATGAAGATAAAGGTCTTTTGCCAAAACATGAAGGGATAGAAAAAAAACTCTACTCAATCAACGATATTAACAAAATCGCTTTTGTCCACTATATTGCCAGTGTAAAAAAAATAAATGCTAATGGCATTAAGTACATACTTGAACTTCTCGAAAATCATATGAGCATAGATGAAAAAAATAAAATCATGCAAAACATAGAGAAACAATTAGATAAAATTCCACCTAAAGAGATAGAAGATCTAGATATTTTTTAATCTCCTTATCATTATTTAAATTCAAGCTTTTTACACTAAAGGATTTCCTATATATACTCATAAACTTTTTTTTCTTTTTATATTTTTCTCGGCATCATTATATGCAGAGACACTTTATTCATTTCTCAATGCAAGTGTTAACTATTTTGACTGGAGTAAAAGAACTGCTACTCAAACTTTACAAAGAGATTTTACATATTTAGAACTTGAAGGCGGTGTAGGTTGGAAATGGGGTGAGTTTTACGGATATATAGATATTGAAAATCCAAATCGTGATTATAATGAAGCTTATCCCTATGATTTGCGTTTTGCTCTCAAACCCATCTTTGATATCTATATAAAAAATGGGTTTGCACTTCATATACAGGATTTTGCACTAAAGAGTAAAACTTTTTATGTAAATAATTTAATTACAGGCTTTTCTTACAAATATTCTACGGCAAACTTCTGGTTTAAACCTTTTATTGGAATACACTATCAAAATTCTTCAAACTATAACGGTTTTAACGGTTATATGACTGGGTGGGTATTTAATTACGATACGACTATTTTTGGTGAAAAAATCAAGCTATTTCAATGGCATGAGATTGAATTTGCAAGAGAGAAAAAGCACTATCTTTGTGACGGAATTCCTACCGGAGATGGCCAAGAGTATGGAGTAAATGGTGCAATATCATTATGGTGGAGTATGACACAAAATTTTACTCCCGGTATCCAATATAGATATGCTGATCATAAACTAGGATATGCGACTTACCAAGACGCTATTATCTATTCTCTAAAATATTATTTCTAATACTTTTTCGCTATAAAATGGTATTAAAATTGCTTGTATGATATAATTAAAGAAATTAGGTACTTATGGCAAACACAATAGAAGAAGAGATTATAATTATTGAAGACATTGATGCTGTCCATGATTCACACGGTGCAAAAGAGTCTGATGGTGAAAATGATAGTAATTCGAAAAAGAAATTTATAGTCTTTATATTAATTGCTCTTGTTCTTGTTTTATTAATTATTGTAATACTACTTTTTACAAAATCAGGTGATGAATATAATATCCCTCTTAATGAAAACATTCTAGAAACTAAACTCCAACCTCAAGAGGTTCATGTTGAGCCTAGTAAACTAGAGAAGATGATCGCAAAAGCCAATTATCTCTATTCTAACGGAGATAAAGAAAAAGCTCTTTCTCTTTACCAAAAAATTGCACAATACTCTCAAGCTATCTCTATGTACAATCTGGGAGTAGCACAACTTAAAGACAAACAATACAAACAAGCACTTGAGACTTTTCAAAAAGCAATCGAAAATGATGAAAAAAGATGTGTAAGTGCAATCAATGCAGCTGTATGTTCTTTACATTTAAACGATCAAGAAAGTTTTCAATATTATATAGACCTAGCATATGCCTATCTTCCTTATGAAGTCAATTCTCCTCTATATTCATACTATTACACACTTATCAATTACTATAAACGTAACTATTTAGCAGCTCTAAACTCTTTGAACAATGCCACATCAAATGCTTATCCTAAAATACAAAACAATTTAAAAGCCAAAATGAATGCTCTTTTTGACAATAACTATAATGCGATTGACGCTTTGGAGATGAACAGCGATGAATTAAATGATTTTACTTTAGGACTTTTATATTCAAGAGTAGGAGATGTTACACTTGCGGTGAAACATTTTGAAGCAGCGCTTTTAACTGGCAAAGAAGAGCTGCGTACAAGACTTGCAATGGGATTAACATTGCTAAAAGCAGGACAAATAGCAAAAGCAACACTTGAACTGAAAAAAGTAACTGATAAGTTTCCTGATGACGTATATAAGCCCTATCCAATAAATGTCAAATTAAAAAGTTCTCTTTTTGATCCTAAAGCGGCACAAAAACTTTATAGAGATGTTACTATAGAGTCAAAAGATATCGCTTACCAAAAAATATTTTATTACTCTCCGTACAAAATGTTTAATGCAGATCAAACGATAAGTTACATTCGTAAAGGGAATGCGAATACATTCATCGACAATATTAAATCTGCTCAAGAGTACCTTAAAAAAAGTTCTTCATCTTCTAATGTAAATAAAGGGATGACTGTTGCCATTAAAAAAGCTCTTAACTTACAACTTCGAGAAGCAAATGATGATTTTCAAAAACTTGTTAAAATTCAGCCAAAGCACTCTATTTTACAGTATAACTTAGCTTTAACATATGCACAACTTGGCAATCTCAATAAAGCTCATGAGCACTTTTTACGTTCATACTACTTAGATTCTAAAAATTATCTTGCAGGTTTATATGCTGTTTTTACAGCGCAACTCACAAATACAAAATATGAAAAACTCCGTTCAATTCTTTCCGATTCTATCCATATGGAAGATGAAAGTGAAGAAAAAGAGCTCTATAAAACTCTGCTGGCTATCTCTGAGAACAACTATATGCTAGCGGCTGACTGGCTCCAGGTAAGTGACAAAAAAAGACCTTTATATTTAGTTCTCAATACAATTATTGCAACAAAGTTAAATAATTTCGAAGTAGCTAATAATGCCACTGCAGAACTTGTTTCATTATTACCTAACGATATACTCCCTCATATTATGTATATGGATACACATTTTCATTCATACAATGATTCTAAATATCCAAAGGAGATTATCAGTTATCTAAAAGATCAGAGTCTAACATTTAACGATCTCTATTACGGCCCTTACATCACTCGTTATCTTTATATTCAAATCAATTTAATTACAGGTAAACTTTACTATCTTCGCCAACAGTTAAAAGAGAAATTAGAGTCTACAGATCGTTATTCTCAAGAGATTGAAAGTACACTTGCACTTGCATCACTCTATGATCAACAGTTTGAAGAGTCATATACGCTTTATAACCATTTAATCGATGAACGTAAAGTAACTGACGCATATACTCTTTATCTTGGTGCTGTAGCTTCTACGGCTGCAAAACACCATGCCAATGCAATAGCATTATTAGAGCTATCAAAGATAAAAAACAAATCATTTTATGAGAGTAGATTTGCCCTTGGGCTTTTATATTTAGAAGCGAAGAACTATGAAGCAGCGAACATCCAATTACTGCATATAGACTCGAATAATTTTAGATCACACTATTTTGATTTTGAGATAGATACGCAAAAACTATTATTTGCGAAACAGCATCAAGAGAAATAAGCTATTAAGCTTTGTGATGCTGTAATTTGTTGCGATAACTGAAGATTCAGTCTTACGTTATTTTTGAGGTAGATTGTAGTTACACAATTTGAAGCAAAACCGTATCTCATAGATTTCATAACATTTTGAGATTCTACAAGGTCTGAAAAAATAGGTACTGCAGATTGTTTTAAACGGTGTACAACTTTTACACTGTTATCTTTTTCATCTGTAAATTCTATAGTCAAAGATTCATTAAGATCATGAAAAAGTTTTGAAGCTTTTTTTACTTTTGTACCTTTTGCTAAAAGAACATTTGTAACTTTACCGTTGATAGGGGCACGTAGAATTCCAACATCTGTAATAGATGATTCAATCTCTACTTTGTAACGATATGCACCCTCTTCTAACTCTTCAATAGCAGTAACTACACCGTCACATGGTGCAAGAACACTACTACTATCAAAGTTTTGCAGTTCTCTTTCCGGATTTCTGAATGTATATACGAAAAATAGAACTACAAAAAAAGCTATTGTCGCTAAAAATTCAAAACCGAATATATAAAAAACGGCAAAAGCTGCTGCTGAGTAAAGCAGATAGTTATACGAGTATTTTGCTATTATAAATAGATTATTGCTCATCATCTTTATTCTCTTTATCACTCATCGAAGCATCCTCTTTGAGTTCCTCTTTGATACTTTCAACCTCTTCTACAAGTTTAGATTCTAAACCGTTTTTCTCTTCAAATTCTTTAATAATTTGACGAACATCTTCACCCGTAATATTCTCTTTCTTGTAAAGAAGTGAAACCATATCTTCAATAGCCTCGCGGTATTCCTCAAGACGTGCCATTACAGCTATATAACGTTCCTGTAAAGACTCTTTAATAAAGGTATCCATATCTTCTGCCATCTTATCGCTATATTCTCTAGCGCTTCCACCAGTTGGTCCCAGGAAAGATTGGCGAGATTTCTCTAATACCATTAAACCTGCTATATCTGTCATACCATACGTTTGTACCATAGATTTGATAATGTCTGTTGCACGCTCTAAATCATTCCCTGCACCAGTAGAAATCTCACCTAAGAACACTTGTTCAGCTGCACGTCCACCAAGTAGTACATCAACTTCTGCCCATAATTCATGACGTTGCATCATGAACTTGTCTTCTTCAGGTTTATTCAGTGTGTATCCAAGAGCTGCAAGTCCACGAGGAACAATAGAAACTTTTGAAACTTTTTTTGCACCTTCAGTAGTTTCAGCTAAAAGTGCATGACCGCTTTCATGGTAAGCTACTATTTTTTTCTCTTTAGGGTTAATACGACGTGACTTTTTCGCTAAACCTGCTAATGCTCTCTCAACAGATTCAAAAAGATCTTGTTGTTTTACCGTTTTTTGGTTTTTACGTCCTGCTAAAAGCGCTGCTTCGTTCACAACGTTTGCCAAATCTGCTCCAGCCAGTCCTGCCGTTAGACGAGCTACCTCTTCCAAGTCAACATCTGCATCCATCTTAACGTCTTTAACATGTACTTTAAGGATCTGGATACGCCCTTCAAAGTCAGGTTTATCAACAAGAACTTGTCTATCAAAACGTCCCGGACGTAATAATGCCTGGTCAAGAATTTCCGGTCTGTTTGTAGCTGCTAAAATAATAACAGGCGTATCTGTTCCAAAACCATCCATCTCTGCTAAAAGCTGATTAAGTGTTTGTTCTCTTTCGTCATTACCGCCCATAACACCACCAGCAGCACGGCTTTTACCGATAGCATCAATCTCATCGATAAAGATGATTGAAGGTGCATCTTTCTTTGCTTGCTCAAACAGATCACGTACACGCGCAGCACCAACACCGACAAACATCTCAATAAAACTAGAACCACTTACTGAGAAAAATGGCACTTCAGCTTCACCAGCAACTGCTTTTGCCAAAAGTGTCTTACCAGTACCAGGACTACCTACTAAAAGTACCCCTTTTGGTATTTTTGCACCAATCTCAACATAACGACCTGGATATTTTAAAAAGTCTACAATTTCCTGAACTTCTTCTTTAGCTTCTTGAACACCGGCTACATCGTCAAACTTTGTTTTTGGCTTTTCTGAATTCACCATTTTTTTATTTGCGCCCATACCAAGAATGCCGTTACCCATCGATTTTTGCATTCTTGAAGCAAAGAACATCCAGATACCTAGAATTAATAAGAATGGAAACAACCATCCAAACATCTCTGTAAACCAGTTTGACTCACTAAAACCTGTATATTCTATTTTATTTTTATCAAGAAGTTCTACTAAACCGCTATCTTCAGGAATTACTCTTGTAGTAAACATAGTTGCACCGTCTGAAGATTTTGCACGGATATAGCTTTGTCCAATCTCTACTGTACTTAGCTCTTTTTTCTCAACCAAAGATTTTAGTTCAGAATAACTTACTTGCTTAACTTTTGTGCCGACACCGATTGAAGATTCTCCAGAACCTTCACCTACCATCATTTTAAAGATTAAAATTACAGCAACTGAAAAAATTGCAAATGTAATTAAAGGATTTTGATTAAAAAAATTATTATTTTTATTGTTTTCTTGCTTATCTGCCATTATTTATCTCTTTTTTACTACTAAACTTACCCATTCATCTTGATTGATTTTTTCTACAATCTCGCAATCTGTATAGGCACTTATAACTTTATCTTCATACTTATCTAAAATACCTGATAAGATTAATATACCGTTTTCTTTTAAAGCTTTTTTCAAATCATTTGCTAAAAATATTAAAACATCTGCAACGATATTTGCAACAACTACATCATATTGCTGCTCTAAATTTGTACAAGAACCTTCCCAGATCTTAGAAAATTCTAGAGAATTTAATTCTGCATTTTCTAAAGAGTTTTTTACAGATATTTCATCCGTATCACATGCATCAACTTTGGCACCCAACTTCATTGCCGCTAAAGAAAGGATACCGCTGCCGCAACCAACATCTAAAACACTGTCATCTTTCTTCACATATTTTGATATTGCTTTAAGTACAGATGCCGTTGTCGGATGATGTCCAGTTCCAAAAGCAAGTGCAGGATCTATAACGATGTTAATTAAATCAGGGTTATCTTCACTCCATGTAGGATGGATGTAAAACTTTTCTATTGTAAGCGGTTCTATACTTTCTTTATAAAGCTGAACCCAGTCATCATTTTTCAACTTTTTTTGTTCAGTTTCTAATTCAATACTGACACCTAAAGCTTTTTGCAGTGCTTCACGGAACTGTTCAAGTCCCCACGCTATAGTTTCTAAGTCATCTTCACTTCTGATAATAAAGCCCTCTTCCGTCTCTTCAAATCCAACAGGTAAAGTGTCTGCTAAAAAATCTGAAAATAAAGAATGGTGAGAGGAAACTTTTACAGTAAGTTCATAATAATGCTCATGCATTACTCGGCAACACCCATAACAGCACCAAGTTTCTCTTTAAGAACTTGTGGAGTAAAAGGTTTAACAATATAGTTATTTACACCTGCTTTTAATGCCGTAATAACTTCTGCTTTACCACCCTCTGTTGTAACCATAATAATTGGTAAATCAGTAAAACGTTCATCAGCACGTACTTTTTTTACTAGTTCCAGTCCATTCATCTCAGGCATATTCCAGTCAGTAATTAACATCTCAATATCTGGATTAGCATCTAATGCGTTCCAACCTTCAACACCGTCCGCTCCTTCGAGTATATCTTTGTACCCTAAACGAGCTAAAGTATTTTTAATAATACGGCGCATAGTAGAACTATCATCAACGACAAGTAATTTCAAGCGAAATCCTTTTTTATAAAATTTGCAAATTATTTCGAACAATAATATCGAAATTTTTATTTTTTTACCATTAATCCAATAACTTAAACATTTTTGGTAAGTCTAGAGTCCCCTCATAGAACGCTTTTCCGATGATTACACCGTCAACTTCTTTTGTCTCTATAAGAGCCTCTATATCACTCTCATCTTTTACACCGCCGCTTGCTATTGTACTCACTCCACTAGCACGAGCAATATCTAAAGTAAATTCAACATTCACCCCTGAAAGAGTCCCGTCTTTACCTACATCTGTACAGATAATTGCTTCTACACCTGCATTAGCAAATTCACGGGCAAGGTCAGTTGCTTTCATAGATGAAACTTCACCCCATCCTTCAACTGCCACATAACCGTCAATCGCATCAATTCCGACTGCAATCGGGTATTTTGCCGCCATATCTTTTACAAACTGTGGATCTTTTACTGCAATCGACCCTAAAATAACTCTGTCGATTCCTATTTCAAGCATGTTTTGAATAGTAGCTTCATCACGAATACCACCGCCTAGCTCTAGTTTTACATTACAATTTGCACGAATTTTCTTAATCTGCTCTAAGTTTTTAGGCTCACCTGCAAATGCACCGTTAAGGTCAACTAAGTGCACCCATTCAGCACCCATCTCTTCAAATCTTTTTACAAGTTCCCAAGGCTCGTTTGAGTATACTTTTGCACTCTCCATAAGCCCTTTTGTTAATCTTACTGCCTGTCCGTCTTTAAGATCAATTGCCGGATATAACGTCATTTAATTCCCTCTGTTTCTATAATTATAAATTAATAAAATTTTCTAAAATTTTCAGCCCGTTTGTATGACTTTTTTCAGGGTGTGGCTGAATTCCCATAATATTATTGTGTGCTACAGCTGATGGAAATTCATACCCGTAATTCGTTCTTCCGATTATGTCATTTTCATCATCGCAATTTACATGATAGGTATGCACAAAATAAAGGTAATGCATATCATCTAAACCTTTAAACAATGGATGATCTTTTGTAAACATTCTGTTCCAACCCATATGCGGTACTTTCAAAGGTTCTTCAAATTTCGATTCATCAAATTTTGTAACTTTACCTTTAATCAGTCCCAGTCCTTCGTGAGAACCAAACTCTTCACTACTTTCAAATAAAAGCTGCATCCCCAAACAGATCCCAAGCATCGGCTTACCGCTTGCTGCAAATTCTTTTATCGCATCGATCATATTACGCTCACGTAGATGCTCCATAGCATCTCCAAAAGCACCAACACCTGGAAGGATTAATTTGTCATAATTTTTAAATTTTTCCGGATCGCTCTCTACAACCGTATCTTTTCCTAATTTGGCAAATGCATTCTGTACACTTGCCAGGTTTCCCATGTTATAATCAACTATCGCTATCATTATTCATCAATCTTTAATTTTGTAAATTTTATATAAACTGCCAAACTTATAAGCAAAAAGCCAACCCCTCCGACAATAAACATCGCATATTGCAATTTATCGGGATCGGTGATCGCAAATTTAAATACAAGCATTAACGCTTCAATTGAGAGTGCAATAATAATCGAACCTAAAAATCGTACCATCGTTTTATGCGGTCCGGATATATTATGCTCCTTATGCCGCCCAAGGATCTCCTCTTCGATCAAGGTTTTGGAGAGATCAAATATGGCCAAGGAGAGCGTAAGTAAAATTGTCGCTTCAAATACATGCTTAATATCAAAAGAAACAGGTGTAATTTCATGTAAAAAGAAGCTTTGAATCCCTTTAGCAAAAAGCAAAATCGATACTGCCAACAATGCAAATGCAAATGTAGCATATGCATATTTAAACAGGTTACCAAAACCCGTATCCATTTTCGTAAGTTGTGCAAGATTTAATACTTCTCCAAGCGGCATATCTAAACATGCCACATATTTGAGATCACCGTTTTCACAAAAAATAGGTGCTGATGCAGTTACCGTTAAATCACCAGTGATCAATGACGGATATGGATCTGTAATAGTACATCTCTCTTCACGAACTGCACGATAATAGTATGCACGATGCGCACGAATTTTACCTACATCGTCTTCGATCGTTTTTGTTTCGGTAAATGTTGGAGATATCTGCACACCTTTAGAGTCTAAAAGGTATACACCTTCACATTTTTCAAGATCTGCTTTAATTTTTAACAGTCTCGGAATAATCATCTCTTCCGTAATAGAAGGAAGTCTATTTGGAATATTTTTAGAGAATAAATAACAAAAGTATGCTCTTGCTTTTGTACGACTCTCTGAAAACCTTTGGATATCTATAGGTACCATGGGGTTTTACTCCTTGCAATTTATGGGCTTATTATATCTAATTGATACTAACAAACAAATTACTTTAGCTATAATTACATCAATGAAACAAGAAATAAAAAAAATAGCAATAGTCAGACTTTCTGCCCTAGGTGATATTGTAAACAGTGCGGTCGTTCTTCAGTTTATTAAAAAAAATTATCCAGATGTTCAAATAGACTGGATCACTGAAGAGGTTTTTGCCCCTATTCTACAACACAATTCAGAGATTGAAAATGTTTATCCGATCAACATCAAAAAAATCAAAAAAGAGAAAAGTTTTTCTCTGCTGAAGCAGCTTATTTCTTATCTTCATTCTTTAGGAAAATATGATCTTGTCATAGATATGCAAGGACTGATTAAATCCGCTGTCGTAGCAAGGCTAATCTCTAAAAATACTCACGGTTTTGACAAACACTCTATTCGTGAATCATTAGCAAGTGTATTTTATAAAACATCTTCATATATCCCGTACGAAGCAAATGTTGTAAAACGTAACTGTTTTGTAGTTGCTGATGCTTTAGGTTTTCAAATCACAGATACTATGCTATTGCACAAGCATGCAGTATTTCCGGTAAAACACAAATATGAACGCTCTAAAGAGAAAAAAAATATAGCTTTTGTGATCGGAGCTTCATGGGCTTCAAAAGTTTATCCGAAAGAGGAAGTTATTAAAGTATGTAATTCCCTTAAAGAGCAGGTATATATTATCTGGGGTAGTGAAAAAGAAAAAGAAGACGCAGAGTGGATTTGTGAACACTCTGAGTTTGCCGAATTAGCACCGAAAATGTCTTTAGATGAACTAGTCTCTTTTATCTCCCACTTAGATCTGCTTATCGGAAATGATACGGGACCGACTCATATTGCCTGGGCACAAAACATCCCTTCAATTACACTGCTTGGGCCAACAACAACACGGATGATATATGAGACACCTAAAAATATTGGTATTAAATCGCCTTCAAAGGTGAATATTCTTAAAATTGATAAAAATGATTTTTCAATTAAAGAGATCCACCCTGAAGATATCGTACAAAAAGCAAAGGACCTTTTATGCAACTCATAGGCTTTTATCTTTTTCTAGCTTTTGAAAAATTTCTAATGTTTCTCCCTAGGAAATGGCGAAAAGCTTTTTTTAAAGGACTCGGGACATTTGCATATCACATAAGTAAAAGATACGGTAGAGTTGTTGAACAAAATTTGAAATTTGTTTACGGTGATGACGTGTCTCCGGAGTTTATAGATAAAGTCAAACGCCACTCTTTTAAACAGATGATGCTGAATTTCATGCATACAATGGAAAGCCGTTACTACGCGCCTGAAGAGATTGTTGAAAATATCACCTTTGAGAACTTGGAAGTGGTACAAAAAGCACAACAAGAAAATCGTCCTATTATCTTCGTAACAGGACATTACGGTTCTTGGGAACTCGCAGGTCGTGCACTGAGTTTTAGTATAGAACCGATTCTCATTATTTACAAAAAGATGAAGAATAAATACTTTGAAAACTATCTCCTCTCTTCCCGAGAAAAATGGAAAATGAGTTATGCTGAGCGTCACGGAGCAACAAAAGCGATGCTAAGAACACTCAAAAGCGGTAAGGCAATGGCAGTCTTAATAGATACGAACGTCAATAAAAACGAAGCTATTCAAGTAGAATTTTTAGGGCATCAGATGGGGCAGATTCAAACGACTGCTTTTTTTGCCAGAAAGTTTAATGCTGCACTTATACCTGCCCTTATCCATACAGAAGATGATGAAAATTTTACGATCAAATTTTATGATGAGATAATACCGCCGAAAACAGATAATGAAAAAGAGGATTTAAGAATCTCGACTCAAATGCAGACAGAGTGGTTGAGCCAAGAGATATTAAAAAAACCAGAACCCTGGTTCTGGCTGCATAGAAGATTTAAAGAAGATTATCCTGAGATTTATCGGAAAAATTAATCTTCTCATCTTTTTGTCTCGCTTCACACTCCTGTGTTCTTGCTTCAAAAAGTTTTAAAATCGTTAAGAAAAATGCTGTAATTGCAGGTCCTAAAATCATTCCCCAAAAACCAAACGTTGTCAAACCTGCAATAATTGCAAAGAAGATGACAAGTTCATTTAGTTTTGCATCATCCTCATTTAAAAGTTTTTTGTTAATCTCTTTAATAATGATAGGTTTGATAAATGTATCTGCAATAATTGATATGACAACAATTGAATAAAGTGCAATAAACCAAGCGTTTGAACTGTTCCCTATTGAGAACTCATACAGCATAAACGGCAACCACATTAAAATACCACCCACAACAGGGATTAAAGAGGCAAATCCGTACATAATTCCAAAGAGTAATCCATTGTATCCTATATACGAAACTGCTATTCCAAACAATGCACCTTCAAACATAGCCGTGGCAATAATAGAATAAAAAACAACACTCATAACAGATGAAAGTTCACGAGAAAGCATTGTTCCGTCTTCTGAAGACATTTGAACTACACGCTTTAAAAACGATACAATCGCTGCACCGTTATACTGTGCAAAGAAATAAAAAACAATAACTAAAAAAGCATTTTTCAAAAATCCCGCTGAAAATGTTCCTACTTTTCCTGCAAACTTTATAGCCCCAGCGGTTAATGCATTTACATCTAAATCTTGCAGTCCCCCTGCAATATAAGGCTTGAAAAAGAGTAAATAGCTTGGAGGATTTTCTATTAAACCTGTCAAATATTCTTCTACTTTTTTAATCGTATCTGCTTCTAATGAATTCAGCTGTAAAGTAAGTGTTGTTAAGAAGTATCCTAATGGTGCAAAAAAGAGTGCTGCAAGCAATAGACTTGAAACAAAAGAAGCTGCAAGTTTTGAATGAAGATATTTTTCCAAATAATTTTGAATGTTTGAAGTGGAGATTGCTAAAAGTGCAGCAATTGTGATAGCCATAAGATATGGTGCATATAAAAGGTACATCCAGTACAACGCTGTTGCGAAAAGTATAGCTATAAAATATTGTGGTTTCATCTAAAAAAGTGTCCCGTCCGAATTTACATAATCCATATTAAGTACATCGTATGTTGCACGTGTTGCACGACGCCCTTTTGCCGTTCTTTCTAAGTATCCGTTTGCAATGAGATACGGTTCAAGTACATCTTCTACCGTCCCCTCATCTTCACTCAGTGCTGCTGCAATAGTGCTTAAACCCATTGGTTTTCCTTTTGCAGAGATCAAAAGATTGAGCAGTTTTATATCCATCTCATCAAATCCATGAGAGTTAATGCCCAATTCATCTAAAGCATACTGTGTAGTTTCTAATGAGATAATAGTTTCATCTGCAACATCTGCAAAGTCTCTTACACGACGTAGTAGTCTCAGTGCAATACGAGGTGTCCCCCTGCTGCGTTTTGCGATCTCTAAAGCTGATTCGTGTACAATCTCTTTGCCTAATTTTCTTGAAGCTTGGGCAATAATAAGGGAGAGTTCTTCAGGATTGTAAAACTGCATCCTAAAGTTCATTCCAAATCTGTCTCTTAAAGGATTTGAGAGCATTCCTGCACGAGTCGTGGCACCTATTAATGTAAAACGTGGAAGGTCAATCTTTACTGTTTGTGCTGCTGGCCCGCTACCGATAATAATGTCTATGCGGTAATCCTCCATAGAAGAATAAAGAATCTCTTCAACAGCAGGTGAAAGACGGTGAATTTCATCGATGAAAAGGATATCACCCTCTTCCAGGTTTGTCAAAATTGCAGCCAAGTCACCACTTTTTTCGATCATAGGTGCAGCAGTAACTTTAATGCTAGAGTTCATCTCATTTGCAATAATGAGTGCAAGTGTTGTTTTTCCTAATCCCGGAGGACCGAAAAATAGAACGTGGTCTAATGCCTCTTCACGTTTTTTACTCGCTTCTATAAAAACACCAAGATTTTTTTTAATCTGATCTTGACCTACATACTCACTCCAAGCATCTGGTCTTAAGGTTACTTCAGAGCTTTCCTCTTCTGCATTAAATGTTTCTATCTCTACAACTCTTTCCATAATTAATAAGTATGTTCCTCTTTTGGAAATTCTTTTTTATCTACCTCATCGGCATATTGGGCAACAGCTTCTTTTACAAGTGTAGCACCATCAAGATATTTTTTTACAAACTTTGGTGTAAACTCTTCAAAGAAACCTAACATATCTGAGAATACAAGAACCTGTCCATCTACATCAGCACCGGCACCAATTCCGATAACAGGAATAGAAACCGATTCTGCTATCTCTTTAGCAACATCCGCTTTTGTCCCTTCAATTACCATACAAAATGCTCCTGCAGCTTCAACTGCTTTGGCATCTTTTAGTAACTGTTCTCTTTGCTCTTCCGTTTTCCCTTTTACTTTATAGCCGCCTTCACTTCTTACAGACTGTGGTAAAAGCCCGATATGCCCACAAACAGCTATTGCATTACTAGTTAAATGTTTAATAATTTCAGCTTTATCCTCACCGCCTTCAATTTTTACACAAGCAGCAGATGTTTCTTGAAATACTTTTATTGCATTTTTAAGAGCTTCTTCTTTATTTAAATAAGTTCCAAACGGCATATCACACACTACAAAACTCTCTTTTGCACCGTTACATACCGCATTGGTATGGTATATCATCTGATCGAGTGTTGCACTAATAGTATCACTTTTCCCAGCAAAACTCATATTTAAACTATCGCCAACTAAAATCATATCTGCACTCTCTTCAAATAACTTTGCAAAGAGAGCATCATATGCTGTAATCATCACAATCGGTTTTACACCCTTTTGCTTTTGAATAGAAGATATAGTTAATTTTTTACCCATCGAAAAAACCCTTTTGGCATTAATAATGCTATTTTAACTAAAAATTGCTATAATTTGAACAATATAGGAGAATTATTTAATGGGTATAAGAAGTGATTTAGATGCCAATTTTGATTTTGAAATAGTCGATGAGTTTCTGGATCACTACTCTATGATGATCGATAGTATGGAAGTGATGGTCATTGACCTGACAAAAGAAAACATGTATAAAAGAAGTATCAATGAACTTTTTCGTGTTTTTCACAATATCAAGTCAGCTTCTGGCTATTTAAAAATTGAGCCTATGGCAAAACTTGCCGCTTTTGTCGAATCAGAATTAGAAGAGCTCAGAGAAAAAGAACCGCCAATCAATGACGAAACAGTAAACTGGCTTCTTGAAGTAAGTGACATGTTTGCAAAATGGCAAGATGATTTCAAACTAGACAATGAACTTACAAAGATAAAATTCTCTTTATTAAAAATACCAGACACGGATAATTAAACTTGAAAGACTTAGTAGCATATATAACTTCTGGATATCCAGAAAAAAACTTTAGTATAGATTTAGCATTAGCACTTGGAGAAAACGGTGTAGATACACTGGAACTCGGAGTACCTTTTTCAGACCCTGTGGCAGACGGTCCTGCAATTGAAAAAGCGAATCAAAAAGCCTTAGAACAAGGATTTAAATTCAAAGATCTTCTTGAAATCTCAAAAGAGATTGCCCCAAAAGTAGATACTTTGTGGATGGGTTACTTTAACAGCTTTTATCAACAAAAAATGGAATCACTTCTTCCAAAAGCTCAAGAGCTTGGTTTAAATGGACTTATCATTCCAGACTTACCACACGAAGAAGCATTGGCTTATAAAGATCTTTTTGCAGCGAATAAACTGTCAAACATTAGTTTTGTTGCTCCGACAGATTCGCGTGAGCGTATCCAAGAGATTGTAACAGATGCACAAAAGTTTATCTATATGGTTGCGTATACGGGAATTACAGGTTCTGGTGTGAGTGAAGACTTACAACCTTTCTTGGCTTCGATCAAAGAGTTTACACAAACACCTGTGTATGTTGGATTTGGAGTAAATGAAAAAACTGCAAAAGAGAAAGTTAAAGGTGCTGACGGTGTTATTGTAGGAAGTGCATTTATTAACATTTTACTTAATGACACACTCTCATATACTGAGAAAATCAACCAGTGTGCACTTCTTGCAAAAGAGATCAAAGAAAAGATTAACAGCTAATCTTCTTTGCCCTCTAACTCTACCAAAAAATTTTTATCTAATATTACATTTTTCAATAGTTGTTCAAAATAACTAAAGTATTTCTTGGCTACTATTTAGACATGAGAATTTTAGAAATCAATGATCTTGAAATACACTTACAGGGTGATCAAGCTTTTATATATTCAGATACCGAATCAGAAGTACTGAATATTGAAAATATAGAATATATTGATGACCCAGAAAGATTAATAATAGATGAACTTCAGTTAAAAAGCAGAAGTTCTTTAGTAGATAGAATCTCCCTCTTTAACTAAAATCTGAAACTTATTTTGACAAATAAGCTCTCCATCCCCCGTATTGTGTTATCTCTTCAGCTTCTAAAAGAGCACTATTTTCACACAAAAAGCCGTACACACTGCTCCCGTCTTCCAAAAACACTGTTCCTATACATAGCGGTGATGCAATTTGGATCATAAATGCCCCGAAGTTTTCCAAAGGCATCTCCCATATCTCTAGCTCTAAAGATGCATTACTTGTCTCATCACGAACCATTCCCGGACGCGGCGGTATTTTTTCAGGTACGTTAAAAAGTCTGTATCCTTTGGCAGTCGATGTTTTCTTTTCAAGTTTGGCATCTAGTTCTGTAAGTTGATGATTAAGCGGCAGCCCGCTCATATGTGCACCGCAAACCGCGATCTTAATCGTTTTAGACATCACTGCCCCTTGTCATATAGTTTTCTCCTAGTTGTAATAGTTTTCTGTCTTCAAAAGCTTCTGCAAACAACGTAACTCCAAACGGCAGGCCATTATCTCTAAAACCTGCGGGAACTGCATAGGCTGAGAAATCAAGCAGGTTCATAAAATTTGTATAGTATCCAAGATTTGTATTAAGCTGGATCGGATCGGCATTTACCTCTTCGATCGTATAAATAGTACCTGTCGTCGGAGTCAATGCGAAGTCGACATCTTTCATCACACTATCAGCCTGACGTCTATACGCTTTAAGCTTATACTCGGCATTAAAGTAATCTTCTGCCGTTTTTGTTTTTCCAGATTCTATGATCGTTCTTGTCACATCTATAAAACTCTCAGGCTTCTTTTCTATCATATCTTTTACGGCTACATAACGTTCAGCAACCCAAGGTCCGTAGTAAAGCAGATTTGCCGCTTCAAGCATAGGTGAAAAATCACTCTCAACTGCTGTTCCGCCTATCTCTTCAAATTTTTGCACTGCTTTATAAAACAGCTCTTCGGCTTGAGTATCACCAAAAAACTTTAATTGCTCTGCTTTTGGAATAGCAAAACGAAAGTTTGAGGGAATGCTTTTTTGCATCTGAGGCATTATTCGGCTGTACGGATCTGCTTCATCAAAAGATGCCGCTACATCAAAAACCTTTTGTGCATCTTCCGTATTGTTTGCAAAGATTGAAATACAGTCAAGACTTCTACAAGCAGGTACCAAACCTGATGTACTGAGAACGCCCTTGGAAGGTTTTAGCCCTACAAGATTATTAAAAGCAGCAGGCACACGTCCAGAACCTGCAGTATCTGTCCCTAGCGAAAATGCTGCCATCTCTAAAGCGATACTTACCGCACTCCCTGAACTTGAGCCACCCGAGATATATTTAGGATCGATGCTATTTTGACATGCCCCGATAGGTGAACGCGTTCCCACAAGTCCCGTAGCAAATTGATCTAGTGCTGTTTTTCCAACAGGGATAGCACCCGCTTCAATAAGAGCATTCACAACAAAAGCAGACTTTTCAGGAATATAGCTGTAATCTAAACAACCTGCCGTCGTCGGTACTCCTTTTAAGTCAATGTTATCTTTGATAGAAAAAGGGATCCCGTACAGAGGTAAAGATGACGGCTCACATGATTCAAGTCTTTGAATATAAGGTTCCAGTTCATCTTCACTCAAAATATACATCCAGATCGGATTAGTGCTGTGCTTTTCTATACGCTCTTTTATTTGTACCATCAAATCTCTAGGCGTAAGCGTTTTATCTAAATATGATTTTTTTAAATTTGTAATATTCATCTTTTTTCCTTTAATCAATCGTTGTTAACGGCTGATCGTCATCTTTTGTTCTAAATGCTTCAATAAAAGCCGCCGTCATAATAAGTGCACCGCCTGTCCACTCTATAGCCGTCATCGTTTCACCTGCGATCAGTGTTGCAGAAACAACAGCCGTAATCAGTTCTAAAATAATTATAATTGACGAACGCCCCGCCTCCATATGCGTAACTCCCCATTGAGAGCCGATATTTGCCAAAAGAAGCCAAAAAAGAGCATATCCTATAAGTAATAACCAAGCATTGTCACTTATCCCGCTTGGTAACTGTTCAACTCCCGCAAGAAGAAAAACTCCTGCCATAGCAAAACAACCAAAAAACATGCTCCCTATTTTTGAACTGACGGGAATGGCTTGAGCCGCACGAAACATTAAATTGTTTAAGGCAAAAAACAAGCCAGATATTAATGCAATTAGGTCAATCCAAGAAGGCGGAGTATTAAATACTTCAAAGCCACCCAAAATCAAGAAAGCACCGCTTATTGCCAAAAAAGCACCTAAGTAACGCCAGCGGTCTATCTCCTCTTTTAAAAAAAGTCGTCCCCCTGCGACTCCCCACACTGGAAGTAAATAAAAAAGTACCATTACACGGATCACTTCACCGTTTATAAGAGCATAGGTAAAGGCAAGATTTGCCCCGCCGCCGAAAAAAGCGATCAGGAACATCATCTTTTTATGCTCTTTCCATATTTTAAACTGCTTGACTAGTAGTGGTACCAAAATAAAGGCCAACATACCGTAAGCTAAAAATATCAATCCGATACCGTCAATTCCCATCTCATTGATACTTTTTAGAGGAAGCCATGTGAGTCCCCAAAGTATAGAGGCTCCAAGTAAAACTAAAACAGGTAAATGTGCTTTCATAATATGCCTTCTCTTTTAGAATAAGCGTAAAAATGGCTTTTTTCTGTTGCCGCCATCCAACAGTTAATTTCCCATAAATCGGCAACCGGAACATTGGTAAATGGCAATGTATGCAGATACCCGTCAGGACCAAATTCCGGAGTTATTGTTGTCGTCTGCATCCCTTTCTCTTTTTGTGCACTCCAGATAAGTTCCCAGATCCCTTGATGAGATATCAAAGCTCCTTGATATTCCGGTGCTCTTGGGTGAGGAACTTGGGGTCCCTGTTCATAACCTACACGGGCATGGATATGATGTACATTAGAAGCAATTGCTTTAATAGTCTCTAACTCCGTATCCATTAAACGCTCACATACAACACACCAGTGACTCATATCAAGCGTTAATTTCATCTCAGGGAGTGCATCAACTACTCTTTTTGTTACCCATGGTGTAAAAAGAGAGCGGCTGCGATGTGTTTCAAAAGAGATATCTATCTCATATTTTTTTGCCAATGTTATCGCATTTTGAAAAAACTCACGACTCTCCGCTTCACTCCATGCATCGCATCCACCTATACATGTTACAAAACTTGCAGAGAGTTTCAATGAGTTTTTGATTCCCTCTTCAACATCCTCAAGATGCTCTTGTATCGTATGATGGCGTGCGGGGACATAATCCCCTCCAGTTACTATTTCACCGATGAAATCAAGTTCATACTTATCTAAACATTCTCTCCAATAAAGCTGTTCGTCCAACTCTTTGGGAGCTTGTCCTTCAATCCCTTCAAAACCTGCTTTACTTGCTTCTTTACATGCGATCTCAAAATCACCTTCAAAGCCCCACAAAGTTTTAAAATTTTTTAGTTTCATGATCTCTTTCCTAAACCGGCTCAATCACAAAAAGCATTTTTCCTGCTTGAATATTTTCACCTTCATGACAAAGAACTTGAGTAATTTTCCCGTGTTCTGGTGCTTCAATATCAACTTCCATTTTCATAGACTCTGCAATAGCGAGCACTTCACCCTCCTCTACTACATCACCAAGCTTACACATCACTTTCCATAGACTTCCCTGAACAGGAGATTCAACTGCTTCTGCATTATCTGCGATCTCAATATGCTCCATAGTCTGCTTCTCAACATCTGCACTCTCAGTTGTAAAGTTAGCCAGACCCGTACGTTCCCACATTTGACGCTCCTCTTCAAAAGCATCTTGCTGTGTCGTTTTAAAAGTCTGTATCGAGTCATCGTTTTCTTCCAAGAACTCTTTGTACTTTTTAAGGCTGAATGTCGTCTCCTCAATTTTTAGGTTAAAGCGTCCTCTTGGGAAATCTTCACGCATCTGATGCAGCTCGTCCGCACTCACTTCATAGAACTTGATCTGATCAAAAAAGCGTAATAACCAAGGTTTGCCACCTGTAAAATCTTGTGTCTGACGGTATCTGTTCCACATCTGTACAGTACGTCCAACAAACTGATATCCACCAGGTCCTTCCATACCATACACACACATATATGCCCCACCGATACCTACAGCGTTTTCAGGAGTCCATGTACGGGCTGGATTGTATTTTGTTGTTACAAGACGGTGTCTCGGATCAAGAGGTGTTGCAACAGGCGCACCAAGATAAACATCTCCAAGTCCCATAACAAGGTAGTTTGCATCAAATACAATCTTTTTAACCTCTTCGATACTCTCTAAACCGTTTATACGTCTGATAAATTCAATGTTACTTGGACACCACGGTGCGTCCGGACGTACAGTTCTCATATATTTATCAATCGCTATACGTGTTGATTCATCATCCCATGATAACGGAAGATGCACGATACGAGCAGGTACTTCTATATTGTCAATTGCCGGAAGTGTTAATTCAATCTCTTTTAGTCTCTCTATTAGAGCTGAACGATCACAAACTCTCGGTTCAAAATGAATCTGTAAAGAGCGGATACCCGGTGTAATATCTGTAACACCTTCGATATTCGCTTCTTTAAGTGCCTCCATTAGTACATGTACACGAAAACGCAGACTAATATCCAGTTCCATCTCACCGTATTCAACTAACAGGTTGCTGTCACCCGATTGACGTACAACAATAGCAGGAAGATCTTTTTCCCCTTCATCACTGTAAAGAATTGGTGAACCTATTGGTTTTGGTGTAATAAAAGCTGTCTCATCATAAGTTTTCAGCTCTGCGATCGCATCATCCTGAGCTTTAATCATCTTCTGAGCAGTCTCATGTTCTACAGGAACAAACTTCACTCTGTCACCTGCACGAAGCTGACCCATTTTCCATAACTCTGCATTAATGATAGTTACAGGACATACAAAACCACCTAAACTAGGTCCGTCAGGTCCAAGAATTACAGGCATATCTCCCGTAAAATCTACCGCACCGATCGCATAAGCGTTATCATGGATGTTTGAAGGGTGAAGCCCTGCTTCACCACCTGATGTTCTCGCCCACTCAGGTTTTGGTCCGATTAGACGGATACCGGTTCTGTTTGAGTTGTAATGGATCTCCCATTCCGTCTCAAAAAATGTTTTAATATCATTGTCTGTAAAAAAGTCAGGAGCACCATGAGGTCCGTAAAGTACCCCTATCTCCCAACTGTTTGTCAAGTTTTGATGTGGTATCACAGCTTTATCTGCAACTTCACCTTTTATAAGAGTGCCGACATGAAGTACGTCACCAGAAATAAGTGTACGCCCTGCATGACCACCGAATTGCCCGAGTGTAAAAGTTGAACGGCTTCCAAGATACTCAGGTACATCAAAACCACCGCGTACAGCTAAATATGTTCTAAAACCTTGAGCGTGTACTTTTTTGAGTTTTAACGTACTACCTGCTTTCACATGCACTGCTTCATTCATCTCAATCGCTTCACCGTCCAAATACGCATCGATCTGCGCACCGCATAATGCAATAACACTATCTGAATTAAAACGTAAAGTAGGACCTGCAATAGCGATCTCAAGACCTGCAGCTGCTTCATCATTTCCTACAATTCTGTTTGCATAACGGAAACTAAAATTATCAAACGGACCTGAAGGTGGTACACCGATATCCCAAAAGCCCGTACGTCCAGGGAAATCCTGGACTGTCGTCTGCGTACCCGGACGAAGAACGTCTACACTACTTATAGAAAATCTAAAATTATTCAGATATTTTGTTGTCTGTTTTGCATTTTTAAACACTTCAGACTGTACAATAGCACCAAGGTAGCGAAGGTTTGTTTCAATCCCGTCAATCTCCGTCTTCTCTATTGCATCAGAAATTTTTACAAGTGCTTCATCACGGTCATTAGCTTTGATGATAAGTTTTGCGATCATCGGATCGTAAAACGCAGATACATTCAGACCTGTTTCGATAAATGTGTCACATCTGATCCCCTTTGCAAACTTTACGTTCGTTAGTACACCAGAACTCGGCTGGAAATTTTTAAACGGATCTTCCGCATATACACGTACCTGAATAGAGTGTCCTTTAGGGGCATGTTTATACTCGTATAACGCAGGGTTTTCGCCAAATGCCTGAGTGATCATCCACTCTACTAAGTCAACTCCCGTTACCTCTTCCGTAATACCGTGTTCAACTTGAAGACGTGTATTTACCTCAAGAAAGTAAAACTCATCCGTTGTCGTATCATAAACAAACTCAACCGTTCCTGCAGAAAGGTAATTAACAGATGATGTTAAATCTACGGCCGCTTTATAAAGAGCTTCTCTTGTTTCATCCGACAAGCCCGGCGCAGGAGTTTCCTCGATCACTTTTTGATTACGGCGTTGTACAGAACAATCTCTGTCACCAAGTGCAGCAACAAATCCTTTTCCATCTCCAAATACCTGTACCTCAATATGACGAGCTGAAGCTACGTACTTTTCTAAGAACATACCTCCGTCAGAGAAGTTGTTTTCACTCAGACGTTTAACCGATTCGTATGCACTGCATAATTCCTCTTCGTCATAACATAACTGCATACCGATACCACCGCCACCTGCAGTACTTTTTAACATAACAGGGTATACGATACGGTTCGCTTCTTTTTTTGCTTCTTCAAGGTCTGCAAGGATAGAAGAACCAGGAAGTAAAGGAACGTTGTTTTGTTCAGCAAGTGCACGAGCAGTATGCTTGAGACCAAACTTTTCCATATGTTCCGTACGAGGTCCAATAAAACTAATTCCCGCAGTTTCACACTCTAGTGCAAATGCCGCATTCTCACTTAAAAATCCATATCCGGGATGAATCGCTTCTGCACCGCTCTCTTTAGCAACTTCAAGGATTTTGTTAGTATCTAAATAACTCTCGCTTGCAATACCTTGACCGATAAAATAAGCCTCATCAGCTAAACTTACATGCAGTGAATCTGCGTCAGCTGCCGTATAAACAACAACCGACTTTATCCCCATTTTTGAAAGAGTTCGTATAACACGACAAGCTATCTCTCCACGATTTGCAATTAATACTTTTGTAAACATCATATGTCCTTAGAATTATATTTGCGGGCCGTCCCGATTATGTACGTCTTACAAGCCGTCTTGTAAGAAGGAGAAAGTTTGGTTTTCTCAGACCTTATGATAAAAACTTTGGAAAACAGTTTTTTGACTCAAAATATTTCATATCGTGATTGGGCCAAATCTCTGCACCGGTGCGTCTTGCCAAATCTTTGAGTTTTTGGATGCTCTCTATAGCCATCGCCTCGTTATCCTGCCAGCACAATCCGGGTGCTATCTCATATTCTAAATTTTCACTCAAGTCTGCCGCATCACCTGCAAGCAAGATAGGTTTTCCTTTTGGTAATTCTATCAACATAGACATATGCCCTGCCGTATGTCCCGGTGTCTCGATAGCACGGACACCTTCAATGAGATCATACTCTTTGTCATAGATTTTCCAGTTGATCGGACAATCCAAATCTTCTGCAAAATATGCTTCGTCAGCTAACACTCTGGCAGCTTCAAGCTCTTTTTTATGTACATGGACTTCCGCATGACACATTTCACATACTCCGCCTGCATGATCAAAATGCAGATGACCGCAAAAAACTACATCTACATCCTCTTTAACAAGACCAAGCTCAGCAAGTCTGTTTGGCAGACGCTGTTCTTCGGTCATTTGAGGAGGGCCAAAAGGAAAACCTTCATGCTCATAAAACTTTTTGCGTTTTTGCTCATCTACGATCTTATTGTAATCACATCCTACATCATAAAGAATACGCCCATTTGATGTTTCTATTAAATATGCCAATATCGGTGCGTCAATGATCACACCTTGACCGTGTCCGCGAGTAGAAAGTGTTTTCTCATAACGATGAGTTCCTGTTAAGATTGGCCAAAATTTTTTTACCTGTGTCATCTTGTTTTCTTTACTAAACCTATTCGTCCCAGATTATCATCTGAATAGGTGTAGGATTGTATGCATTACACGGGTTGTTTAACTGTGGACAGTTTGAAACAAGTACCAATGTATCCATCTCCGCTTTCATCTCTACATAATCACCAGGTTTTGAGATACCGTCAACAATTGCCAAGTGACCGTTTTCCTCAACAGGTACATTCATAAAGAAGTTGATGTTGTTTGTAAGATCACGAGGGTCCATTTCCAACTCACCAATCTCGTAAAGATAGTTGTCTCTACAGCTGTGCATATATTTTTTATCGTGACCGAAACGAACCGTATTACTCTCGGCACTACAGTGACCACCTAAAGTATCGTGATTTCCACATGTATCTTCCGTAATCTCCATCATAATGTTATCATCACTTGAGATAAGCTTTGTTCCTGTTGTCACAAAAATACTACCTTGTTCTCTTACCGTATCTGTAGCAGAATAACGCTCTTCATGATCGTTTGCATTATAAAAAAGAGTATCTACCGCTTGACATCCTTCAAGATCGACAATGCGAAGTGTCTGACCTTTTTTAACAACATAAGACCAAGGAACGCCTGCCGCTATTTTTTCATTATAAATTGCTTTTGAAATATCTTTTGCCATCTTCTTCTCCTTATGCAAAATATCTTGCGTTATTTTCAAAACCGCGTTTAGCTTGCGGTGTATAATGCATACAAAAATCATCTGACGTCATAGCTTCTGCATTATAGATTGTAAGTTGTACCGGGCTTGGATTGTACTCACCTGATTCCATTACGTGCGGAGTATTTGAGAGAACTAAAAGTACATTCATCTCTGCACGAAGCTCTATATAACTTCCAGGTTTTGGGCGTTTTTCTGAAAGAACAAGCTTGCTTCCCTCTTTTACATCCACTTTTCTAAAAAAATTCATACAAGGGATAACATCACGTTTCCCCATACCGTATTTTCCAAGCTCTACAAGGAAGTTTTCCCTGTCGCTTTTGAAATAACGGTTACGGATTTCGCCGAATGTTCCTTCTCCAAAGTTCTTTTCAACGATGCGCGGATTGCTCATCCCTGCGATTGCATCCATAAGCCCGCCTGTCGTATCTTCAGTAATTGAAAACAGGATATGACCAAGTTCCGAATAAAGTACTTTGCCTTTTTCGAAAAAAGCGTTGTACTGAATCTTTACAGTATCTGCAGAATTAAAACGCTCTGCCGTATTGTCTGCATTATAAAAAAGTGCAGAAAGAGAACCCAGTCCATCTTCTGTACTTATACGTATTTTTTGACCACGTTTAATGATCTTTGACCATTTTCCTCCGCCTGGAAGAACTTCATCCAAAACAATAGTTTCAGGTTTTAAATTTTTATGTTCAGTTATCATAATTGTTAATTTCCTTTTCCAAGATTTCTTTATTTTCTTTTTCATTTCCCTTTTCACTATTTAAAGGGATATCATAGGTAATGCACGCACCATAAGCATTAGGTGCTTGTTCATCGTAACGGACTTTATCAAAGACCAACAAGCGGCTTCCAAGATAAAAACTCTCATGCAAGTCATGCGTTACCATAACTACCGTCAAATTATTTTTTCTCCAAAGATCGAGAATAAGCGTATGCATATCTGCACGAATCCCTGGATCAAGAGCTCCAAAAGGCTCATCCAGCAGCAGTATCTTCGGCTTTACAACCAAAGACTGTGCAATTGAGAGACGTTGCTGCATACCGCCTGAGAGTTCACTCGGGTATTTATCAGCTGCATCTCCTAAACCTACTGCTTCAAGCATCTCCATTGCTATCTTTTTTGCTTCTTTACGTTTTTTACCAAAAAGTCTTCCAAACAATTTGGATTCTTGTAATTCCATTGATAGTAGTACATTTTCAATTACACTCAAATGTTCAAAAACGGAATAACGCTGAAATACAATTCCTCTTTCTACACTCGGTTCATCGGGAAAAGGTTTGCCATCAAGCAAAAAAGTTCCTTTAGTAGGTGCTTCCTGACCCAAAAGCATCTTCAAAAAAGTTGTTTTACCACAACCTGAAGGTCCTACAAGGGTACAAAATTCACCCTCTTCTATATTTAAATTAATCTTCTCCAGAACAACGTTGTCACCATACTCTTTCCAAAGATTTTTTATGGTTATCAAACTCATACGTCATCCTTTCCTGCTTTATACCAAGGGAAAAGCTTATAAGTTATCTTCTTTAACAGATAATCAAAGAAAAATGCTAAGAATGTAATCCATGCTACATACGGCAAAATAACATCCATTGACATATAACGGCGTACTAAAAAGATACGGTATCCAAGACCTTCAGTTGCAGAGATTGCTTCTGCAGAGATAAGGAATATCCATGCAGTTCCTAGCGTCAAACGCACCGAATCAAGAAGTCTTGGAAATATCTGCGGTAATATGACACGAACAACAATACTCCAAGATGAACCGCCTAAAGTCTGAGCTTTGATAAGCTGTTCAGCCGGAATTTCCGATACACGTTGCTGTAAATCACGTACAAGCAGTGGTGTCACACCGATGACTATCAATGCAACTTTTGCTATCTCTCCCATACCGAAAACAATAAATAAAATCGGTAATATCGCCATTGGCGGCACCATCGAAAAAGCTGCCACAAACGGTGAAAATCCTGCTCTAACAAAGGGAATAAATCCTAAAGGAATACCGATAAGAATTGCCAAGACAGCACTTATGAGGATCCCGAGCCCAAGACGTTGTAGTGAAGCGGCAGTGTCTTCTACAAAGAGAAGTTCACCTGTTCGCTTACTTGGTGTAAAAGCCATTCTATCAATAGCTTCTGAAAAGCTTGCCATTGAAGGCAAAAGCTTATCATTTGGGTTCTCTGCTAAACGCAGGTCGGATGCCACGATATAGAACAGTCCGGCAATTATAAACGGCAATAATCCTAAAAGAAGTGCCGTAGTTTTTGACGGCTTAAGGTTCATAAATCGTTTCATGTGAATACCTTACAGTTTCCCTTCTGCAGCCATTTTTACATAAGTATCTGTGAAACGTAATTTAATGTTGCTTGGGTCACCGAATGTTTTTCCGTTAGGAAACTCCATACCGATGAATTCTGCATTTGGTGCACCTTCTCCAAGAATACCGTGTTCAAATGAGAACTCACTCACTTTTTTCATTGTATTTGGTAATGCATCGCTGTCTGCAAACTCTACAGCTTCACTTGCATCGTAAAACATTTTTGTAGAGTTCAATTGACTTTTATATCCTGCCAGATCTGTACCCGATGCTTCAGCCATAAAAGTTAACGCTTTCGTATCACCTTTTTTCATAAGAGCCATAACTTCAAACCATGCACCTGTTAAAGCTTTTGCTAACTTTGGATTATCTTTTAATGTTTCAGAGTTTACAACTAGCATATCGATGATTTCACCCGGAATTTTGCTTGAATCAAATACAAGGTTTGCATCTTTTTTGCTCATAATCTCACTTAACTGAGGATTCCAAGTCACTAATGATGTTACATCTGCAGATGAATAAGCTGCAACGATATCTGCATCAGATGTATTTACAACTTTAACATCACGCTCACTCATTCCAATACTCTCTAAACCACGTGCTAAAAGGTAATGAGAAACAGAAAGTTCAACAAGGTTTACATTTTGACCTTTAATGTCAGCTAAACTCTTTTTCCCTTTAAGGATGATTCCGTCATTTCCATTTGAAAAGTCACCCATAATTACTGCTGTCGAATCAACTCCTCCTGCAGCTGGAATAGTTAAAGCATCCATATTTGTCATAAGACAACCGTCAAATTTTCCGTTAGTATATTGATTGATTGATTCTATATAATCGTTTACTTGTACAAGTTCAATTTCGATACCGTATTTTTTAGCCCATTTGTCAACAATGCCTTTTTGCTGAGCATAATCCCATGGCATCCAACCGACATAAATAGTCCACGAAACTGTAAACTTGTTCTTTACTTCTGCCATAAGCGATGATGCACCTAGCCCCATTACAAGTGTTGCGGCAACTAATAGTTTTGATGTAGATTTAAAGAAAGGCTTCATTAGAGACTCCTGAATAAATTTAAATTAAACACGGCAAGAGGTTTCAAACCTCCCGGGCTTTTATCCCTCCGTGTAACTTCTATTATTCGAGAAGCCGATAACTCTCGGACCAGTCACAAAGTAATTTGCCGGAACCCTAGTCATCTGTTGTTTGGTTAAGGTCTTTCAACCTCATGTCATGTTTTCTACAGATAATTGTACCAGAAACGGTTCATTCGTGCACCAGCAATATGATTAAATTTTAATCAATTATAAAAAATATTGAAAATTTATTTTTTGATGATTTTTGAGAGTAGTAAAGCCCTCTTATAGAAAGAGGGCTTATGAGATATTTGCTTTAAAGGAGAAGCTTTCTCGGACTGAGAAAGCCTAGAAATTGAAATTTGATTAGAAATTGTAAGTTAAATACGCTTGGAACGAAGTTAGATCTTCCATATCTCCAGTTGAAGTTCCACCTTTATAACCGAACATATCATGAATAAGTGCAAAAGTTGTGTCTAATGGACCAAAAGATTTACTAGCAGTAAAAGCAATTTCATCTACACTATCGTTAGTACCGAAAGTAATCCCTTTAGGCTTGATATCACAAGTATAGTAACCTAAGAAAAGATCAATGTCTGCTACCGTTGTTTCTGCAGAAATAGCGATAGTATCAGCACCTGTTTGACTTACAGTACCATACCACCACCACATTTCAGTATACAGTTGAGATTGAGCACCTGATGATTGTCCACGAGTTGCAAGGTTAGATACACCAAATGTTCCTTCGTTATCTACAGAAGAATAAGCAACTTTAACAGTACCTAAATCTTTCATTGAATAACCAAGCATTAAACCGTATGCAGAGTCATTTTTAGAACCTGAAGCTTCAGGGTTAATATTTACATATTGAGCACCAGCAAGGATACCGTCCATTTCTAGATCAGCTTGTAACCAGTATGCTTCAGCAAGATGTGTAACATTATAGTACCATGCTTTTGCCGTTAAAGGAGCAAAAGAGTTATTGATAATACCTGCTGCATAAGCACCATCAGTACCGAATGTATAGAACTTTCCATCTACAGATGTAACATTACCGATATTGTTAGCAATGTTATCGTCATCACCCGTACCGTTTGAATTACCAATCCATGCACCGATCACTTGAGTATTTGGAATATCTTCGTTGATAACTACCGCACCTTCAAAAGTATTTGTAGTGATATTCCATGTTTCTGTAAATGCAAGTGGCGTATCGATTGCTTGACGTCCTAATTTTACAGTTGTTTTACCTAGTGTAGCTGCAATCCATGCTTCTGAGAAGAAAGCTGCATTATCTACCTTAGCACCATAAGAACTACCATTAGCAGTTGCAGTATGAGCACCTGACCATACATTGCTCACAAGATTGTTTTCTAAACCAAGTGTAGAAACTCCCTGAAATTCTACACCTGCAGAGATACCTGTAGTAAGATCTGCTGTAGCACCAAGAGTTACACCAAGATCAGCATAACTTGCATCTTTATCAAACATCTTTTGATTTGGTGCATTTTTTACAGTTGTAGCATCAGAACCATAGAAAAGGCTTGCACTACCATTAACGTTGATATTATCTATAGCATATAAATTTGCTCCTAAAATTAATGCTGCCGCTAAACTTATTTTATTTACTTTCATCTTGTCTCCTCGACTCATAAAAAATTTTTAAAACACTGCAAGAGATTTTTAGTCTCCCGGGCTTTTATCCCTCCGTGTAACCTTATTTAATTAAGGTCGATAACTCTCGGTCCAGTCACAAAAATTTGTCGGAACCCTAGTAATCTATTAATTTATAAAGCTAAAAAAATATAATAACCTTATATCTCAAGTCATGTTTTGTAATTAGCATGATATAGTATATAGATAGTTAATCATTCATAAAAATGATTAAATTTTAATCAACACTCTCTTTTAACTATCAAAATATTGTGATGATAAACTAGTAATATATCTCCTAACTACGTAGTATCAATGCCTAAATAAATATCTTTTATATATTATGTAAACTTTTCAGCTTATTCCTAATTATGAAACTGATCAGTGAATATCAGTAATAAATTTCATTGGTATATATTATGTATGTATCTTTTTAAGAATATAAGAAAGGAGATCGATAATGCAAACACAATGGATCATCTATAATAGTGCTTTAGGGATTCGTGACTTTGTAACTATTGGTCATGTTGAATCTTCTCACAATGGTCACCAAGCTTGGCTTGAAGAACCCTATGAGATGGTAGGTCCTTTTGATCTAGAAGAACTTGAAAGAAGCGGTGAAATCAATTTTGCCGCATGTCAGGTAATCTCTATGCAAATATGGCATGAAAAACGACAAAAGTTTTTAGAAGCAGCTTTGAAAAAACAGCAAGAGCTCTATGAAGAGATCAATATATACAATCGCAGTAGACAAAGAAGTTTTGGTAGTTTTGAAAAAAGAGATGAAAAAGAGATGAGAATACTGTTGGAACTTCCTTTAACAGGAAAACTTGAGACGTCACAAATCAAATCTGCATATCGTCGTCTTGCAAAACAGAAACATCCTGATCACGGTGGTAGTCATCAAGAGTTTATCCATCTTACAAACGCTCGTGACCTCTTACTCAAATGGAATCTAGTTTAAGATATAATATTTAACACTAACTTATTAAATAAGGTCAGGATACGTCATGAAAAAAGAGTATAAAGAGAGTTCTATAGGGAAATTTTTAAGCACTGTTATCATAGTTCCTCTAGTGGGCGGTTTACTACTATGGACATGGATCGGAGCTATTGTAGTCTCCGTAGGTTATTTACATTCAAAAATTATGCAGTATCAATTTTCAGCTTTCATTTATAAAGAAATTTATGAGCTTGTTACCTTCTACACCGATAATCCGAGATTTATAACAATAGTACTTACATTAACTGTTTTAACGCTGCTATTTAGTATATGTGTAGTTTTTATATCATATCTTATCAAGAGTATCTACAATCTGTTTACAGTTTTCAATAAAAAAGAGTCTTTAGAAGAAAAAGAAAACACAAATGAATAGTGACTACGATAAACGGGCTTTAATTAATACAGCAACTATAGAATGGGAAAAAACCGAACAAAAAGGTATTTTCAAAAAAACACTCTCTTTCAATATGGAAGAAGAGACAGCTTTAGTTAAAATGGAAGAGTACTCGAAAGTAAATGAAAATTCTCAAATCAACAATGTAGAAATATTTGTTTTAGAGGGAACTTACATTAATGAATTTGGAAAGTTTGGTAAAGGGAGCTATTTACATCTGCCAAAAGAAGATGAATCTTTTGTCAACACTACAACAGGATGTACAATCTTTAGAAAAACCAATTACTCTAAAAATGATCAACAAATCATCATTGACACATCTGCTTCTGAATGGCTGCCCGGACAAGGAAATTTAGAAGTACTCCCGCTAGATATCCAAACAGCCTTAGTAAAATGGCCTAAAAATGAAAGATTTATCCCTCATAAACATTGGGGTGGAGAGGAAATTTTTGTCTTACAAGGCACTTTTATGGATGAACATGGAAAATATCCAGAGGGTTCCTGGATAAGAAGCCCCCATTTAAGTGAACACTACCCTTATGTAGATGAAGAAACTATAATTTTTGTTAAAACGGGGCACTTGTAATTTAGAAGTTTTTACTCACTAAAATTAGCAAATGCACCTTCAACACTGAGAACACTTTTGTATTTTGTATTTGTAAGTCTTACTTTTTTTGTGTTTAGATCACAAACTGCTATACGAAAGCTTGAACCCATATACGGTTCAACAATGCAGATGATCTTCTCTCCTATTTGACGTGTTGCATGAATATTCCCTTGAAGTGTCGGAAAAAAGTATTGTGGATAACTTAAAGGTGTAATTTCAATGATCTCTACGCTGTTTCTTTTTCTTAGGCTCTCTGCCAGTACCTCAGCATCTTCAAAAGTCTCACACTGAACACACCAGTCATCAAATTTTTTATTAAAATGTTTAAGATCTTCATCTAAAAAACCACCTGCCGGTGATTGTAAAGCGAATATACTCATTATTTACAACCTAATCTATTGAATGTATTACTTTGACTCTTCCAATATCCCCACTGGTTAATCTGACTTTGATACCGTGAGGATGTATTGCAGAATTTGTAAGGATATCTTTTACGATCCCTTCCGTTAATTTACCACTTCTTTGGTCCTGCTTTAAAACTATACTGACCTTAGAACCTGGTTTTATATCTGCTCTTCTTTTCCCATCCATTCTTATTTATCACCATCTTTTTTTGAAGCTTTTATCTGAAATGTACGTGGCTTTCTCTTCGGTTCTGTAACTTTATTGTCGGAATTACGGTCGTTCTTCTTGTTGTCACTGTCACGCTTTTTGTCAAACGGTTTTCTATTTTTATACTCACTCTCAGAACCTTCTTTTCTATCATACTTTTTCTTATCGCTAAAAGGCTTTCTGCTACTTTTCTCATCCGTGGCTTTTTTGTCATGGTTGAATTTGTGCTTTTTTCCCGATTGAGTACGGCGAGACTGATACTCTGCACGTTCTTCTTCAGTACGGACTGTTCCGTCTTTATGATGATTACGCTGACGACGTTTATCAGGATCTGCAGGTTTGCCAAATTTTTTCTTTTCATGGCGTTGTTTTTGATTATATTCCGAGCGGTTTTTGGAAGGACGGTCATTTTGCTTTGGAAACTCTTTTTGAACAGTTTTAACTGGTTCAAAGCCCTCTAAATATTTTTGCGGGATAGTACGACCTAACAAGGTTTCGATCTGGTAAAGCAGTTGTGATTCTTCTTGAAGCAGCAGCCCAATTGAAAGCTCTTTGGCACATGACAAACGCTTAATGTATTGTGAAGCTTTTGCAGGAAGATCAGCATGAATGACAAGATCGAATTGTTGTGCATCTATTTCATCATCGGTCATGACGGTAATGTTTTCAGCACTTTCGAGCGAGAGATTTTCCTTATGTGAAACGGCAATAAGAATAGACTTATCGGCATAATGAGAAATGAGCTGTGTCAACATTTCTTGCTTGCGTGCAGGTTCACAATGGTATAGCCAGTGATTGTTGCGCTTGATGGTAATAGAAGATAACATAGATGTCCTTAAAAAAATATCTCGGGCAGATACAAACGAGTATGGAATTATAGCTGGATTCTCATGAAACAACCGTAAAACGACTTATGCCACAACCTATAAATTTTAGCTAATTCAATTTTTGAATAATTATTATATAATCTATACAGACACGTACAAGGAGATCTAAAGTCACATGAATATTATCCGTCTTCTCTTTTTTCCCTTAGTACTTTTAATAATACTGATGATCTTTGTAAAAAACGGAGATGATACAGATAAACAACCTTTATCAAAAGAATCGACTATCCTTGCTTTTGGTGACAGCTTGACTGCCGGATACGGAGCATCTAGTGGCAAAGACTATCCTTCACAACTGCAACGTCTTAGTGGTATAAAGGTGATTAATGCAGGTATATCTGGAGAGGTTTCTGCTGATGGTTTAAAGCGGCTTCCAGAGTTACTTCAACAATATAAACCTCAAGTCGTCATACTTTGTCACGGAGGTAATGATATATTACGAAAAAAATCGATACATCAGCTACAAGAGAACCTTCGTCAAATGATAGTTCTAGCTCAAAATAATGGTGCTGAAGTACTACTTGTCGCTGTTCCTAACTTTGGTTTATTAGGCTTGTCTCCACTGTCACTATATGAAGTTCTTGCAGATGAGTATAAACTTATGTTTGCTGAGGACGTACTCAGTGATGTTTTGGGAAAGAACCAACTCAAAAGTGACACTATCCACCCTAATGATAAAGGCTATAAAGTTATTGCTGAACGTTTTTATAAGATTTTATCGGATGAAGGACTACTAAAGTAACCCCAGTCTTTCTTAGTTTGGGCTAACCAGCTTTTTTATATTGCGAGGAAGGTGTGCAAAAGGAAACTCTTGCATACCTTGTTTGATATTGTCTTCAAAAATCATTACATCCAAGGTCATTTTTGAAGGGTAAAAGCGAATCACTTCGAAATCTCTGTTTTCAATACTAAAAGTGATGTTTTGATTTTTAAGTTCTATACTTTTTTGTTTTTTCTTCGCCATTTTTTATACCATTTATTTTTTTATGTATTATATTTAAATCAACAACTAATTAGCAAATTTGACGATATGGAAAATTTTTAGTAAGAATGACCACAGTTTTGTAAAAATGTAATCTATTGTAACAATGTTATTTATTTGTATTTTTGATTATATATTTAATGAAGTTTAACATGGTGCGCCCGAAGAGATTCGAACTCCTGACCGCCGGTACCGCAAACCGGTGCTCTATCCAGCTGAGCTACGAGCGCACATCCATTTAAAGGAGGCTGAAATTATAGCACCTTTTCCTTAGAGTTTTATAAAATCTAATCCTCTTTATCTATTTTTTTTACTATTTCGTCTATTTTCTTATTTTGAGTAAAAATTTCATATGTTTGTCTTACATAAGCTTGCAGCATTGTTTTGGCATCATTGTTACCGTCACAATTAAAATCTCTTTGCATTTGTGACTGTAAAAATGTGGCAAATTCGTCTTCCACATCTACGTCAAATCTTCTGCCTCCAATATGTAAGCCTATTTTTTTACTCATTAAATATTAGTCCAGTATACTTTCTATTTTAGCAACTATCTCTTCGATCTCTTGATCTTTTTCCGCGTTGAGTGATGTTAATTTCTCAATCTCTTGATCTTTAATTTCACGTTCTGCTTTAAGAGTCACTACTTCATTTCTTAAAACTTCATTTTCTTCTTTAAGGTTATAAACTTGTTGTAATATCTCTGAAACCTTCGCACTTAATAGTTCTAAAGAAGTTTTTTCCTGCATTTTCTATCCTAACTTTCTGTATCTTTTATATTCCTGTAATTCTATCATAAATCAATACAATGAGATATTTTTTATATCTAATTAGATATAATTTATAAAATTAACGACATAGGTATTAGATAATATGGATAACTTTGAAAAGTATTGTACTCAATTTGTTCAAGAGGTTGGTTCTAAAGAGGGAGCAATCTCACCGACAATAACGTCTTCAGCATCATTTGCTTACGGTGATTGTGAAACAGCGGAGGGGATATTTAACGGTAGTGTTAAAAAACCTTTATATTCTCGTGTGGGTAACCCGACAACTGCAAAACTAGAATCACTCATGGCAATGATGGACGGAGGTGTTGGTGCAGTAGCTACTAGTTCAGGTATGGGTGCAATCACTTTAAGTGTTATGAGCTTACTTGCTAGCGGCGATGAAGTTATAAGTGTCGGTGGACTATTTGNGACATAGGTATTAGATAATATGGATAACTTTGAAAAGTATTGTACTCAATTTGTTCAAGAGGTTGGTTCTAAAGAGGGAGCAATCTCACCGACAATAACGTCTTCAGCATCATTTGCTTACGGTGATTGTGAAACAGCGGAGGGGATATTTAACGGTAGTGTTAAAAAACCTTTATATTCTCGTGTGGGTAACCCGACAACTGCAAAACTAGAATCACTCATGGCAATGATGGACGGAGGTGTTGGTGCAGTAGCTACTAGTTCAGGTATGGGTGCAATCACTTTAAGTGTTATGAGCTTACTTGCTAGCGGCGATGAAGTTATAAGTGTCGGTGGACTATTTGGCGGAACATACTCGTTTTTCACTGAAACAACTGCAAGATTTGGAATCAAAACAAGCTTTTTCGATGTAGATGAGCTCGATGCTATTAAAGCAGCTATCACTTCAAATACAAAAATCATCTTCTTAGAAAGTGTCGGAAATCCAAATATGAGACTTCCGGACATAAAAGCTATTGCGCAAATTGCCAATGAAGCTGGAGTTGCATTAATAGTTGACAATACAATAACACCTCTTAGCATTAAGCCTTTAGAATTAGGTGCAGATATTGCTGTTTATTCGACTACAAAAATTATCTCTGGTAATGCTTCGGCACTTGGCGGTTGTGCAGTATTTCGTGCTATTAATGAAGGTGATGACAAGTTCAAATCTGAAAGATATACTTTTATGGCTAAATTCATCAAAGGGATGGGGAAAATGGCACTTATCCCAAATGCGAAAAAAAGAGCACTAAGAGATTTCGGAATGAGTGCAAATGCACATGCCTCGTATCAAACAATGTTAGGTATGGAAACATTGGCATTAAGAGTTCCAAGAATTGTAAACAGTGTTGAAGTGATCGCAAAAGCATTAAGTGAAAAAGGTTTAAATATCAACCATCCGTGCTTAGAGTCTCATCCACACCATGAACGTTACAAAAGTGACTTTTCAAACGGTTGTGGAACACTACTGACAATTGATATGGGCACGCAGGAAAAAGCATATGAGTTTTTAAATAGAACGAAACTTGCAACTATAACTGCAAATATTGGAGACAGCCGTACATTAGCATTACATATGGCATCAACAATTTATAGTGATTTTAACGAAGATGAAAGAAAGTTTTTGGGAATTACCAATGGTCTTATCCGTGTTTCAATCGGATTGGAAAATCCACAAGATATTATTGAAGACTTCTTAAACGCAGCGGAGTAAAGCTATGGCAACAGAAACAAAATACGAAGTTTCAGAGGATCTTAAACTAAAATATCCTAAAAAGTATAAAGTCTATCTTTTAAATGACGACTATACTACTATGGATTTCGTAGTTGACATCTTGATTGGTATTTTTCATAAAACATATGAACAAGCGCAAGATATCATGTTAGAAGTACATAAAAAAGGACGTGGTATGTGTGGTGTTTATACACATGAAATTGCGGAAACAAAAGTTATGCAGGTGTTATCAAAAGCAAAAGACCACGGTTTTCCGCTAAAAGCTACTATGGAAGAGGAATAAACCATGATTAGCCCTACCCTAAATGATATATTTCAAAAATCTATACTTTATGCAAAGAGATCTCGTCACGAGTATTTAACGATAGAACATGTGTTTTATCTTCTTTTATCTTCACCTGAAGGTTCTTATATCATTGAATCATGCGGTGGGGATGTTTCAAACATGAAAACTTCATTGGCAAATTATATCCAAGACAATATTGAAGAGCTTCCTGAAAACATTGATCAAGAACCTTATGAAAGTGTTGCCCTTTCTCGCCTGATCGATAAAATGGTCAGACACATCCAGTCTGCGGGACAAATGAGTGCTGATGTAGGTGATTTAATAGCTGCTTTGTATGAAGAGGAAAATAGTTTTTCATACATGTTGCTGGAACATTACAATATCTCAAGACTTGATATTTTAGAATTCATCTCACACAACACGGATTTAGAACAAGAAGCTGATGAAAAACAATCACCACTAGATAAATATTCAATTAACCTTATCAAAAAAGCCAAAGAGGGAAAAATAGACCCTGTAATTGGCAGAGATGATGAGATTCAAAGAGTAACACAGATCCTCTGCCGTCGTAAAAAGAACAATCCTATATTAGTTGGTGAACCAGGTGTTGGTAAAACAGCTATTGCTGAAGGATTAGCATTAAACATCGCTGCCGATAAAGTTCCAGAGCTCCTTCTTAATTCTGAACTTTATGCACTCGATCTTGGGGCTTTACTCGCAGGTACTAAATACAGAGGTGATTTTGAAAAACGTCTAAAAGCCGTTATGGATGAACTCAAGAAAAAACCAAAAGCTATTTTATTTATAGATGAGATTCACACACTAATTGGTGCAGGAAGTACAAGCGGTACCATGGATGCTGCAAATCAGCTAAAACCAGCACTGGCTTCTGGAGAGATCAAATGTATGGGTGCTACAACATTTGCAGAGTACAGAAACGGTTTTGAAAAGGACAAAGCGCTTAGCCGTAGATTTTCTAAAGTTGATGTAAATGAGCCTTCAACTGAAATTAGCTACCGTATCTTAAAAGGTTTAAAATCTAAATATGAACAACACCATAATGTTTCATATACGAATAAGGCACTTAAAACTGCCGTAGACCTCTCAAAAAGATATATTACAGATAGATTCTTACCTGATAAAGCGATTGACTTGATTGATGAAACAGCAGCATCATTTCATCTTAAAAAAGCACATAAAACTAAAGTAAGTGCAAAAGATATACAAAAAACCATTACTAAAATGGTAGGTATTGCAGATACACATATGAAAGAAGATGACCTATCGCTTCTACAAGATCTTGCAGATCAACTAAAATCAAGAGTTATCGGACAAGATAAAGCTATTGAAATTGTCTCTCAAGCAATTAAAATATCTAAAGCTGGTTTAACTCCAGAAAACAAACCTATTGCCTCATTCTTATTCTCAGGTCCTACAGGTGTAGGTAAAACAGAACTTGCACTTTCACTCAGTCAAATTCTTGGCATTCACTACGAAAAAATTGATATGAGTGAATATATGGAGAAACATGCGCTATCTCGCTTAGTTGGTGCACCTCCAGGCTATGTAGGATATGAACAAGGAGGATTACTCACTGAAGCTATTAAAAAGCATCCATATTGTGTGCTATTACTTGATGAAGTTGAAAAAGCACATCCTGATCTATTAAATATCCTTTTACAGATTATGGATACAGCTACGCTTACTGACAATAATGGATATAAAGCAAACTTTCAAAATGTTATTTTAATTATGACCTCAAATATTACGGCAAGTTCAAGAGCTGTAATGGGCTTTAATAAAGATGAATCTCTCTCAAAAGATGAAGAGCTAAAATCTTTCTTTGCCCCTGAATTTAGAAATAGACTTGATGCAATTGTAGAGTTCAAACAACTTACACAAGAGATTGTAGAAGGGATTGTTAATAAATTTATTGGTGATTTGAACAATGATCTTAAAAAGAAAAAAATCACTGTCTTAATCGATGAAAAAGCAAAAGAGTATATTGCTAAAACTGCATACTCTAAAGAGATGGGTGCTAGACCACTTAAACGATATATTCAAGACAATATTACAAATAAACTAAGTGACGAGATACTATTTGGTAAACTCCAAAAAGGTGGTAGTGTATCTGTTACAGTAAATGAAGACTCATTAGAGTTAAACTTTACAGAACTGGAAGTTAATGATTCCGGAGCTGAATAAATTCTCCTTAGCTTTCCCAGATCCTAGAGAAGCCAACGAAGACGGTATCTTGGCTTGGGGAGGTGATCTTAATCCCTCACGCTTAATCCGTGCATATCAAAACGGTATTTTCCCTTGGTACTCTCAAGGGGATCCCATTCTTTGGTGGTCTACTGACCCAAGATTAATTATGGAACTTGATGATTTCAAACTTTCAAAGTCACTCAAAAAAAGTATGAAAAAGTTTACATATAAATTTGATGCAAACTTTCCGGAAGTAATGCTTAAGTGTGCATCAACACCTAGAAAAGATCAAATGGGTACTTGGATTAATAATGATGTAATTCAAGCATATACTGAGCTATTTCACATGGGATATGCCCACTCTGTAGAAACATATTATAATGGTGTGCTTGTTGGTGGATTATATGGTATTGTTATTGGAAGAGTATTTTGTGGTGAATCTATGTTTGCACATATGAATGATGCATCCAAAGCTGCTTATGCTACATTAATTAAGCATTTAAAGATATGGGGATATGATTTTATAGACTGTCAAGTACCAACAGAACATCTAAAAAGTTTAGGTGCAAAAGAAGTAGCACGTGATTACTTTTTAATGCGATTAAAAAACTCTGCTTTTGAAAATATAAATAATAGATGGGAAATTATTGAAAATGGTGCCGACACGAGGATTTGAACCCCGGGCCTGCTGATTACAAATCAGCTGCTCTAGCCAACTGAGCTATGTCGGCAAATTTTAAAGACTTCTATCCTATTGTGAATTTTAAAAAAACAATAGAATCAGAAAATTGATTAATTGATCTGCAACTAGGCAGCGACCTACGTTTCCACTCTTGCAAAGAGCAGTATTATCAGCGATGAGAGGCTTAGCTTCTGGGTTCGGAATGGGGCCAGGCGTTTCCCTCTCTCTATAGCCACCTAGACAAGATC
>NZ_JARXNQ010000005.1 GCF_029872055.1 Sulfurimonas sp. C5
TGCATAAGTATTAAGCACATTCTTGCTTCTTGTCATCCCTGCATAAAAAAGTGCAAGACCTGCTGGTGTCATAAGTAATACTAATGCAGCTGATACCATCATCCACGCTGTATCACCTGTATCTAGTTTCGGCGCATCCTCTGCTAACGCCAAAGTCGGTAATGCGAATAACATCGCTACTAGCCATCTCTTCATGTTAATCCTTAAAAATAAAGTACGAAAATTATATACTTTTTAGAAAGAAATAGATACAAATAGTTGATTATTTTTTAATCAGTTAAGTTGATTATATATTGTGCAGTTTTATAAGGGGAGCTATCTATATATAATAGAGAAGACTATAAGTCTCTCTCTATTACTCTTTTAAATGTGTTGAAGTAGTTGTCTTGAAGTTGTTCCATACTCATTGTAACATCGTTAATTTTTACAGAGTCACCACCGATTGTTCCAATTTTTTCACAAGCAAGACCGTTTAATGATGCTTCAAATGCTGCTGCATTCTCAGGTTTTACAGAAACGATTGCACGAGAAAAAGACTCAGCAAAAATATCTCTTTCATCTTCTACAGTCATCGTTACATTACAACCAAGACCTGATGTTGCCGCCATTTTAGCAAGTGCAATAGCCACACCACCGCTTGAAGCATCTTTAGCACACTCTAATAGATGTTTTTTATTTGTTTCAATTACTAAGTCCCAAAGAGCTAACTCTTTTTTATAGTCAATCTCTGGAAGAGTTCCGGCAACAGTACCACAGATCTCTTTCATATATAAAGATCCACCGAATTCACTTTTTGACTCACCAACTAGATAAAGGATATCTCCTTCATTTTGGAAAGTTGAAAGTAATACGTTGTTTTGGTCGTCATTTACACCAACAGTTGCAATTGATGGTGTTGGGAATACTGAAACTCCATTTGTTTCATTATACAAAGAAACGTTTCCACCGATAACTGGAGTAGTAAGTTCAGCACAAGCTTCTTTAATACCTAAACAACCCTCACCGAATTGCCACATAACTTCAGGGTTTTCTGGGTTACCGTAGTTAAGACAGTCAGTGATCGCAAGTGGACGAGCACCAGTCATAGCAACATTTCTACCAGATTCGATAACTGCAGCTGCTCCACCGCCTTTAGGATCGATGTAACAGTAACGAACGTTACAGTCAGCCGACATAGCTAAAGCACGACCGTTTTCTTTTACACGGATTACAGAAGCATCAAGCTCTCCACCTTTTTTTACCGTGTTTGTTTGTACCATTGAATCATACTGAGTATAGATCCAAGATTTATCTACAACTTCCATAGATTTTGTCAGTTTTTCAAACGCTTCTTGGTTTGATACTTTTGCAAAGTCATTAATAGTAGTATCTTTGATCTCATCTAAGTAAGCTGGTCTTCTCATAGGACGGTTAAGTTCTGGTGCTTCTTCTGAAACAGGATCAACAGGAACCTCAGCAACTTTCTCACCATGCCAGAAAAGTTCCATATTTCCAGTAGCCGTTACCTCACCGATAACCGCAGCATCAAGGTCCCATTTTTCAAAAATCTTGATGATCTCTTCTTCACTTCCTTTTTTAGCACAAAGAAGCATACGCTCTTGAGATTCTGAAAGCATGAAGTCATACGGAGTCATCCCCTCTTCACGAGCAGGAACTTTATCTAAATGCATAATCATACCTGAACCTGAACGTCCAGCCATCTCGAAAGATGAAGATGTAAGACCGGCAGCACCCATATCTTGAATACCAACAACGTAGTCAGTTTTGAAAAGCTCTAAACATGCTTCAAGAAGTAATTTTTCTGTAAACGGATCTCCAACTTGAACCGTTGGACGAAGAGATTTTGACTCTTCAGTAAAACTATCCGAACTCATAACAGCCCCACCAAGACCGTCACGACCAGTTTTTGCACCAACATATAAAACTGGATTTCCGATACCTTCTGCACGGCCGTAAAAGATTTCATCCGCTTTTGCAAGACCAAGTGTAAATGCATTTACCAGGATATTTCCGTTATAACATTCATCGAAACTTGTCTCACCACCGATAGTAGGTACACCCATACAGTTACCGTATCCACCGATTCCTTCAGTTACACCGCGAACTAAATATCTTTGGTGTTTAGAGATATCGTCATCGTTTAAAACGTTACCGAAACGAAGTGCATTTAAGTTTGCAACAGGACGTGCACCCATTGTAAATACGTCACGCATAATTCCACCAACACCCGTTGCAGCACCTTGGTAAGGTTCAATAAAACTTGGATGGTTGTGTGATTCCATTTTAAATACGGCAGCGTATCCATCTCCAATATCAATAACACCGGCATTTTCACCTGGCCCTTGAATAACCCATGGAGCTTTTGTAGGGAAGCCTTTTAAATGTACTTTTGAAGATTTATATGAACAGTGTTCAGACCACATTGCTGAAAAAATACCAAGTTCAACAAGATTTGGTTCACGACCTAAAATCTCTTTTATGTGCTTGTAATCCTCTTGGCTTAACTTGTGATTAGCAAGTTGCTTATCTATATCAGGTAGTTGTTGGCTCACAGATAGTTCCTAAAATTTGAGTTTTTAAATGTGGATTATATCGAAAATCTGCTAAATCTTATTTTAATGGAAGGAGAACTCTTTTTTAGTTCGTATATTTTTTTTGAGAGAAAAGATATTTATGTACTCAATAGACTCAATCTCATACTCTTTTATACCCTTAGGAAGTTTTACTTTAAAATCGTCCCCTTCCTCTTTTCCAATCATAGCTTTTGCAAGAGGTGAATGGATCGAGATGAGTCCGTTTTCGATTTCACTTTCCAAAACGCCGCAAAGAGTATATTTTTCCACCTCATCAGTATCTAAATTCACAATGGTAACTGTACTGCCGAAAGAGACTTTTAAATGACCATGTAGAGAGGGATCAATAACCACAGCGGCTTTGATCATTTTATCGAGGTAAAATAGACGTTTGTCTATAAAGCGCAGCTTCTCTTTTGCAGCTTGATAATCTGCATTTTCGCTTCTGTCGCCAAGAGCAGCTGCGACTCTTTTTTCTTCTGCAGTTTTGGGTTTTTCAATCTCAAGCAGAAACTTAAATTCCTCTACAAGAAGATCGTACCCTTCTAAACTCATCGGCTCCGTCATATTTTAATGATGGAAACCTAAAATATAATAAGTGTGTTTTTCCGGAATTTTTTCAACATTTACTTTAAATTTTTCACTAAAGTGTTTCACTTTTTGATGCGCTTCTTCTATCAATGCCGGGGTATCAGCTTCAATTTTGATTTTGAAATAATCTTTTGTATTTGACAGTGCCACATATGAATTATTCACTTTTAAATGATTGTGTAAATCCATAATATGTTTCTCAATTTTTGCATAATCTTTCGTATTTTTTTTAATCTTTTCAAACTGTTCTAGAAGTGTTTGGTTCGGTGCATATCCTAACTGTATTAGCATCGCATCATTTTGCATCGTATATATCCTTGGTTTTATTATTAATTTAAGAGAAAGATCATAACAGTTTTTTGTAAATATCCTACTCGATTTTAGCTCTTATTTATATATTCGTTATATAATTATAAAATAATAAATCATAAAAGAGAGTCTTGCAAATGACTGAAGAAATTTTAAAGAAGATTAAACAGCTTCCACCGCTACCGGAATCTGCAATGCAGATAGAAGCTGTTTATCAAAACCCAGACAGCACTTTTAATGACATGGTGAAGATTCTAGAGAAGGATCCGCTCTTAACTGCAGATATTTTAAAGGCTGCAAATTCTCCATTATACGGCTTTTCACGTGAAATCAATGCTATTTCTCAAGCAGTTGGTTTATTCGGTATGGGGACAGTCAGAGGGTTTGCTTTAGCTTCTATCGTGAAAAAAAGCTTTATCCTTGATCTCTCTCCTTATGAGATTTCAGACGAAATGTTCTCTACACTTTCTAAAAAACAACATGCTCTTGTGACGGGATGGTGTTTGAAAAAAGAAAATAAACTGATGGGTGTTTTATCACCTGCAGCTTTCTTGGTTGAGATTGGAAAAGTAATTATTGCTCAACAAATTATTGCAGACTCAAAACAAACAGAATTTCTTGAAGCTATGACTAGGTTACAAAACGTAGAAGCTGCTGAGAGAGAAATTGTCGGTGCAGATACTCCTGAAGTAAGTGCTTCAATTTTTTCACAGTGGAAATTTGAGCCAAATCTTGTAGATGTTATCGGACATTGTGAAAATCCTGATGAAGCAGAAAATGAAGATATGAAACGTGCAGCTAAAATCCTTCATGTAGTACGTGTTACAGTACCTATTAACGGTGTTGTTACAGATGAAAGTGTTGCAGCGGCAAAAGAGTTAATCGCTAAATACGGGCTTGATTTAGAAAGCTTTGAAGCGGCAATTCAAAATCTATAATAAAATTCCAATACTTTGAAGTCTCTACTTGTTAAACTCACTCATGGATTGAGTGAGCAGGACACTACCGAACATGAACTCAAGCTACTCCAGGAATGGACTGCAAAAAAATACCTTACACATAAAAACGACGTCTACAAATTTCATTCTAAATATCGAGCAGGTACTCTGGGACTTGTACAAAACGACACTGCTTATCTGCACGTAATTGGTGAAAATATTAAAGATCTTTTTATTGAAAATATCGGTGTGGCAACTGAGGGTGATCTCATCATTGCTAAAAGACTTTTGGGAAAACGAGGGACACCTGCAGCTGAAATTGCAGAAGTTGTCGGCCGTGAACAGACGTATTCAATTGGATACATTATTGAAAAGTATAATCATAGATCATTGGTAGATCTTAAAACAGAACATCCTATCGGTGCAGAGTTTAGCACAGAGCAACTCGCTTCTCACGAAATAGGCGATGTTTTTACGATAGACAACCTCGAAAATAAGGTAATTGATTTTTTAGGAAACTTGGCAGACCCACTGGTTGATGAAAAAATAGTTCTTGCCCAGTTTAATAAACATGATGAGTTTGATGCAGAAGTTTTAGCAGAAGCACAGTCCTTTAAAGAAGTCGATGCTTCCAAATATCCAAAAAGAAGGGACTTAAGAGAACTTCCATTTTGTACAATTGACCCTGTAACGGCAAAAGACTTTGATGATGCAATCTACTGGGATCAAGACAATACAACACTCTATGTTGCAATTGCTGATGTTAGTGAATATGTCAAACCTTTCGGTGCTGTAGATAATGAGGCAATTTACAGAAGTTTTTCAATCTATCTTCCTCACCGCTCTATCCCTATGCTACCTCGTCAGCTGAGTGAAACACTTTGTTCCCTGCAGCCTCATAAAGACAGATTATCATATGTTTTTGAGATGAAACTTGATCTTGAATCTCTTGAGGTAACTCATTCTGAAGTGTATGAAGCGATCATCCATTCAAAAAGAAGATTTAACTACGAAGAGATAGACCATTTTTTTGAAGGAAACTACAAAGCTCAGAACAAAGATGAAGAAGATGTTTTAAAAGCACTGGAACAGCTCAAACCTGTAACTGATGCCCTGAGAGAAAAAAGATTGAAGATCGGTTTTGATTTCAGATCGAGTGAAATTGAGATGAAGATCGATGAACAACACCATATCATTTCAACTGAAGAAGCTGAAGAAACACCTTCACACTCTTTGATCGAAGATTGTATGCTTTTAGCGAACAAAGAAGCAGCTTCAAGGTATGAACGCGGTATCTTTAGGATCCACGAACCCCCTAGTCAGGCAAAACTTCAAACTCTTTATCAAGAACTTTCATCAATCGGTATTCAGATAGAGATCAAAGACACGGTTAAAGAGACAATTGAATTTATTCAAACACAAGCAGAGGAACTTGGTCTGGCAAGCGAAGTAGATACTCTTATTATACGCGCACAGATGCAGGCACGATACTCACCGTTAAACCATGGGCACTTCGGTCTTGGATTTGAACGCTATACACACTTTACTTCACCTATTAGAAGATACAGTGACTTAATTGTTCACCGTTTACTCAAAGCGATTAATGCAGGTGATACGGCTGAGGGTTCTTATGTCCTTCGTAATATAGAATCATTGGCAATGGCAATCAGTGAAAAAGAGCGTGAAGCGAGTACCATAGAAATAGAATTTATGGCACGTAAATATGCACGTTGGGCAAACGACAACTTAGGACGTGAATTTAAAGCAAGAATCTCGGCAACAGACCCTGAACTCAGAGCCGATCTTCATGATGAAATTATCGGTGCAAAATTACAGCTCACGGCTCATGACAACTATGTTCTTTTTGAAGACGTCATTGTAAGAATCGATAAAGTAGATATCCCTAAAGCAAGAATATTTGCGACTGTTGTAAGAAGAGTTGATGTATAAAGCAGAGTTTGACAAACATATCCAAAACAAAAGTGTCTCGAATGCTTTTGTTTTTTTTGGGGAAAGTATTTTTCTAATAGATATGTATACAAAACTGATGACAAATATAGAAGATGCGAATGCAATCACCTTTTATTATGATGAATACGATTTTAACTCTGCAAAAGCACATCTCTCTCAAGCTTCACTTTTCGGCGATCGTAATATTCTAATTATTAAAAGTGAAAAGAAAGTCAATAAAAAAGAGCTTGACACACTGTTAGAACTTTGTGAAAAAAATCCCGACAATGTTTTTGTATATGCTTACTACGGTAGTGATCACAAAACATATACCAAAGCATTTGCCAAAACAAAAGCAATGAGTGTCCGCTTTTTCAATCCTAAAGATTATGAAGCACAAAACATTGTGCTCTCTTTAGCATCACAAAAAGATATTAAAATTGACAAGTACACTATTGCACATCTCTTAAAGATTCATAATTCCGATATATCTCTTGCTGCTAACGAACTTGACAAACTTTCAGTATTTGACAGAGAAATTTCAACAAAAGATATAGATAATATAGTATTTGGTTTAGGTGAAATCAATTTAGAAGATTTTATTAAGAAACTTCTGGAAAAACGCGATATCACCGAAGATCTGCAAAATATTCTAGAACACGGTGAAGATGAGATCCGAATTCTTACAACCATTACATCTTACATAACTCAACTCTATATGTTCAATATTTACATCCGCGTTAACGGTGCGCCAAATGCCCTTGATATATTGGGTTACCCTGCTCCAAAGTTTGTAGTAGATGCAAAAGCAAATCAGGCAATAAAAATCAAACCGCAGACATATTACAAGCTACATGAACTTCTATTGCAGAATGAATTAAAAATGAAAAGCAGCCATAATGACAAGGGTGCAATTTTACGTTCAACCTTAATCAAACTTCAAAAAACTCTTTAAAAAAAAATATAGTTAAAATATAATGATTATCATTTAATAAACGGTATTGTACAATTTAAACATGGAAAACTATACAGAAATGTTAAGAGCACATCATCTTAAAGCAACGCCTCAACGTATTGAGATTACGAATGCTTTATTGATAAACGGGCACTTAACGATAGAAAAACTCTATGATATATTGTTAAAAAAGTTCAATTCTATATCATTGGCTACTATCTATAAAAATATAAATCTTATGATAGAAAATGCCTTTATACAAGAGGTAAAAATTCCAAATGCCAAATCTGTATATGAATTGACAAAAGAGGCACATTCCCATTTAGTATGTGAAAAATGCGGAAGTGTAGAGGATTTGCATATAGACTTATCCCCTATGAAAAAACTAAATTTGAGCAAAGTAGACTTTCAAGTAAATAAAGTCGATATGGTTCTCTCGGGAATTTGCAAAAACTGCCAATAGTTTTTTCGTTTTAACATCTTCTTAGGACTCTTGCAGTATAATCACGTATTAATTTTTCCAAAGGGTTAACTTATGCGTGGTTATAAAATTTTTGCTGGTTCTGCAAGTGTTGATTTTGCTAAAGAGATCTGTTCCATTTTAGACGTGCCTTTAGCACAAGCAGATATCAAGAAATTTAGTGATGGTGAGATCTCTGTTCAGATCTCTGAATCTGTTCGTGGTCGTGATGTATTTATCGTACAATCAACGGGAGCACCGTCAAATGACAACTTAATGGAACTGCTTATCATGGTTGATGCACTTCGTCGCTCTTCTGCGTCAAGCATCACTGCTGTTGTACCTTACTATGGGTATGCAAGACAAGATCGTAAAGCTGCTCCGAGAGTTCCGATTACTGCAAAACTAGTAGCTGATCTGTATCAAACAGCAGGTATTGACAGAGTTGTTACTATCGATCTACACGCTGGTCAAATTCAAGGATTCTTCGATATCCCTGTTGACAACCTTTACGGAAGTATCACTTTTGAAACATATATCAAATCTAAAAACCTTAAAAACCCTATCATCGCTTCTCCTGATATCGGTGGTGTTGCACGTGCTCGTTACTTTGCAAGCCGTTTAGGTTTAGAGATGGTTATCGTTGATAAACGTCGTGAGAAAGCAAACGAGAGTGAAGTTATGAATATTATCGGCGATGTAAACGGTAAAGACGTAATCATGATCGATGACATGGTAGATACTGCCGGAACTATGGTTAAAGCAGCTACTGCACTGAAAAACAAAGGTGCTACTTCGGTAATGGCATGTGCTACACACGGTGTTTTAAGCGGTAAAGCATATGAGAACCTTACAAACGGTGAATTAGACGAATTAATCATCACTAATACACTAGAGACAAAACCACATAGTAAAGTTAAAGTTTTAACAGTTGCTCCACTTTTCGCTGAAGTAATCCGCAGAGTTTACCACAATGAAAGTGTAAACAGCCTGTTTATGTAGAGGACAAAATTGAAAAACATTAGAAATTTTTCTATTATTGCACATATCGACCATGGTAAAAGTACCTTGGCAGATAGAATTATCCAAGAGTGTGGTGCCGTAAGTGATCGTGAACTTACAACTCAAATGATGGATACTATGGATATTGAGCAAGAGCGCGGTATTACGATCAAAGCACAATCTGTGAGACTTGACTATGTAAAAGACGGTGAGCACTATATCCTTAACCTCATTGACACTCCGGGCCACGTTGACTTCTCATATGAAGTCAGTAAGTCTCTTGCTTCTTCAGACGGTGCACTTTTAATTGTAGATGCTGCTCAAGGTGTTGAAGCACAGACTATTGCCAATGTTTATCTGGCACTGGACAATGACCTTGAACTGATTCCTGTAATCAATAAAATCGACTTGCCAGCAGCTGAGCCTGAACGTGTTGCAGAAGAGATTGAAACTTCAATCGGAATCGACGCAACAGATGCTGTACTGGTAAGTGCAAAAACAGGTATAGGTATTCGTGAACTTATTGATGCTATTGTTGACAGAGTTCCTGCTCCGGTAGGAGATCCTAATGCGACAACAAAGGCTATCATTTATGACAGCTGGTTTGATAACTATCTTGGTGCACTTGCACTTGTTCGTGTATTTGACGGTGAAATCACTAAAGGGCAAAATATTCAATTAATGAGCTCTAAAGAGGAACATCAGGTTCTTGACCTTATGTATCCACACCCTAAACACAAGATCAAAACTCCATCAATTAAAGCTGGTGAAATTGGTATTGTTGTTCTTGGTCTTAAAGAGGTAAGTGTTATCAACGTAGGTGATACAATTACAGATGCGAAAAACCCGGCAGCAGAACCTGTAGGTGACTATGAACCGGCAAAACCGTTTGTCTTTGCCGGACTATATCCAATCGATACAGACAAATTCGAAGATCTTCGTGATGCACTCGACAAATTAAAGCTTAACGACTCTTCGCTATCGTATGAACCGGAAACATCGGTAGCACTAGGTTTTGGATTCCGTGTAGGTTTCCTTGGTATGTTACATATGGAAGTAATTAAAGAGCGTTTAGAGCGTGAATATGGTCTAGACCTAATTGCAACTGCACCGTCNCTTAAAGAGGTAAGTGTTATCAACGTAGGTGATACAATTACAGATGCGAAAAACCCGGCAGCAGAACCTGTAGGTGACTATGAACCGGCAAAACCGTTTGTCTTTGCCGGACTATATCCAATCGATACAGACAAATTCGAAGATCTTCGTGATGCACTCGACAAATTAAAGCTTAACGACTCTTCGCTATCGTATGAACCGGAAACATCGGTAGCACTAGGTTTTGGATTCCGTGTAGGTTTCCTTGGTATGTTACATATGGAAGTAATTAAAGAGCGTTTAGAGCGTGAATATGGTCTAGACCTAATTGCAACTGCACCGTCTGTTATTTATCATGTTTATATGACTGATGGTTCAAAAATTGAAGTACAAAACCCTTCAGAACTTCCACCGGTGCAAAAGATTGATAAGATTGAAGAGCCTTATGTACGTGCAACGGTAATTACACCGAGTGAGTATCTAGGAAATATCATTACATTACTAGTTTCCAAACGTGGAAATCAGTCGAAAATGACTTATCTTAATGAAGACAGGGTTATGCTCGAATACGAGATTCCAATGAATGAGATCGTTGTAGATTTTTACGATACACTAAAATCGATCTCAAAAGGGTATGCTTCTTTTGACTATGAACCGCTTGATTTTAAAGTGGGTGACCTTGTGAAACTTGACATCAAAGTAGCTGGTGAAGCTGTTGATGCATTGAGTGTTATAGTACCTCGTACGCAAGCACTTGCTCGTGGCCGTGCGCTTGTAAAGAACATGAAAGAGTTAATCCCTCGTCAACTTTTTGAAGTAGCTGTTCAAGCTTCTTTAGGCTCTCAGATTATTGCACGTGAAACTGTAAAATCTATGGGGAAAAACGTAACTGCTAAATGTTACGGTGGGGATATCACACGTAAACGTAAGCTTTTAGAAAAACAAAAAGCGGGTAAAAAACGTATGAAGTCTATCGGTAAAGTTCAGCTTCCGCAAGAAGCCTTTATGTCAGTTTTAAAAATGGACTAACATGCGCTGTATGATGTGTGAAAGGTTTTCTTTCTCACACATCTGCTCCTCCTGTCAAAATAACTTTTTACAACCCTCTTTATATAAAAGAACTCTTCCTAATAATATTCAGCTTATCTCTTTTTATAAATATGATGAGATAAAAAAACTGCTTCATACAAAACATAGCGATCTTGGTTACCATATATATAACATTCTGGCAAAACTCTCATTTGCAAAATTTGCCGATGAATTTCACACTGATGAGAAATTTTTCTCAATTGCAGTAGATGATCATGTTCGACACGGTTATTCTCATACAGCCATTTTAAATAAACATCTTAAATCATACAATATTACACCTCTCTACAACCAATTACGTGCACAAAACCACTTAACTTATTCGGGAAAATCCAAATATTTTCGCAGAACTAATCCTCGATCTTTTAAAAGCAATACAGGTGTAAAAGAAAATATTATACTCGTAGATGACATAGTCACTACAGGAACTACATTGAATGAAGCTATAGAAACTTTTGGAAAAGAGAGGGTATCTTTTTGTTTAAGTCTAGTCGATTTAAACTAAAAAGTATTGATGAAAAAAGATCCACTCCTGTAATATCACTGTAATTAAAAAAAGTTATAATTGTTGCATGTATAAGACAATATTATTAACTTTACTTCTAAATTGTTTTTTGTTTGCTAGTGATGTGGACCTTACGCAAAAGCTGTCCTATAATACACAAATACAGCTTGCTCACGCTATTCAAAAAGAGGCTATCGTCTATGGTTCTGGTCAACAAAAAGTCTATGTGTTTATCGATCCATGGTGCCGTTACTCTAGAAAATTTATTACTATGGTGTCAAGCAATAAAGAGATGCTTTCAAAATACCGTTATTATCTTTATCTCTACGGTATTCCAAGATTACATTCCCAAAATGCAATAGCAGCTGTTTATAATGCTAAAAAACCTTTATCTACACTTTTAAATATTATGCTTCATGATGATAAAACAGTTATGCCGCTTAATACAAATATACAAAATAAAATAAACACAATAGCAAATACAGCAAAAGAACTTCATGTCAACAAAAGACCATTTTTAATAATAGAGAAATAAACTAAGGGACTTCAATGTACTATAATACACCGAACATTCATAGATACCTCGACTTTATAGTCAAGTTTCGCAAATTCATCATTTTATTTTTTATATTTTTAGCAACATTGAGTGCTACACTTTTTCAACCGAAATTTTTATCATCAGACGAATTGTTTTGGCTTAACAGTTCAAAAGAGTTGCAAAAAACGGAATCAAAAAATTTCACTACCTATATACAGTCAAAACTAATTGTAAAAATTGAAACACTTAACGATGAGACACTTAGCCTTTTACAAAAGCTTCATACAGACTTGTCATCACTTAAAAATGTCAAAAAAGTCTCCTCTATTTTTAGTAATGATTTTATTGAAAACAGATATGATTCAAATAGTTCAAATATGCTTGTTGTTCTTAACGGTACAGAAGTAGATACTTTCAAATTAAAACAACTTCTTAAATCGGCACATAATGACTATTGTAATGTCGTAGATAAAGAGTTTTCAACATTCTATTTCTATATAAGTGCGACAGAAAAACTAGATATCTCCGGCTTAAAAATTCCGGGTAAATATCAGTATATAGATTCTGTGGATGAGATCAAATGGAGTATATTATTTATTTATGCATTTATCTTTGCATCTGTTCTTTTACTTCTCTTTAGAGTATTATTTAGAAACTATATTGCAGCTTTTATTGCAATGTTTGTCATTACTCTCTCTACTGTACTGACATTTACTACTATAATTATGCTCACGGGAATACATACTATCCATATTACTATGCCGTTTATTACAATCAGTATTGCATTAGTTGAATTTTTGTATTTTTATTATCGCTGGCATGTATCACAGTATAAAACAAATGTTTTTCATTCTTTGAGAAAAATGCTTAACAGAAGTATGATACCGGCAATGTGGACATCAGTACTTACGATCCTAGGTCTGGGAAGTTTGGTACTGATAGACTCAGACATTATTAAACTGCTGAGTCTTAGTGTAATTGTTTCATCTGTTATGAGTTATATATTAAATCTAACTCTGCTCCCTGCCCTTTTAAGCTACTTTACACTGAAGCACACACATGTACCATATGCAAAACTTGGATTTATGCTTTCATCGAATGAGCTTCACTACAATAGAAAGTTTTTATATACGTTTTTATCTATAACTTATTTACTTTTACTTGTCGGTGGTTTTTTGATCTATTCTAAAAGTCATAATTTTTTTGAACTTCATGTACAAAATGAACAGATTGAACTCAAGATACCATACGAACAAATAGATTTAAACCTCATCAATTCTCTAGACCAATTCTCACAGGACATCCAAGAAAAATTTGAAGATGGTTTGGGAGACGTAGTCTCAGTAGTCACACTTATTAAAAACCTTAACGAAGCGAATACGCAAACAGATACACTTGATGAAGAAGCTTTACTGCAAGCACTGTTTTATATTGACCTCTATAAACTCAATGACAAATATTTTGATGATAATTCTGTTAATCTTGTTATTAACATATTCGATATCAATAAACTCGAATTGCTGGACTGGCTGGTTAACTATAAGGGAATTAATCTTTATTTTCTTGATCAAGATTCGCTTTTAAGTATTGCCAAATACAATCAGACAATTTTATTGGCTACTTCACTCTTTGCAGCACTGTTTTTAATTGGACTTGTTACAGGATGGATATTTAGATTAAAGACTATGATATTTGTCGGTTTTAGCGTAAACCTCATCCCGATATTGTGGTTTGGAGTCCTAATTACCGTATTTGATATACCTCTGAGTTTAGAGATGCTCATAGCAATGACTATCTCTTTAGGGCTTGCTTCGGATGCGACAATCCACTTTGCTTTTAAATACTTCCGTCTACGTTATTTCGGGCATTCACAAAAACATGCCCTCGAAAAAGTGTTTTTCTATGCAGGTATTCCGGTAATTATAGGTTCAATAGTACTGATCACTATTTTTGGTTCACTTTACTTTTCCCAAGTACAGTCTCTACAACTCATCGGTTTATACAGTGCACTACTCATTACTCTTTCTTTACTGAGTGATCTCTTTATTCTTCCTGTAATGCTTTTATTTGTAGATAAGTATCACCAACTCAAACAAGCTCGTTAGAAGAGCTTGTTGAAGAGTTTATCCAGCTGTTTGTTTGCCTCTTTTTTGATAGCTTTGTTTGCTTCATCTTTAATGATTGCACTCGCATCCACTTTCACTTTAGGTGATTCAACATTACCTTGAAGCGTAACATAAATTGCTGGATTATTATTTGCAATAATTTTAATATTCGAATCAATATTTTTTGTTTTTGAGTTTAACTTTGTGTCTTTTGTATAGATAGAAGACGTGTTAGACTTTAAATCTAGAAGAGCCGTTATGTTTTCTTTTTTAATCACAGCGTTTGCATTTCCGACAAATTTTTGTTTATAGAGATCCACTTTTGCAAACTGTTTTGTCAAATCTAAGATCTGATTTGGCATAAACAATCCATCTTTTAGATCAGCATCAAATTTCCCGCTAGCTTGTGCCAGATTATATGTCACTTTAGCATCAATATTTGATTTGAACACTTTGGGATAGATCAGCATATCTAAAATATCCAAAGTCTGCATCTTATTTATGTAAGCGACAAAATCATCATTATGCAGTTTTGCATCTAATTTTCCACCTGCAAAATTACTTACTAGGGTAAAATCCAAATCTTTTGCTTTTTTCAATTCACCTGTAGCTACGATCGCACCTTTTAAATGTCTTTGAGTAACAAAAAAGAGCCTATCTAAATCATGAATAATAGCTTGATAATCACTTGATATGGAACTCTCTTTTAGATCAAATCGTGCCTGCTTAATATCTAAGTTTGCCATATTTGACTTGAGTAGTACTTTAGTATCTATCTTTGTTCCTTTTAGTACAGTGTTTGTCTTAGCACTGAATGTAGTATACGGCATAAGTGATTTGAACTCATATGTCTTCGTAAGATATTTACTGTCAAGTACACCCTCTGTTATTGCCGTGTTTACATTACCTTGTAAGTTTTTCGGATCTAAACTACTCAAAGCTGCATCCAGATTAAATGTAGCATCTGCGTAATGGGGCTGTTTAACCATATAAAGAAGTTTTTGCAGTTTTAAATGTTTTATAGCCAGTTTTACACTATCAGGCTGGAAGTTTTTAAGATCAGCTTGAAAAGCAGTTAAAGAATCTGCAATATCACTCTTTCCGTCTATTACCATTTTTTCTTTTGAACCTTTTACCGTTCCGCTAAGATTGAGTGCACCTCTAATGTCTGCTTGAGTGAGAGGTTTTAAAACAGCAAGTTCTTGAACATTTAGAGCATACGTCGAGTCTATATTTAAAGGTTCCGGTACTACTTTTCCTTTAGAACCTATTTTTGCGAGGTTTGAATTAAGTAAGTAATTATAAATAAGATCATCACCCTGGAGCTTTGCATCGAGCTTCATTTTAAAAGCAGTTTCAGGAATTGTAAGTTGAAAGTCTTTTTTCATAACTTGTGTATTTAACTTTCCATTTGTAGTTAAGAGTTTTACATCTCCGTCAAGTTGATGCGGTTTGATATTTTTAAAATTCAGGTCAAGATCAACCTGTGCACTTGCATACTGTTTTTGCCCTGCCATTGCAAGCAAAGTACTTAGATCTAAGTTATCAATCTTAGCGATGATTGAAGTAGGATTAAACTCCTGCAACTCTACATGATATCTTGTAGCACTCTTAGCAAGATCACTTTTTCCATCAATTGTAAGAAGTTTCGAGTTACCTACAACAGTCCCGTCTGTCAGAAATGAGCCTGAAAGTTTTGTTTGAGTCAGTGCTTCCAAAGATGCTAATTTATTCAGAACTACATTGTATTTGAGATCAAAAGACTGAGCAAATAGTGAATACTTTCCTTTTACAGATATACTATTGTCTTGATCGAGGAATAAAACAAAATCTATACTACTCATATTGAGTACAAATGTTTCTAACTTCACATCCTGTTTTGTTGCTTCTTTAATTTTCCCCTCTATAATAGGACCTACAATACCATTACCGAAACTTGTAAACGCTAAAACATAAATTCCTATAACCAATACGATCACTATCGCTGCAAACCACTTTAGAAACTTCATAGTCACTCCAATTATTATAATTCTATAATGATACAAAAAAAACTGAAATGAAAGAAACATTTCATACTTGATATAAATAGACTCAACTTTATTTATAGATTGAAATTAAACTATACTTGACATTATTACACTCAATATGTATAATAATGTCATCTTTTGAGAAAAGGAGCGTAAAACAGTTATGTCTGAAGAAAAAAACGATATAAAAAATGAAGAGATTCAAGAAGATGTAGAAGTTACAAATGAAGAAGCTCAAGCAGATGAACAAGCTGTTGAGAATGAATTTGATCTTTTACAAAATGAACTAAATACACTAAAAGATAAATATGCACGTGTTCATGCTGATTTTGAAAACATCAAAAAAAGATTAGAACGTGAAAAGTATACTGCCGTTGAATATGCAAATGAAAAATTTGCAAAAGATATGGTTCCTGTAATCGACTCGTTAGAGGGAGCTTTAAAGTCTGTTGCAACAGATGCAGATAAAGCAGAATTATTCGATAAATTAAAAGAGGGGATTGAATTAACATATAAACAATTTTTGACTTCCCTTGAAAAACACGGTGTAACAATGGTATCACATGATGAACCTTTTGATCCGAATATCCATAATGCTATCCAAAGTGTTGATAGTGAAGATGTAGAAAGTGGACAAATTGTTCAAACTTTCCAAACAGGATATAAATATAAAGAAAGACCATTACGTGAAGCAATGGTTGTAGTGGCAAACTAAAAATTGTCACTATGCAACTAAAGTTGCAAAACGAATTTTTGAAAGATCGTACAATATCGATGTTTTAAAAAAACTAAATAAATTTTAACAAGTAAAAAAAGAAATACATAAAAGGAAAAAAAATGAGTAAAGTAATTGGTATAGACTTAGGTACAACAAACTCTTGTGTTGCTGTATACGAAGGTGGTGAAGCAAAAGTTATCCCAAATGCAGAAGGGAAAAATACAACTCCGTCAGTAGTAGCCTTCACTGATAAAGGTGAGGTTTTAGTTGGTGATCCGGCAAAACGTCAAGCTATCACAAACCCTGAAAAAACAATCTCTTCTGTTAAGAGAATTATGGGTCTTATGATGAACGAAGAAAATGCTAAAAAAGCGCATGACAAAGTTACTTATAAGATTGTAGATAAAGACGGTATGGCTGCTGTTGATGTTGCTGGTAAAATCTACACGCCACAAGAAATTTCGGCAAAAATCTTAACAAAACTAAAAGAAGATGCGGAAGCTTACTTAGGTGAAAAAGTTACAGATGCTGTTATTACAGTTCCTGCTTACTTTAACGATGCACAAAGAAAGGCTACAAAAGATGCTGGTACAATTGCTGGACTTAATGTTCTTCGTATCATCAATGAGCCTACTGCATCTGCACTTGCTTACGGACTAGATAGCAAATCTGATGAGAACGTTTTAGTTTATGACCTTGGTGGTGGTACATTCGACGTTACAACTTTAGAGATCTCTGACGGTACTTTTGAAGTTCTTTCAACTGACGGTAATGCATTCCTTGGTGGTGACGACTTCGATAACAAGATCGTTGATTTCTTAAATGATGAGTTTAAAAGCTCTCACGGTATCGATCTTAAAAATGACAAAATGGCACTGCAACGTCTAAAAGATGCTGCTGAAAATGCTAAAAAAGAGCTTTCTGCATCGACTGAAACTGAGATTAACTTACCGTTCATCACGATGACTGAAGCTGGACCACAACACTTAGTTGTAAAATTAACTCGTGCTAAGTTTGAAGGTATGATTGACGGTCTTGTTAAAGAGACTATGGATCACATCTCAACTGCGATGAAAGATGCAGATTTAGATAAAGGTGATATTAAAGAGATCATCATGGTTGGTGGTTCTACTCGTGTACCATTAGCTCAACAAAAAGTAAGTGAATACTTCGGTGGTAAAGCACTTAACAAATCTGTAAACCCAGATGAAGTTGTTGCTGCTGGTGCTGCTATCCAAGGTGGTGTTTTACGCGGTGATGTAAAAGATGTTCTTTTACTAGACGTTACTCCGTTATCACTTGGTATTGAAACTCTTGGTGGTGTTGCAACTAAAGTTATTGAAAAAGGTACTACGATTCCTGTTAAGAAATCTCAAGTATTCTCAACTGCTGAAGACAACCAACCGGCAGTATCTATCAATGTAGTTCAAGGTGAGCGTGAGTTCGCTAAAGACAATAAATCTTTAGGTTTATTTGAACTTGGTGACATTCCTGCTGCTCCACGTGGTGTACCTCAAATTGAAGTAACATTCGATATCGATGCAAACGGTATCTTAACTGTTAGCTCAACTGATAAAGGTACTGGTAAATCTCAATCTATCACTATCTCTGGATCATCTGGTCTAAGTGAAGAAGAGATCAACAAAATGGTTCAAGATGCAGAAGAGCACAAAGCTGAAGATGCAAAAAGAAAAGAATTAGTTGATACTAAAAACCAAGCAGATGCACTTATCGCTCAAACAGAAAAAACTATGGAAGAGATGGGTGACAAACTTGAAGACTCTGAAAAAGCAAACATTGTTGCGGCAATCGATGCTCTTAAAGAAACACTAAAAGATGAAAATGCTACTAAAGAGCAAATTGAAGAAAAAGTAAAAGCTCTTAGCGAAGCAAGTCACAAAATGGCTGAGCAAATGTACAAACAACAACAAGAAGGACAAGCTCAAGGTGGAGCTGATACTTCTAAAAAGAAAGATGACGACGACGTTATCGACGCTGAAATCGAATAACTTCTAGTCCTTCTTCTTAATTTTAAAGCGATTGTCTTTTTGACAATCGTCTTTATCTCCAAAAATACACTTTCTATTCTTATATACTCTCATTAAAAATATACTAAATAATATAGATGCAATCACTCCGCTCATAATGGCTTGAATATATAATGTTTGAAAATAAAATACAAATGTAATGGTTATAAATATGATTGATAGTGCAAAACAGATAGTAAACTCCTTATATAAGTAATTAAAATAATATCAAAGTCTATTTTAAAATTCTAAGTGATACAATTTATATTATGCAAATTAGTTCCAATAGTTCATACGACATATCTAATCAGAACAAATCTTCTTCCCAAGAGGATAAAAAAGAAGAAAAATCTAGTAGCACTACTAAACTAGATGCTTCCCAGCAACAAGAGGTAAATAAACTTCAAGCAAGGGATTCTGAAGTAAGAGCTCATGAAGCTGCCCATAAAGCTGCAGGTGGAGGACTAGCTGGTTCAGCCTCTTTTTCTTATCAAAGAGGACCTGACGGTAAGATGTACGCTATTGGCGGGGAAGTCCCTATCTCTTTTGAAAAAGGTGCAACTCCGCAAGAAACTATATCAAATGCCAGACAGGTAGCTGCTGCAGCTATGGCACCTGCCAATCCTAGTCCACAAGACTTCTCCGTTGCTTCCAGTGCACGTATGATGGAACTCACTGCACAACAAGAGCTTGTAAAACAACTTCAAGAAGAACAAAACCAACAAACCGGTTTGAAAACTTACAAACAAAGTGCATAAATTCAAAGGGAGTATAAAAATGTATAAAAAAGTTTTGTTATCAATAGCAGTCATTAGTCTAAGTAGTTCAGTTCTAATGGCTAAGCCTAATAAAGACAATGATGATTATGAGTATTCTCATAAACAACAAAAAGAGAAAAAGCATAAACATAAAAAACCGGAAAAAAGCTGGGAACGTAAAGAATCCTCTTCTATCCCTTATGGGCTACAAAAGCGTTCAGAAAACACTGGAAAACCTTTACCTCCTGGATGGCAAAAGAAGTTAAAACCTGGTGCTATTATGGATCGTGAGGTATATGAGCACGGTCGTATTGTACAACCATTAGATAAAGACGGCTTACTTACAATCAGTGTAGAGGGCAAACTTGTACGCTTATATCAAGACACAAGAGAGATTATTGAGATTTTAAAATAATCGATAATTTCAAATAAAATGATTTAAATTTAGATATTGCTATATAATTAATCAATATTGTGAACGCAAATTGCTTATAATATATTGTTTTACTTTTGTAAAAATCAATACTAAGGATCTGTCATGAACCGTGTTTATGCTGAAGTTGCCCTTATTTGTGCCCACAATCCTGAAGTTAACCAAAACATACGATTTTTAAAAATGGTGAAAATCAATTTACGGCTTGATGATAAAGGGGGTTGATCCAACGGTATCAAGTTTTGTAGTTTTAGTTTTTCACTCCCTTTTCGGGAGTGAATAGTTAGAAGTCTTCGTTATCGAATTCTTCTAAATCCTTCTCATATTGCATCTGTTCTAGAGCTTTATCCGACATAAATAACTCTTTCATTTTTTTCACAAATATAGTTCTGTCTTTTAATTCTGTAAAATATGCATAAGTTCCGTAAAGAGCACCGACAACAGTGACAATTAAAATTATTTTTTGAAGCGGATTAAACTTCTGAACATCTTCTTTTACTCTAAACTCACATACACCGCCGGGACAGTGTGTCGCTTTTTCTTTCATAAATAGATTAAAAAGCTTACATCCTATACAGATTGAAAATGCTGCTTCAAAGAAAAGTAAAAACATACATATTAAACACACTAATACTTTAAGTGGATTTGGTTCAAAACTAATAACTAAATAATAAAACATAGGTACAGCTATAATAAATCCCAGACCCCATGCAAATCTTTTCTGCGTAGCACCTACATATTCAGGTGTTTGGTTTTGTACAAAAAAACGACCCACCATTAAACTAGGTGCATAACGGGGATTTACTATTCTGATCAAAAAATCGAGAGTAAAAAAAGTTATAAAGTATTTTGAAAAGACAGCTGTTTGCAACATTACACCGTTTGTTAAACCGATAAATGCCCCAACAAACAATAATGCTGCTGCTGCTCTTGCTTCACGCTCATTTAATACTCTGACGTCATAGCCTGCAACTTTTTCTCCATATTCTGGTAAGAAACCCATTTAATACCTTCTAATTAAAATCTTTTTGTGCTTCTTGCAGTGCACCGTTAAAATCCATGATTTTTCCACCATGTTGTTTTTGAAAATTTTGTGCAGCTTCATATGTGCCAAATGCATATTTACTCACACGACTCATTGTTCCTCTAACATCACTTCCTACAACATAATAAGCCTGTAATACAGATATTGGTTTTAATGAACTTACATCAATAACTTGTGGATTTTTAAGTTCCACATCATGATTTAAATGATCTGCTAAACAATGGATAGAACAATACTGATATTTACGCGTACCATCCTCAGCCATATAACTTGTTTTATAAAATTTTACTAAATGCATACCGCATATATGACAGTAATACTTCTCATTTCCTGTTTGTACAAGTACAGCATCTTTTTCATCTACTGTTTGAAACATCATTCTAGGTTTCATGTCAGCTTTTTTTGTCATAGTAGTTTGTTGTGTACATCCGGCAAAAGTAAGTAGTAATACCGTAGCTAAAAGAAGACTCTTTAACATCTTTTTTCCTTAAATCTCGTAATAATTCAATAAAATTGTAACTGTTTATTATTACAATTACATTAATCTACTGCTTTATAAAGGATAGAAATGTTGAAAAAAAAAGTTTTTTACTACGCTAAAGAATTAGTATTTATCATTATTTTCATGAGTATATTTGCGAATATACTAAGTATATATAAAAGCCAAGAGCTAAATAAACAAGCTCTCAAATTTCAATCTTTTAAACTGATTGATAATACTACCTACAATGTCAATACTTCTAAACCGTTAATAGTTCACTTTTGGGCTACTTGGTGCCCAACATGTAAACTTGAAACTTCCAACATTGAATATTTATCTAAATACTACAATGTAATTACAATAGCTGTAAATTCAGGCTCTGACTATGAACTGCATACATACCTGCAAGAAAGAGATCTTCACTTTAAAGTAATAAATGATAATAACTCTGAGTACTCTACTCAATTTAACATAAAAGCTTTTCCTACAACTTTTATTTATGATCAAAATCAGAATTTGGTTTTTAGTGAAGTGGGATATACAAGTACAATCGGTTTATTATTAAGGATGTGGTGGATTAAATTATTTAAATAAGGTTGCAGGGGATAAAAGCGTTACGCTTTTATCTCTACTGCATAAGCTTTGTCCGATAGTGGAACCCATGGACGCTTAATGTGTTGTGGACGACGTAATTTGTCGTGCTCGTTTAGTGGACGAGTAAGTTGATCTCTCCATCCTTGGTAAACTTTGAAGTTGTTTTCATAGTTCACATAGATGTCACCAATTTTATCACCAGCTTGTGCAGGCTCTAAAATAACTTTTTGGTGCCAACAGTGCATACCAGAGATTGGATCCGGATGAGCTGCAGCAACAGCATTTTGCCAAGAACCACTTAGACCATCCCACCAAACATTTCCGCTATCACGGTTATAGTCAGCGAAACGCTCTGAATGGAATGGATGGATACCTTGAGTATATTTTAGTTTACCAACTTTTCCATCCATAACAAGTTCAGCTGTTGGAACACCGAAGCTGTTAAGACCTGCTGTTCCATCATAATCTTCGATTTTGATTTGACCAGCTTCGCTACCAGCATTTTCAACTTTAGCAGCCATAAATTGAGGATCATTCATGTTACGTGCTACTGGTTGAGATGCAACTTTACCATCTGTAACACCATTAGGAATAGTTACAGAGTTAACAAGTTTCCATCTACCACCGTGGTGTGAACATGCTAATGTACCTGGTAATACACCTTCAGTAGGTACAGCCATAGCTACAAAGTAACCAGATTCTAAACCAGTTACAGAATCCACGATTCTTACACGGATAGCATCACCACGTTTGAAACCTTGACGTTTTGCATCTTTTGTAGAGATCCAAATTGGGTCATGGTTTTGAGAAATTTCCATAAGGTGTTTAGAGTTACCTGAACGAGTATGGATATTATACGGTAAACGGAATACTGTATTTAATGCATAAGAGTTCTCTTCAGTCATATAAGTATGATCTACGTGAGAAACAATGTGATGCATTTGTTTTTTCTCTTCCGGTGTTCTTGGATAGAATGGAATAGCGTATTCTGGCCATTTCCAATCATCAGCTAACCACTCACAGAAGAAGTCAAGTTTCTTGTCAAGTGTTGAGAAACCTTCCATTTTCTTACCGTCAATTTCGATACCGATAGAGTGTTTTTTACCTTCATGCTCAACAGACATAACACCTGTACGTTTATCAGTGTGTACGTGGTGTTTGTTATATTTTTTACCGTGAGCGATATAGTAGTTACCCTCTTCTTTGATTTCACGCTCTTGTGCAGAGTAGATTTTATTTTCTTCTAACCATGCACCGTGATCTCTCATATACTCGTATACTGGATATTCAGCATCTTTGTATCTAGCATCGCTTGTAGCTGTTGCTTTAAGATTTGGTAAGTTGTCACCAAATGCTGCATCATACCACTCAGCAATTGTAACTGGTTTACCAGGGTTCTTTTTAGATTCCCACATTTTCTTGATACCAAGTTTACCAGTTGGATCGATGTAGTTAACACACATATCGAACCAGAACTCATTCTCTTCCCAAACTTCACCAAGACCAGCTTTAATGTGTGCTTCAAGTGTAGCACGGTTAGGGTTTTGTGGTTTCCAACCAGCTTTTTCTAATGCAACTCTCATAACAGGTTGACGGAATGAAGTCCATCTTGCAGGCATAGTTGCTTCAGAGTGTTGATCGTGACGCTCACCAGCTAAACCAACAGGTAATACGTAATCAACATGCCAGTTTGTCTCAGACCATGTTGGTGACAGGTTGAAAGTAAGTTCCATTTTAGACTCGTCTTTAAGAACTTGTAACCATCTGAAACCATCTGGATTAATCCATACTGGGTTATACATACGAGGAATCCAAACTGAAAGTTTTTCAGGTACGTTAAGACCTTTTTTCTTCCATTTTTGTTGCCACTCAGTATCACTTAATAAGTGAGGTAATAAGAATGACATTTCGTATGTTGAAAGTGGCCATTCTGGCGGCCAAGTAAGTTCGTTATAAACGTCAACTTTAGCAACGTCAGCACCACGCTTACCTTGACCAACAGTAGCAGCTCCACCTTTACCAGCAACAGAAATAACGTGCCAGTGGTGGAAGAATGTACCACCCTCAGGACCGATAGCACCACGTAATGCAAGTGGTAAATAACCAGTTCTACCACTCATCCAACCACCACGGTTACCAGCAGCAGTTGCTCTCCAGAAGTAAGAAGAGATAGACTCGCCAGCCCAGATGAACATTTCGTAAAGTTTTTCTAACTTGTAAGCAGGAACGTGTGTTTCTTTTGAAACGTGTTCTAGTGTATACGGGCTGTAAAGTTCTTTGATAGTATCTAAGAATGTATCAAAGTCATTGCCTTTAGGCATTTTAGAGATATAACCTTTTTCAACCATATACTTAAGGTATTTTTTGTTATCTAAGAATACTTCCCAGTTTACCCATTTCTTAACGAATTTACGATCAACGTTACCTTCGTTTAGGATTCTTTGAGTTAAGTAAAGATAGATTAAAGGCTCAGTACCTGGCCATGCAGCAATCCAAAGATCAGCCATACCAGCAGAGTTAGACATACGTGGGTCCATAACTACAAGTTTTGCACCTTTTGATCTTGCATCAGCAATGAATGAAGCAGATTGTTGGAAGTAGTGACCAGCATCTGCAGCATGTGAAGAGTTAAGGAATACTAACTTAGCATTTGCCCAGTCTGGAGATGTTCTATCGTCATTTGCCCATTGAATAGTTGGCGTACGACCACCAGATGAACAGATGTTAGTATGTGAGTTGAATGCATCACAACCAAGTGTTTGCCATACTTTACCAGTAAATCCATTCTCATTTGGACGACCAACGTGGAACATTACTGATTTTTTAGATAACTCATCACCAGTAGCTAATGTATCTCCCATCTTCTTACCGATAGTAGTCATAGCTTCATCCCATGTAGTACGGATCCATTTACCTTCACCACGAGCAGAACCTGGAGCACGCTTTAATGGGAATGCAATACGATCTGGATCATACATTTGAGATTGTGTAGCGTAACCTTTAGCACAGTTTCTACCACGAGAACCTGGGTGTAATGGGTTACCCATATATTTTTTAACAGTGAATGATTTTTTATCAATCCATGCAGTTAAACCACAAGATGCCTCACAGTTTGAACAAGCAGTTGGAACGATCATATAATCATTTACTTCGATACCGTCAGGGTTTGATTCACTTCTTACACCGTGGCGATCAATACCACCTCTTTTCCAATCATCACCGTCTAATTCTTTGAAATCTTCCCATTGTTCCATAGGAGGATAGAATGACAGTGAATCTGGAGTATTTGTAAATTTGCTTTCTTCAACAGATTCAGCAATAGCGTCAGTTGTAAAAACACCTTTCGCGATTGCAGCGCCAGCAACTGTAAATGCAGCACCTTTTAAAAATGTTCTTCTACTTTCTAAATACATTTAAAATCCTCTTCTTAACTTAATGGTAATAATTGTGGTATTACTAACCAAACGTGTTTAACAACCCATAAACCAGCGATTGCTAAAACAGCTGCTAAATTTAACATAGCAGTTGAGTTGTTAACTCTGCTTAATGCTACAAGTAACATTGGTAAAATATAAGCTACCCATTGTCCAATCCAGAACATAGTTGAGTACTCACCGTGACCTTTAACATAGTCTAGGATCGCAGCAACTTCTTCAGCTTTCATTGCACCGAAAATATACTCTGACATATAGATGATAAATGCCATTAATGCACTTAAACCTAAAATAGCACCAAAGAATCTTTTTGACTCATCGCTTAACTTAGAACCACCAAGTAAAATCATAGCTGCAGAACCTGATAGTGTAGCTGCTAAAATCATTTGTGCAGATTCAGTCGGCATTTGCCATAATTCACGAGCTGTAGCTTCTGCCATAATACCTGCTGTATAAAGAGTAACAGGAATAGCAAGTAAAGTTACCCAGAATAATAGTTTGTCAAATGCTTCAACATTTTTCTTTAGTAACATAATTACGATCATTAAGAACTCTAAACCTACGAATAATGTAGCCATCCATGCACCAACAGTAATTGCTGAAGTCCAGTGTGGATAGAAGAAGATATGCCACATTCTCCACATTTGGTGAAGGTCTAACCAAGTGAATAATAAGAAGATGTTCATAAATACGAATGAAACGATAAGTGTAGATGTTCTTAAACCTTCCATCTCATTAGCATTTTTCTTCATTAATAGGAAAAGCATAAAGATTAAACCTGTACCAATACTTTTCGCCCACATATTCATAGTAACATACCAGCCCCAAAAAATATCCGGTAAAGCTACGTCTAAAGTCACTACAGCATGTGTAGCCGCTACTGTTTCATGTACCATTAGTGATGCCCTCCTAGTGGAAGTTTAGTAATATTATTAAATAAGTTATGTCCCTCTTCTCTTACAGATGCAAGTGGGTTAAGTGTAACATTTCCGCCACCAACATAGTAATGATGTGGATTTGTACCTTTCTCTGGTTTACGAACTTGAACATTACCTTGGTGGTTTTGAATATATTTTGAAATGTTTGATGTTGGATCATCTAAATCACCAAAGATATTTGCTTGAACTGGACAAGCAACAACACAAGCTGGCATCATTGAAGAAGCAACACGGTGAGCACAATAAGTACACTTATCAGCAGTTTGTGTTTGCGGATCAATATAAATTGCACCATAAGGACATGCCATAACACATCCAGCACAACCGATACATCTTTCTTTATCAATGTTTACAATACCGTTTTCTATATAATGTAATGCGCTTACCGGACAAATTCTCTCACATGGAGCATTTTCACAGTGATTACATCTTAGAGGTGTAAATGTTCTTTTAGTTTCTGGGAAAGTCCCAACGTCAACATATTTAACACGAAGTCTCCATGTACTAAGCGGAACTTCATTTTCCACTTTACATGCGATTTCACAACCTTTACATCCCATACAAAGATGTAAATCAACTAGGAAGCCTAATTGCATATATTCTCCTTTGACTAAATATGGCTAGTTTTTTTCAGTTATAACCAAGACTAATTAAAATTAAAAGAAGCCCTTATTTTAGGCAATAAGCGCTTTTTTTACTATGGATATAGTAACTAAGTAATCTTAAATAAAAAATAAATTTATGTGATTTTTTTTAGATATACGGACGAGTGAGTAGATTTAAACTTAAATAAGTTTTTTAGATAAATAATTAAAAGTTAACAGAATTAATTGTATTACTTCTACTAATATCTTGGAGAGAAACGACTTTAATATATTCACCTTCATCAAAGCCATCAATATTGTCAGCAAAATATGCAATTGCATTACTCTCAACAAGAGGAGAAAGCATCCCAGAACCAATTTTATTGTCTCTTGTAGGGTAAAAGAGACCCTCTTTTACAGAACCTAGGACCATATTATCTCTTCCGCTTCTTAGTTTTAGTGTTTTAGCACTTTTGACATAGAAGGCACTATGGTAACAATTTGTAGCACCTTGCTTTTTAAATAGTGTAGGAATTGACAATGTAAATACGTTTAACATAGTTGTAAGTGGATTTCCAGGCATTGCCATAACAAGAGTTGTTCCCATTTTACCCATCATAGTAGGACGTCCCGGCTTTACATTTACTCCGTGAAAAATTGATTCTAAGCCATTTGCAACAAATGCTTGGTACAAAAAGTCAGCATCACCCATACTGATTCCACCAGTTGTGATAACAACGTCATAAGAGTTTAATGTAGAGATAAATTCTATTGTTTTTTGTAAGTCATCCGGTATAGAACCAATATATGAAGCTTCAAAGCCAAACTGTTTTAAAAGAGATTTGATTCCAAAAGCATTTGCATTAAAAATTTCATCTTCATCTGCTTCTTCCCAAGGTTCTTTGATCTCATCCCCTGTAGAAACAACAGCAATATTTAATGGAGCAATCACTTCGACAGTTGTAATCCCCTGAGATGCTAGAAGAGCAATGTGTGCAGCAGTTAAAATTTCACCTTTATGAAATAAAACTTCACCTTCTTGTAATTCTTCACCCTTTTTTCTTAAGTTATCACCTAAGTTAATTTTTTCAGGAACGACTACACTCTCATCTGTAACATCACTGCAGTTTTCAATAGGAGCTATCGTATCAACTCCCACAGGAACTTTTGCTCCAGTCATAATTTTACAACACTCACCCTCTTGAATGTTACAATTTACATCTTTTTCACCTGCAAATACTGTAGAGATAACTTTTAATTTCTTCCCTTTATCACTTGCTTTAAAAGCAAACCCGTCCATTGCAGAGTTATCAAAAGAAGGTAGGTTTTTCTTTACAATAATATCACAAGCTAGTACCGATTGTTCTGCTTCCATTGTCGGAATAAAACGCGATTCGGACTTTGGAGTTATCACTTCGATAACTTTTTGTTGTGCTTCGCTTAATGATAATGATGTAAATTTCGGCAAATTTGATTTCCTATTTTTTTAATCTTACTCTTACTGATTGTTCATGTGCAGTTAAACCTTCAGTGTTTGCAATAAGTGCACACTCTTCTCCAATCTCATTGATTGCTTTTGAGCTAAATGAGATAATAGAAGATTTCTTCATAAAATTCTCAACGCTAAGCGGTGAATAAAATTTTGCTGTCCCGCCAGTTGGCAGTGTATGGTTAGGACCTGCCACATAATCACCTATCGCTTCAGGAGTATTGTGTCCTAAGAAGATAGCTCCAGCGTGTTTGATATATGGTAATAGTTCAAACGGTGACGTTGTTGCTACCTCTAAGTGCTCAGGCGCAATCTCGTTCATCAGCTTTACAGCTTCATCCATATCTTGAGTTACAATTATTGCTCCACGCTCTTCAATAGACTTTCTAGCAATCTCTTGACGAGGTAGTTTTTGTAACCAGTTTTCGATCTCAACAGTTACTTCATCTGCTAACTTTTGAGACGGAGTAATTAAGATTGAGCTTGCCATCTCATCGTGTTCAGCTTGAGAAAGTAAATCAATTGCCAAATGGTTAGGATTTGCACTCTCATCTGCCAAGATTCCGATCTCGCTCGGTCCTGCAATCATATCGATATGTACATCACCGAAAACCATCTTTTTAGCAGTTGCAACGAAGATATTCCCTGGTCCCGTGATAACGTCTACTTTTGGAATATTTTCAGTACCGTATGCCATTGCAGCAATAGCACTAGCTCCACCAACTTTAAATACTTTTGTTACACCGCATAAATGACATGCTGCAAGTAAAAGTTCATTTGGTTCATTATCAGGTGTCGGTGTACATACTACGATCTCTTCTACGCCTGCAACTTGAGCTGGAATAACATTCATAAGCAGTGATGATGGATATGCAGCCTTTCCACCGGGGATATATAACCCTGCACTATCTACAGGTGTTACTTTTTGTCCTAATATAGTTCCGTTTTCTTCTGTATCAAACCAAGACTGAGGTTTTTGTTTTTCGTGATACACTTTTATACGATCATATGCCAAGTGTAGTGCTGACTTTAACTCTTGGTCTAAATTAGCATATGCTTTTTCCATAGACTCTGAAGAGATTTGTAAATCTTCATCATTTACCGGTGTCCATTTGTCAAACTTTGCAATATGCTCTTTTAAAGCTTTATTCTTATCTTGTTTAATCTCATTAATAATATTCATTACAATATTGCTTACAGTAGCAATATCCATTTTTCCACGCCCTAATAGCTCTTGGAAACTTGCTTGAAAATTCGGATCTTTTGTAGCTATGTTTATCATTTTTATTTTGCCTTATTTCTTTCTTGAATCGAACTCTTTTTTTACTACTTTTAATGCTTCAATAAAATACTCTTCGCCTACTGCACCCATAAGCGGTTGATACATCGGTTCAGCATTTTCATCTAAAAACCATAATGTAGGTGTCCCTGGTCTCCATAACATTTGAGGAAACTGATCACCCTCATCGCTATAAGCGATAATAGATACAAAGTCTTTGTTAAGTGCATCAATTACTTTTTTATTTGCAAATGTTGTTCTTTCTAAAAGCACACAATATTTACAAGTGTGTCTTGAGAATACAAAAAGTATAGGTTTATGCTCTTTTTTTGCCGTTGCTGCACCGCTCTCAAAGTCTTGGGCCCAATGGATCTCATTTGCAAATATCGATGCAGTGAGAAGCATCATTATTAAGATTACTTTTTTCATAGTTTTTTCACCTTTTTAAGTACTTCTTTAGCACACTCCAGTGCTTCTTTATTCGTTACATCCACTACTACATCAGCAAGTTTTAAATAATCAGGACGACGTTGTTCGTACAGTTCTTTTGCTTTTTCAAGATCTTGTAATAAAGGTCTCTTTCTTAACTTTTTTTCTGCTTTTGGATGTGCCTTAATTCTGTTAATAATCTCATCAAACGGAGAATCTAAAAGAACTATTGTACCTATTTTTTTAATATTTTTTTGTTTATAAAAACCGCCGCCAGTTGAAATTAACGTATTTTTTACACTCTCTTCGAGCCATTTGGCAACTTTTTTTTCTATTTTTCTAAAATACTCTTCACCCTCTGTCTCAAAAATAGATTTTATTTTTCTATTTTCCATACTTTCAATGAGATCGTCAGTATCGATAGCTATATAATCGGAATGTTTTAAAATTTCGCGTGCAACACTCCCTTTTCCAACACCCATAAAACCGATTAGTACAATATTTTTCATAAAAATATATTCACCTTTTTGCAGCAGTAGCCTTTTGTATTCGACATTATATATAATTAATTTTAAACTACCATTTAATAAGAGTTGGTATAATATCCTCTTTAAATATCAACAATATAAAACATAGGTTATGCCATGAAAAATAAAAAGCTTTTTACATTAGGATTTAGTTCGGTTGCAGTATCGCTTTCACTTTTAGTTTCTAGTTCACTTTTTGCGGAACCGACAAAAAAAGATGCGGAAGCATCTAGACTCGAAGCTCTGGCAAAATTTACAAAAGTCATCTCCATAGTTGAACAATATAATGTTGATGATGTGACTATTGAAGAACTAATCGATAAATCACTTGACGGTATGATGAAAAATCTTGATGCACATTCAAACTATTTGACACAAAAAGACTATAAACAACTCAAAGTTCAAACAGACGGTGAATTTGGAGGTCTTGGTATTACCGTAGGTATGAAAGACGGTGCCTTAACGGTTATTGCTCCAATCGATGACACTCCTGCAGACAAAGCGGGTCTTAAAGCAGGTGACATTATCCTAAAAATCAACGATAAATCTACACTTGGTATGACAATTGATGAAGCAGTATCTTTAATGCGTGGAAAAGTTGGTGCCCCAATAGATATTACAATTGTTAGAAAAGGTGAACTTGAACCGATTAAGGTACATATTGTCAGAGGAAAAATCACTATAGATTCTGTACATGCAAAAACAATCGGAGACGATATTTTATATATCAGAGTTTCGAGTTTTGACAAAAAAGTAGCAGATGATGTCGAAAAAGCTATTAAAAACAAAAAGAGAACAACAAAAGGGATTATTCTAGATCTTAGAAACAATCCAGGCGGCTTACTTGATCAAGCAGTCGGTCTTGTTGACCTTTTTGTAAGTAAAGGGAAAATTGTTTCTCAAAAAGGGAGAAATCAAGTTGAAGACAAAGTATACAGTGCTTCAAGCTCTTCGACAATCACAAATGTACCAATGGTTGTTCTAGTAAACGGAGGAAGTGCAAGTGCAAGTGAGATCGTAAGTGGTGCTCTTCAAGATCATAAACGTGCAGTATTAGTTGGTGAAAATACTTTTGGAAAAGGAAGCGTGCAAGTTGTTCTTCCTATTACTGATGAAGAAGCAATTAAACTCACAATTGCAAGATACTACCTTCCAAGCGGCAGAACTATTCAAGCTGTTGGTGTAACACCTGATATTACGGCATTACCAGGTGAATTAAAAACACATAAAAACGAGTTTGCAATCAAAGAAGCGGACCTTAAAAAACATCTTGAAAAAGAATTAGAAAAAGTTGATGGAAAAAAATCTAACGACAAAGCTAATCAAAAAGATAAAAAAGATATAATTACACCAGAAATGTTAAACAAAGACAATCAACTCAAAACTGGTGTTGATATTTTAAGAGCTCTTATAATTACGAAAGGATAATCTTTAACATGGAAAAAAAAGAACTTCTTTATGAAGGTAAAGCAAAAAAAATCTGGTCTACAGACGATGCAAATTTAGTAATCTCTGAATTTAAAGATGATTTAACAGCGTTTAACGGTGAGAAAAAATCTAGTGAGGCTGGAAAAGGTGCACTTAACAATAAAATCTCTACAGAGTTATTTAAACTATTAGCAGAGAACGGTATCCCTACTCACTTTATCAAAATGTTAGATGACAACCATATGCTTCATAAAAAAGCTGACGTTATCTTAATCGAAGTAATTGTAAGAAATATTGCGACAGGTTCACTTTCAAGAAACCTTGGTATCGAAGATGGAAAAGTACTACCATTTACTTTAGTTGAATTTGATTACAAAAATGATGAATTAGGCGATCCTAAACTTAACGATCAACATGCACTTATCTTGGGTCTAGTTGAATATCAAGATGAACTTGACAAAATTCGTAGAATGGCAAGACAAGTAAACGATATTCTTAAACCTTATTTTGCTACAAAAGGTCTTAACCTAGTTGATTTCAAACTTGAGTTTGGTAAAGACTCTGACGGAAACATCATTTTAATTGACGAGATTTCACCTGACAACTGCCGTTTTTGGGATGCTAAAACTGGTGAAAAAATGGATAAAGACAGATTCCGTCAAGGTTTAGGCGGACTTAAAGTAGCTTACGAAGAAGTACTCAACCGTATCTTAAACAAATAATAAACTCTAAGGAAAAGAAATATAATGAAAGCAATTGTAAACGTATCTTTAAAACAAGGTGTTCTTGACTCTCAAGGAAAAGCAGTTCACCACGCACTACAATCACTACACTTTAACGGTGTAGACGATGTTCGTGTAGGTAAACAAATTGTTCTACAACTTCAAGAGTCTGACAAAGAAAAAGCTATGGCAGAAGTTACAAAAATGTGTGAAGAGCTTTTAGCAAATACTGTTATTGAAGATTACGAAATAGAGCTAGTGTAATGAAAGTTTCAATTTTACAATTTCCAGGTACAAACTGTGAGTACGATACACAGTATGCATTTGAAAAACTAGGTGCCCAAACTGAAATCATTTGGCATAAAGCAGAGTCTATTCCAGCTGATACAGATCTACTTGTAGTAGCTGGAGGATTCTCTTACGGAGATTACCTAAGAAGTGGTGCTATTGCAAAATTTTCTCCTGTAATGAAAGCTGTAAAAGAGTATGCAAACAAAGGTGGAAAAGTTCTAGGTATCTGTAACGGTTTTCAAGTTCTAACTGAATCAAGATTACTTCCTGGTGCACTAAAAAGAAATGAAAACTTACACTTCATCTCTAAACACCACCACTTAAAAGTTGAAAATAACGACAATACATTCTTGAAAAAACTTGACAACGGTGATGTTGTAAATATTCCTATTGCTCACCACGATGGAAACTATTACATTGATGCAGAAGGCTTAGCTGAGCTTGAAGCAAATGGACAAATTCTTTTACGCTATAGCGATGCAAACGGTGATATGAAAAACCCTAACGGTAGTGTAGGTTCAATTGCAGGTGTTTGTAATAAAGAGAAAAATGTATTTGGTCTTATGCCTCACCCTGAACGTGCTATGGAAGCAGTACTTGGAAGTGACGACGGTGTAAAAATGTTACAAGGATTTTTAGAATCGTGATTCTAAGAGCTCTTTTTATCCTCTCTCTCATTACTAGTGCTTTATTCGCAAACAAAGTAATTTACTTTAATTACGATCAAGTACCGCAAAGAGTGATAAAAGGGCAAATCTTTGAAGTAAGAGTAAAAACTCTTTCAACTGTCAAAGACTTCTCAAACATAACATATCAGTTTACCAACCATCCTGGTATCAGAGTTTTAAACACTGTACCTTATAGAGAAAAAAAGGGAAAGTTTTATTACGATACTTTTAAGCTCTACCTTACAGCAAGCAGAGCAAAACTTCCCGATATTGAAGCGAGTTTAATTGCCGGTGTCCCATATGACTCTACTACAATTGTAGGTGAAAACCTTAATATCATCACTTTAAACCCTCAAAAAGATTTTTCAAATATTATTGCGGATAGTTTTACATTAACAAACTATAAAACAACGAGTTATGACAATAAGCACAACATTGTTCTTTTCTCCGGTGTCGCAACTAATTCCATGCTCAATACTATCCATTTTAATAATGTATATAAACAGGGAACGGAATCTATAGAACAAGCAATAAAAAATGCAAACGTAACATATTTTGTCGTAATTGATAAAAAGTATGAAACATTTTCTTTCTCTTACTTCAATCTTTTAGAAAATAAATTTATTGACATCAAAATTCCTATTATAGTAGACGATGACAGTGTAACTACGCAGACCGATCTTAAACCAACAAATCAGTCACATGAAAAAATAAAAACTTATATAGCAGCGGCAGTTTCACTTTTACTTATTCTTTTTGCTCTCTGGAGAAGAAAATATATCTATCTTGTATTATTGGTATTTCCTATAGCATACCTTTATTTGACTGCAGCTCCGGATACGGAAGTCTGTATTAAACAAGATGCTGCCATACATCTTCTTCCTGTGGATAATGGGACAATTTTTGAAAGAACACAGAGTCAAATATATCTTCCTAAAGAAGGAAGCGTAAAACGATATGTCAAAGTCAGATTAGAAAATGAAAAAATAGGTTGGGTAAAAAATGAAGATACTTGCGCGAATTAATTGGGTTTTTGCCACAATTATTATCTTTACTGCTTTAGCTCTTTCTATACTTCTGCACTTTGTTCTACCTAGACCATATCCCAGAAAACTCTCTTCTTGGTTCATTAGAGGTACTACTTTTTTCACTACGACTATTGAAGGAAAAGAAGCCGATGATGTGCAGATGTTTTTGATCAACCACCAAAGTGATCTCGATATAGGCGTAATGGAAACTACTACTAAAAAAGACCTTGCATGGGTTGCGAAAAAAGCTCTTTTTGATGTTCCTTTTTTCGGACTTGCAATGAAACTACCTGAAGATATAGAAGTAGAACGTGAAAGTAAAACATCATTAGTAAAACTTTTAAAAGCTGCTAAAGATAGACTTGGAAAAAAAAGAGTTATTACAATGTTCCCAGAAGGTACGCGTTCACGTACTAAAAGAATGCTCCCGTTTAAATCAGGTGCTAAAGTTATTGCAGATAAATATAAGTTAAAAGTCCAACCTGTAGTTTTGATCAATACTGCGGGCTGTTATGATGTAAAAACATTCTACTATATGCCAAAAACTATAAAAGTGATATACTTAGAACCATTTATAGCTGATAAAAGCGATCCTGACTGGTTAAATAATCTACACGATACAATGCAAAAGGTTTACGATGATGAGTTGGCAAACAATCCTAGCGATAGGTAGCGGCGGTTTTATTGGAGCACTACTCAGAGCTTATCTAAATGGTGTAATTTCCCATAAACTTCCCCATGATCTTCCCTTTGGAACACTGAGTGTAAATCTTTTGGGAAGTTTTATTATGGGTTGCTTAGTCGCTTACTTTGCCTATTCATCTCTTCCTGTACAATTTAAATCATTTCTCTCAACAGGAATACTTGGAGCACTAACAACATACTCTACATTTGCAATGGAAAGTTTTTTACTGCTTCAAGGTGGAAGTTTTGCCTTAGCATTTGCCAATATGACACTTAATCTTTTTGGTACTATTATAATGGCCGGAAGCGGTTATTATCTGATCAATTACTTTAAATCGTAATTATCTCATCACTACACCAAGAAGCCAGATCCAAATCGTGAGTAATTAAAAGCATTCCTGTTTTATCAAGATGGCGCATAAGCATCTGCATGACATCCAATTGAATTACATTATCCAGTGCTGATGTCGGTTCGTCTAAAAGTAACAATTCGGGCTTCATTAACATTGCACGTAGTATTGATGCTCGTTGCAATTGTCCGCCAGATAGTTGATGGGGTAATTTTGTCAGTAACTCTTTTTCTAAATTAAGTGTTTCGAGATAGATTTCAAGCTCATCCAAAGAAGCTACATCTTTTATTTGATTAAGTAATGTATAACTCGGATGAAATGAACTGTAAGGGTCTTGAAAAACCTGAGAAAGTTTAGCAGCTTTTACACTTCCTTTTAAAGGTTGCATATTTCCTAAAATGAGCTCAAATATAGTACTTTTACCTGCACCGCTTTCCCCCGTTATAGACTTGAGTTCACCCTTTTTTAACGAAAGGTTTAAACCACTGAAAAGAATCTTCTCTTTTGTATAACCAAACTCTAAATCTTTAAGTTCTAAAACGGTTTGCAAGAAATCACTTCACTAAAGAGTGGTAGAGTTTCGTTAACTCTTTATATAAAGCATCAGGTTTAACATCAGGATTCTCTTCCCAGATACGCTTCATAACAACGTTATCTTCTTCTCCATCCCATACCTTAACATAAGAGCCGTCTTTATAACCATTGTCTTGACGGAATTGATTTAAAATGTTTTTTCCAACATATAAACGGTAAAGCGTATCTAAATTCAGTCCGCTCATTTTTACTAGTTCAAAGAAACGTGCCAACATAGAGTTCAGATCTAACTTCTCTCTTGATAACGATAAAATCATAATCTCTTCTACTTTTGCCATAATATCTTTATCTAATTCAAAATTATCTACTTCACTCGTTTCAATTATTTGCAGTGATTCTAAATCTGAAATCATAATAGCAATATCTTCGATACCGCCTTTTAATTCTTGATTGTAATTCTCAATTGCCAAAGACATAATAAAATGCCAAACATCTACAACTTCAATCTGTAGATTCATCCAATCCGGTTCTTGATAAATGTTTTTCCAGTGTTTCCATGAAAAACTGTCGATCATCTCTGCACATTCCATATATATACAGCGTCTCCAGTTGATCTCTTTATTGTTTTTTGTTAGACCTTTTGTCCACTCTTCACCGTTTGTAGCATCATTTAATTGGTTTTGTAATTGCAACATTAAAAGAATTTTACTGTTCATGACTTCTCTTTATATAATTTATTGATTTATTGTACAATAGCGTTCATAAAAGAAAGTATAAGAATGAAAAGAATTAACTGCAGAAGATGTAAATACTACTATGTAACATGGGAGGCTTCCCAACCCCATGGCTGTAAAGCATACGGCTTTAAATCAAAACAAATCCCATCCATGGTTGTTTTTTCAAGCAGCGGTTTGGAGTGTTCGCTCTTTGAAGAGAAAGCTAAGGCCAAATAATTTTTTTGCCAAATCCAAGCCGATTGTCTGTTAACTTCAAAAAATCTACTTTTATGGTCCATAGTTTTGGAGTTAAGGCAAGTGCATAGGGAAAAGTTTTAAAATAAAGTTGTGAGAAGTTTTTTTCACTATTTTCTTCCATAACTCCCCGAAATTGCAAACCTTGAATTTTACCAACCTCAGAAGTTTCAAGTAAAATATTGCCAGCTATATGATTATTTTGTCTTACATGTTGGATATGAAGTGTCTCTTCACTACTGGCAACAACGAAAGTTTTTTTCTCTTCATCATAAGCATAGAAAAGACTGCAAGCACTGATCTCGTTATCAGTACTTGTAGCCAGAGTAAGAACATGATGCTCTTTTATAAAAGTATGTATCTTTTTTAAATCTTCAGACATTACAGTTGTTCAAGAATACGCTCTAGTCCTGCTGCATCGGTAATATTACGTTTATTAAGCATCATGCTACCTATATCATCCTCTTTTAAAGCATCAAAAACATCATATGGATTTGTCATATTGTAATAACTTTTCAAAAACTCTAAAGTGATCTCAAAATTATCTTTTCTAACACTGTATTGCTTATGATCTTTATATGCATCCCAATCAATTGTCATTGTTGTTTCATCCTTTGCAAAGCATTTTCCAACTGCTTTATTATTTGCGTCATTTTAGCAGATGGGACTGCAAAATTCAAGCGCATAAAGCCACTTCCCTCTTTACCAAAACTTAGTCCTGCATTGAGTCCAAGTTTAGCCTCTTGAACAAACCATTTGCGTAATAGTTTATCACTCAAATGCATCCCTTTACAATCTAACCATGCGAGATATGTTCCTTCTATAGGTATTAACTTAATATAATCACTATATTTTGCACATAATTCCTCTAACATTTGATAATTTTTATATAGGTGTACAAGAAGTGCTTCAATCCATTTAGAGCCTTCTCTATACGCAGCTTCAAAGGCAACATGACTCAATACATTTCCCTGTGCAAAATGGACACTATCATACGCTTCTTTAAATTTTTCCTGCAAGTTTTTCGGTACAACAATACTACTTGCTGCAAATCCTGCCATATTAAAAGTTTTACCGACACCTATCGCTGTAATTGTAATCTCTTTTGCACCTTTGAGTGATGCAAATGGTATATGTTTATTCGACTTATACACTAAGTCACAATGCACCTCATCTGCAAAAATCACAATATTGTTCTCTATACATATTTCTAAAAGCGCTTCAAGTTCCTCTTTTCTCCATACACGACCAACCGGATTGTGTGGAGATGAGAGTAAAAGCAGTTTTGTTTTATCTGTTATTTTTGACTTTAAATCATCCAGATCAAAAATATATGTACCATCCTCTTTTTGTTTTAAAGGGTTTTTCAATACCTTTCGATCCATCTGAAGCGGTGCATGAAAAAAAGGCGGGTAGATCGGTGTTTGTACAATCACCTCATCTCCAAACTCTGTAAATGCACTAATTACTACTTGCATTGATGCAACAACAGAATGGGAATAAAACATCTCATCTAATTTATACTCTACATTATGATGTTTTTTCATCCACTCTATTTGTGCTTCAAAGGCAGAATCAGGAAACTCTTCATAACCAACTATTGGGTGTTCTAACCTTTTTTTTACGCTCTCAAGTACAAAGTCCGGCGTATCTATATCCATATCCGCCACCCATGCAGGAAGTACATCTTCAGTTCCGAATAGCTTTTCTCTTAATGTATACTTTTCTGCATTTGTTTGACTTCTATCAGCCGCAGTCGTAAAATCGTACATTATATTTTTTTCCAAACACTTACCTCTGCAATTGTATGTTGATATTTTCTTTTTGTTTCGGGAATCACAAACTCTAAATCTTCTACTGCTACAAGTTCAAATTTATCTTGTAAAATTGTTTTCATATTCTCTAAAGTCTCTACCACATTTCCTCGTTCATCATAATAACCGCCCAACCAAAACTCTTTGTCAGTTGATTCTTCCTGCCAAGTGTACGGTGATGTAATGATCAATATCCCTTCTTCATTTAATCGCTCAGAGACATCATCTAAAAAGAGTCTCGGATTATACAACCTATCAATTAAATTTGTTGCAAGGATAAGATCATAACCAGTAAAATTCGGTTTTAAATTACAAGCATCCCCTTGCCAAAAACTCACCTTCTCTTTCAATGAATCATATCCGAGTGCTTCAATGGTTACAGTTTTTTCTTTTATAATTTCACCTTCTTGTTTTACTTTAAAGGAGACTGTTCCCTCTTTTTGAAGCTTTGTTCCTACACCGATAAAACGCACAGAGAAATCTATACCTTCTACTTCATCAAATATTTTAGCGAGCTCATAAGTTGCACGTCCTGTTGCACATCCTAAATCAAGTGCTTTTTTAGTTTTCTTTGCATATTTTTTTGCAAGATTTCCACAGGAGATTGCAAAGTTCTCAACTCCAAAATGTGTTTCACCATATTGAAATTCACAATACTGCGAAACCAGTTCATCTGTTTCATATATATTCTCATCATTATCTGCATTGTTACTAATTACATATCTAAAACCTGCATGTTGAAAAAAATGTCTTCTAAATGCATAGCGGGAGTATTTCATAATCAAATTTCCCGTACTTGCAAAAGAGGAACCAAGGATTAAAGCATGCTTTTCATCAAATGTCGGTGTTGAAAAATCATCATATGCTACGTGTGGTTCAAAACCTTCAAAGCCCCGGATTGGTGTACGGCTCCATTGCCAAACATTTCCAATTAAATCATATATAACCGAACCGTTTTTTAAAGCAAAACTAAATTGATCCACCGGACACGAAGAAGCATAATGGTAAAAATCAATATTAGCCGAACTCTCATGCAACTCAGGTATATCTTGCAAATTAGAGAGTTCATAAATTGCCATATACTCTGCTTCACTTGGCAAAGTATATATTTTGCCATCTGTTTCTGACTTATAATTACAAAAAGCTTCTGCTTCTAAAGCATTCACATCTACAGGCCAGTTTAACGGCAAAGGGATGATTTTACTCAAAGCTCTGTAATCATATCCTTTCTCTTTTTTAATCCAAAAATGGGGATGCTTTGCTTTACTTCGCTCTAGGAACTCTTTTCCTTCATCACTCCAATACTCATTATTATCATATCCCCCTGCAAGTACAAACTCTAAAAACTCACCGTTGCTTACAAGATATTTTGCCACTTGAAAAGATTTAATCTCCTCTTGGTATTCTCCATACTCGTTATCCCAACCATACAGATGATGATCATGAGACTTTCCTAGCCTTATAGTTTTACCCTCAATAGAGATCATCTCATTTTTTATATTCTCTCCACTGCTTTCGCAAATAATAAATTCATCCAACTCTTGAATAAACTCTATCGGCATTTGACGATGTAAAACCGAAGAGGTCTCTATATGGATCCGCTCATGTTCAATTCCCATTAAAATAATCCACATAGCAGAGTCTTGCGTAATCGGCAGAGTAAATTCAAGCGTATCTATAAGTGAGTTAATTAACTTGCGCACTTTTACTCTATATGCTCTGACTTCGTGAACTTTCGGCCAATCATAATTTTTTTCATTCAAATCATCCCAAGTCATCTCATCCACACCCACGGCAAAAAGAGATTCATACTCAGGGTTTATGCGTTCAGTGATAAGTTTCATCAAAATAAGTTTGTTTATAAAAAAAGTTGCCGTATGTCCAAAATAGAAGATCATTGGATGGCGTGTAGGTTCTGATTTTTTATAATATACTGTATCACTCTTCAACATATCAAACATCTTTTCAAACAGATCAAAACTGTTGTTAAAGTATCTCTTGATCTCTTGCCGTTTTTCCTCTATATTTGCACCATCTAATCTCGGTGGGAATACACTGAGTTTGCTCACTAAATCACCCTTCTCATTTTTCTGCTATAATGATTATATGAAATTAAATCAAAAGCCTTTATTAATTTTCACAGATAGGGAAGATGGTAACATTGCTTTTCATGTCGGCGACGACATCAACAGTGTATTATCAAATCATGAAATTTTGGCACTCAAGCATAATTATGATCTCTCTAGCCTTGTACATATGAAACAGATACACTCTAATATTGTCCATGAAGTTGAAGAGGGAGACAGCTTTGAAAACCCCCCAACATGTGATGCTCTCATCACAAATAAAAAGAATATCCCTTTAATGGTCATGGTAGCTGATTGTTCTCCTATTGTGTTTTATGATCGGAAAAAACATGCCATTGCCGTTGCACATTCCGGACGAGCCGGGGCATTCAAAAATATCTCAAAAAATGTTATCGAAAAATTTGCAATACTTTACAATAGTGATATTACAGATATTGAAGTAACTGTAGGTCCTGCAATAGGCCCTTGTTGTTATGAAGTTGGCTTAGAGATAGTAGAAGAGGCAGAAAAACTTGGACTTGAATATGCTATCCAGCAAAAAGAGAATAACTATTACCTTGATATTCCTGCTATTTTAAAAACACAATTTGATGAATTTGGAATTAAAAACTATACTATTTCAAATACATGTACATGCTGTAACACTCATAAATTTTTCTCTTATAGAGCAGAAGGAAATACAGGTAGATTTGGTGCAGTGGTAGAGTTATAGTAACTCTTGCACTTTTTTTGCCAGTTGTTCAGGAAGTAATCCTAAAGATTCTTCCACAAGTTTTGTGTTTCCATGAGTTATAAATTTATCTTCATATTCAAAACTGACAAGTTGAATCTCATCTATAAACTCTTTTGCCAAAAATTCTAAAAGCGCACTTCCAACTCCACCGGCTTTTGCACTGTCAGAGAACACAAACCATTTTTTATGCTTTTGTGCCAATGTCTTTAACATATCTTCATCTAATGGTTTTACAAAACGAAGGTCTAAAATAGCTACGTCTTTATCTAAGAGTTTTGCAGTCTGTACTGCACGTCCTACTCCATTTCCGTAACCTATGAAAAGGATATCTTCATTACTTGCTTGAAGTAACTGTGACTTTGCAAGCTCAAATGGTTGTGATTCAGGCATATCTTCACATTCAAAGAAAGCACCTCTAGGATAGCGAATACTACAAGGGTGTTGGTACTCATGTGCAAAACCTATTGCCTGATGAAAACTTTTTTCATCTCTTGGAGCAAATAATGTCATATTTGGAATAGCTCTTAAATAAGAGATATCAAATACACCTTGATGTGTTTCTCCATCTTCACCTACAATACCGGCACGGTCAAGAGTAAATACAACAGGAAGATCCATTAAACACGTATCGTGAATAACCTGATCGTAAGCACGCTGTAAGAAAGTTGAATAAATTGTACAAAAAGGTTTAAAGCCCTCTTTTGCCAATGCTGCACTTGATGTTACTGCGTGTTGTTCTGCAATTGCCACATCCCAAAAACGTTCAGGATATTTTTCCAGTAACGGAGTAAGTCCTGTACCACTTGGCATTGCAGCTGTCATACCAACAACTTTTTCATCTTTGTCAGCTAAAGCCATTAAAGCTTCTGTATAGATCTGTGTAGCTGATTTTGCTGAAGATTTTTTTGCACTGCTGCCGCTATCAATATCGAAAGGACCGACACCATGCCATTTTTCCTCATGCCCTTCAGCAATTTCATACCCTTTTCCTTTAAGAGTTTGTGCATGAATAATAACCGGCTTTTTCATCTTCTTAGCCGTCTCAAAAATATCGATAAGCTGTGAAATATTATGCCCATCAACAGGACCTATGTAGTCAATCCCCATCTCTTCAAACATAATTCCTGGTGTCACTAACTTTAGTGATTCTTCCATACGTTTAGCGATATAACGAGCACCCTCACCGAAATTATCTACAAAATTTTCAGTATGCTTTTTAAATCTTTGATAAAAAGGCGAAGCCATAGCAGAACTTAGCATTCTACTGAGCGCTCCAATAGGTTTTGCAATACTCATTTCATTATCATTGAGAATAATAACCATAGGATATTTACGATCACCAAGCTCATTAAGTGCTTCATACACCATTCCGGCAGTCATTGAACCATCACCAATCATAACGACTGGAATACGTTCATCTTGCTGCCCTTTTAAAGCTATCGCTTTTGCTGCACCGACACCTAATGAAATAGATGTAGAGCTATGTCCTGCTACAAAATAATCATGCTCACTCTCACTCGGTTTTGTATAACCACTGATTCCACCAAATGTACGGAGTGTATCAAAAGCTTTCCATCTGTCCGTTATAAGCTTATGTGCATACGACTGATGTGAAACGTCAAAAATAAAAGGATCTTTTTGACTGTCAAATACTTTGTGCATAGCTACAATTAATTCTGTGGCACCTAGCGTTGAGCTTAAATGCCCACCATTTTTACTTACAACTCTTAAAATTTCTTCTCTAATATCAGCACAAAGAGCCTCCAGCTCTTCAATACTTTTATCTTTAATGTTCATTCTACTCACTTAAAGCCGCTTTTTTTACTCTTTCAAATCTTTTTTGTATCTGTGCATCAATATTACCGGCATCGCTTAAAACGATTACGCCACCCTCGCTGATCGCACTATCTGAAACTATTGTTATATTTTCTAAATTCCCTAAATGTTGTGATATTACACTATGATCTTTAGGATTTACCTTTAAAGTTATTTTAGAAGCACCTTGTAAATCTTTTATAAGTTCTTCTGAAAGGACTTTTGCTATTTCACTTGAATTCTCGGAAACCTCAACTTTTACAACTTCTTTAGCAACATCTAAGGCTGCTAAAACCAGTTCACTTTTTAAAGACTCTATCGAACTTTTGAATTCATTTGCAGATTCTTCCAGTTTTTGTACTGATGCAGCATAGAGTTCAATTGAATTTTGAACACTTTTTTCGAGTCCCTCTTGGGCATGTTTTACACCGGCTTCCAAACCTTCTTGATACGCTTCCTCTTTTGCTTTTTGTAAATTTTCAGAAAACTCTGCCTCTTTTTCCTCTAACTTCATCTGCAACTTAATAAAGTTTGATGTCATCTCATCGGTTTTTTTCATGAGAGATTCAATCAAAGAATCTTTCGTTCCGCTGCTGAGTGCACTTGAATCTATTGTTTCATCAGCTAATTGAGGTTCAACGCTAACTGTTGCTTCCTCTTTAATCTCTTCATCTTTTGCTCCAAAAGCAATTACTTTGAAATTGTATGTATTAACATTATGTCTTTCAATATCATCATTTGAAATTACAGTTGCCATAACTTTACTCTACCATCTCTTCTGTTGAACCCATTTGGATAGTTCCAGATTCAGCTAACTGATTAACCACTTCAACAATTTTTCTTTGTGCAGCTTCAACATCTTTCATTTTCACAGCACCCATAAACTGCATCTCTTCTTCAAATGCATTTTGTGCTCTTTCACTCATTGCAGAGAAGAATTTTTCTTTTAATTCTTCAGGAGCAGATTTCATCGCTAACATAAGGTCAGGTTTATCGATAGCTTTTAACAGCTCAGCTATTGCATTTTTATCTAATGTTACGATATCTTCAAATGTAAACATCATCTCTTTAATTTGTGTTGCTAATTCTTCATCAACCTGCTCAATTGTTGCAAGAGTCGATTTAGAGCTTTTTGCACCTAAACGGTTAAAGATATCTGCAACCGCACGTGTTCCACCAACTTCAACTTTGTAAGATGCAAGTGATTCTAGTTTGGATTCAAGCACAGCCGAAACACGTTTGATAACCGATGGAGAGATATCTCCAAGTTTAGCCATCCTCATAGCAACTTCACTTCTTAAATCATCCGGAAAATACTGCAATGTATCTGCTGCTTCTGTTGCATCCATGTGTGCCAAGATAAGTGCAATTGTTTGAGGATGCTCATTTAAAATAAAGTCTGATAACTGTTGTGGTTTAATTTTTGACAGATAAGCAAAGTTCTGAGTATTTTGCATTGACTTGCTAAGTTTATCAAGTACTTTTTTCGCTTCTTCAGGACCAAGTGTTCTATAAAGAAGCTCACGAGCATATTCTAAACCACCAGTAGTAAGATACTGACCCGATTGAAAAATTGCATGGAACTCTTCAAGAACTGCTGTTGCTATTGCTCTGTCTATACTTTTGTTAACGGCAATAAATTTAGATATTTCAGTAATCGATTCTACTTCCATATTTGAAAAAATGGCTGCAGTTATATCTTCACCGAGCTGTAATAATAAAATGGCAATTTTTTCAGCCATTCCCATTTCATCAAATGATGCTTGCTGCTGTTGTGTTAAATTTGCCATCTTAGTCTATCCTCGGTCGTCTATGTGATGTTGCTTCTAATTCTTCCGACAAGAGTGCTTGTAAAAGTGCTGCAACATTGTCAGGTTCATCTTCAGCCATAACACGTACTTTTTCAAGCAGTACTTCATGTTTAAGTTCGTCTTCATTCAATGAACCGCTAATACCAAGTTGATCTTCAACTTTTTTACGCATTGTTTGTACTTTTTCAACCAAATCGTCATCTTCATCGTCAGCAATATCCAGAGATGGTCTTTGAAGTTCTTCATCTTCTTTTGACACTTCAAGCATTCTGTCTGCAAAAGGTACGATAATTTTTTTGTAAAGTATTAAAAGTAACAGTAATACAAAAATATATTTGAATAAATCTGCAAACGGTACTAAATATGTTTCACTGAACTTGAGTACCTCTTTTACTTGTGTAGCAGACGGATCGTGTGCCTCTCTTTCAAACTGTAGGTTTTGTACACTGATTTGGTCACCTCTACCTTGATTAATACCGATAGAACGACTTGCAAGTGCCGTAAGTGCATTAATATCTGCTTCATCTAGAGGTGTATATTCTGTCTCTCTTGTAAAATTACCGTTTTCATCAACTTTATATTTATATTTTCCATCAACTAAAACAGCAGCAGTAATTCGTTTTATACGTGCAAACTGTGATTTTGTCGTACTGACTGTTTTACCCACTTCATAGTTTGTAGTCCCCGTATTTTTAGAATATTTCTCACTTGTTTTATTCGATTGAAGACCTTCAACAGGACCAATATTACTAACTGTTCCCGGTACACCACCAACTGCATCTGGTGTTGCACCTTCACGTTTTTCTTCGCTTACCTGTTCACTTCTTACAACATTTTCCGGATCGTATTTTTCACTAGTAGAGCTTTGAATCGAAAAATCATAATCTATTGTTACTTGAGCAACAACTTTATCCTTCCCGCCGACAAAAGGAGCAACCACCTCAACTATTTTATTTCTGAGTTTCCCTTCCTCTTTCGTTTTATAACGTTGTTGTACGACTGAGAGCTCATCCATCTGACCTAATTCATCATTATCGCCAAGGGTAATACCATTACTGCTAACAACCATTACGTTTGTAGCTTCTAACTTAGGTACAGCTGCTGCTACCAAATTTTTTATACCACGGATTTGTTTATTTGAAAGTGTACGGTCTTCTTCCAACTCAATCATAACAGATGCAGTAGGATCTGTTTGTTTTGAGACAAAAAGAGTATCTTTAGGAAGAGCAAGGGATACACTTGTATTTTTAATAGGTGCAAGTGCCGTAATTGTACGAGAAAGTTCCCCTTCCAATGCACGAAGATATTTTACATCTTGGTCAAACTTTGTAGCACCAAATTCTTGATTATCAAAAAGTTCAAAACCAACAACATTATCTTTTGGAATACCTAATGAAGCGATAGATATACGTTCTTTATAAACCACATCTTTAGGAACTTTAATAACATTATTTTCTTCAAGTTTATAGGGGATTTTATCTTTTTCAAGTTGTTCAACAACTTTTGCAGCATCTGATGAACTTAATGAATCAAACAGTACCTCATAAGAACTAAGCCCAGTATTTCTTGACGTATATGTTACTAAAAAAACCAAGAATGCAACAATACCTAAAATTGCAAAAGCGATAATAGCTTTTTGCTGCTTCGTTAGTTTTGCATATACAACTGATAACTGGGAAAAAAGTGCCTTAAAGTCCATTAAATATCAAATCACCTATAAATATTGCTGTGCTAGCTCAAAAAATTTGTCATTTTGTTCACTTGTCCCAACCGTAACACGAATAGCGTTCAGACCATAGCCTGCTAAATCTCTAACGATCATTCCTCGTCTTAGAAGATCGTCTGCTAATTTTGTCGAATTTTGGTTTTTATTTAGACATAAAGTAACAAAATTTGTATAACTCTCAATTATATCTATTTTTTGCTCATTTGCAAACTCTTTATAACGTTTCATCTGTTCAAAGTTTAAAGCGATACTTTTGTTCACAAACTCCTCATCTTCTAATGCAACAGAAGCTGCTTCAAGTGAGAGTGTTGTAATGTTAAACGGAGGACGTAATTTATAGAGTTCGTTAATGATTAATTCATCTGCAATACCGTATCCAGTACGCATTCCACCAAGACCGTAAGCTTTAGAAAAAGTTCCTAAATAAATAACATTTTTAAATTTTTCTATTAATGCTTTAGGATCAACCGATTTCTTCTCATCTGCATACTGAGCATACTCCATATATGCACCATCTACAACAACAAGTGTATTCTCATCAATCTTTTCCAAAAATGCAAGCATCTCGTGTGCATCAATAGCATCACCTGTCGGATTGTTTGGTGTACATAAGAAAATAATTGATGGATTCTCTTTTTTATAAAGATCGTAAAATTCATCTAGATTATGCTTTTGAGAAGCAGTTTTTATAATCTGTGCACCTACATGCTTTGCATAGATCTCATACATAGCGAATGTTACACTGTTAACTAACACTTTTGCATTTTCATTAGCTTTTGCATGAATAACAAATTCAATAACCTGATCGCTTCCGCTTCCGATGATGATATTTTTTTGCTCTACGTCAAATCTTTTTGCAAGTCCTGCTTTTAATTTGATCATTGAATCATCCGGATATAAAGCCATATTTTTTACAATTTTACTTACAGCTTCTTGTACTTTCGGTGAACATCCAAGTGGATTTTCGTTTGATGCAAGTTTCACGATATCTTTTGGCTCAATACCAAATTCACGTACAACTAATTCTATAGGCTTTCCAGCTTCATAAGTCTTGATACTCTCAAGATGTTTATTAAATTTCAATTTTCACCCTTTACATATGATCCTAGCCATGTTACTTCGCTAGCGTGTTTTTCAATAACTTTTTTAATTCTTTCTTCATCTATATGACCATAAAAGTCGATATAAAACCAATAACCAAAACCACCGTCTTTATCTTTTGACGGACGAGATTCTATTTTACTTAAGTTAATTTTCTCCTGATCAAAATCTTGTAAAAAATGTACAAGTGCTCCAGCTTCTACCGCATCTTTTAAACGCACTAAAATTGATGTTTTGTCATCACCGCTTATAGCGTTTTTAAAATCGCTTAAAATCACAAAACGAGTAGAATTTTCTGCCTCATCTTCGATATTTTCAAAAAGAATAGGTACTCCGTAAAGTTTTGCGGCTATATGTGAACAAATAGCTGCGGCACTTGGATCATCAGCTGCTAAAATAGCTGCTTTTGCCGTTGATTCGACAGGAATAAGTTCGATTTCGTTAAAGCCATGTTCACTTAAAAAGTCACGACATTGCCCGAAGCCTTTATCTTTCGAATAAATTCTTTTAATATCTTCAAGTTTTTCCGCTTTTGTAGCAAATGCAACATGAATCGGCATATAAAATTCTGAAACTATTTTCATAGGTGAACGTGAAAGCAGATCAAGTGTTTCCCCAACAATTCCATCACGTGAATTTTCAATAGGTACTACACCGAATTTTGCACGTCCGGCTTCGATTGTTTTAAACACAGACTCTATAGAATTAATTGAAAGATATTCACTCATTGCCCCAAAACGACTCTCTGCTGCTTGATGTGTAAAGCTTCCTTCAGGTCCTAAGTATGCAATACGTTCAGGAAGTTCAAGATTACGTGAAACAGCAAAAATCTCTAAAAAGATAGCCTCAATCGCAGCTTTATTTAAAATACCACCTTCATCTTCACTCAGTTTAGCAAGTCTTTCAATAATCGCCTTTTCACGTTCTGGTCTGTAGATAGCACCGCCAGTGTCTGCTTTGATTTCACCAACACGCTCCACAACTTTCATACGCTTGTTTAAAAGTTCTAAAAGTTGTGTATCTATCTCATCTATCGCTACTCTACAATCATCTAAAGTCTTCATTTTCTCTCCAAATTGTGCTGGCTTAAAATCTCTTGCATATTTTTATATACAAAATCCGGTCTTAGGTTTTCATCTAAAAAAGGTACTATCTCTTCTGCCGTCTTATATTTTCCGCTTGTTACAAAAATTGTTTTCATTCCAAGCTCTTTTGCACCGCCGAGATCACCCTTTACATCATCGCTGATAATCTCGATATGCTCAAATGTAGCTGCAGGATTTTGCTTTTGTAAATGCATAAGTGATTCACCGTAAAATGCCGTACTGGGCTTACCTACAACTTCATACGAAACACTTGTAGCAAACTCTAACATTTTAAGCACTGCACCTACACCCGGATATCTTTTACCATTTTTTGCATAGATTGACGTTTCATGCATTCCAACAAGTTTTGCACCTTGAAGTAAAAACTCTATCATCTGTGCAAACTCTTCAGATGTAAAATCTTCTTTGATTGCGACAAGTACAGTTTTTGGTTTTGTATAATTAAGCGTATAACCCATAGATTCCAAAGTTTTCAAAAACTCAATTGCACCGTAAGCTGCTACTGCGTCTTTCTCAACTTTCTCTTCTAAAAGCATTAAAGGGTCAAGATATTTATCAAATCCAAATTCAAAACCGCTTGCTTGCAAAAAGTTATAGAAATCTTTCGAGGCTTTTTTTGTGTTGTTTGTGATCACCATATAAGGAAGCTTATGCTCATTTAAATATGAGATAAATTCGCGACTTCCCTCTATAGGAGATTTATCCTCATCACTTATCAAAGTCCCTTGCACATCTATAAAATACAATGTTTTTCTCTCTTAGTTTTCTAAAAACTCACGTTCAAGTTCAATTAAATTTTCAAAGTTTTCTCTACGACGAATCACTCTAGCCTGACCGTCTTTGATCGCAACTTCAGCACTTCTTCCACGAGTGTTATAGTTACTTCCCATACCAAAACCGTATGCACCTGCCGATTTAATCACAAGTAGATCATTATGCTTTAACGGAGGAAGTGGATAGTTTTTCGCAAAAAAGTCACCGCTTTCACACACTGGTCCAACAATATCTACTTCTCTAGTTTCTTCAGTACTCTCAGTCACTGCTTCAATCTCATGATATGCACTATAAAGAGAAGGACGGATAAGATCATTCATCGCACCGTCAACTACCACAAATTTTTTCTCACCGTTTTGTTTCTCATACAATACTTTTGTCAAGAAGTAACCTGCATTAGCAGTCAAAAATCTTCCTGGCTCACAAATAATTGTCATATCAAGTGCTGTAAGAGTTCCTAAAATTGCCTGTGCATAATCGTATGGTTTAATAGTTGTTTCATCTTTATATTTAATACCTAAACCACCACCGATATCAAAGAATTTCAATTCAATATCAAGTGCTTGTAAAGAGCGAACTAAATCAGCTACAATTTCAGCAGATTCACGAATAGGATCAAGTTCAGTTAATTGTGAACCGATATGGAAATGGATTCCCACAGCATCTAAATCTTCAGAATTTTTCGCTTGAATGTACATTCTTTTTGCTGTATTTAAATCAACCCCGAATTTATTATCATGAAGACCTGTTGAGATATAAGGGTGTGTTTTTGGATCGATGTTCGGATTTACCCTGATACTAATGCGTGCCTGTTTGTCCAATTCTTTTGCAACAAGTGCTACACGTCCAAGTTCCGCTTCACTTTCAACGTTGATGTATAAAATATCTTTTTCTATTGCTTCACGAATCTCATCATCAGTTTTACCCACACCAGAAAAAATCACTCTATATGCAGGAACACCTGCTAAAAGTGCACGACGAACTTCACCGATAGATACACAATCGGCTCCGCTTCCCATCTTTGCAAAATGTTGTACGACACTTAAATTTGAATTTGCTTTTACTGCATACGCGATTATTGATTTTCTACCGCGAAAAGCTTCTTTTAACTCTTCAAATTGTGCTTGCATATAATCAAAATCATACACGTATAAAGGTGTTTGATATTCATTTGCTAAAGATTTAAAATCGATCATAAAATTTCCTATAAATTTTTGACGATTTTATCTAAAATGTGCTTATAAGTGCCTAAGTTGATAAACGATGTTTCCGCCACTGCCATAGGGCAATGAGAAAGAGGATTGTGATTGGAGTAATGACACCTACTTCACTTGGTATAGTTTTATGGTTTGATAGTTCAATGAGCATAAACAAACCACCCCAAACAAGCAGCGTTGAGAGAATCGCCCCAAAAGAAAAAAGTGAAATGTTTAAAAAACGTATACTAATAGGGACAAAAAAGAAAATAATAACTATAAGAGTAGGTGCAAAAAATGGATAGATGAAAATTCTATAGAGAGCCCCTCGAATATTACTTGTTTCAACACCTTGAGAACTCAGTAATTTATATGCTGCAAAAGCATCTTGAATCGTAAAATCCACCTGACCCAAATATACCTGATCAAGCATTTTAGGTCTAAAACCATCAAGAATTTTTATGTCTTTTTCTTGGTCAACTGTAATTCCTTTCGAACTAAAACTCAAATCATCAGGCTTTGTAATGATATCTGCACTTTTTATATGCCAATAATCATCTTCATAATGTGCTTCTTTTGCAATAATTACAGTTTTCAATGAGCCATTATTCACTTCAAAAACTCTAATTCCCATCGCCTTTTCCTGAATAGGTAATAGTTTAGAAAAATAGATATATTGCCCTTTATGTATGAAAAAAAGGTCTCGACTAGGATTGAGATATTTCCCATGAACACGAATATTGTAAGCATACTCTTGTGCACGAGAAAATTTTGTAAAAGCATGTGCAGAAATGAATAAAAAAATAATTAAAGAAGCAACTAGAACAAATGGTTTCAATGCATCTACACGTGAATATCCAAGGGAATACATTGAAACTAAAGCATTAGAACGAATCAGGTAAATCTTTGTTGCAATCATTCCAAAGACAAGAGAAATAGGCAAAAGAGTATCTATCGCAAAAAAAGTTTTATATGTTAAATAAATAAGTGTTAAGTTTGCTGATTTGGATAATGCATCAGCATTGCTCATATAGTCAAAGCCAACCATAAATAAAACAAGTGCAAGTAAAATAACGAAAAAATATTTAAAATAATGTAACGCTATATATCTATAAATTAACATATAGCACCTTTTTTAGCATATTGTGAGCTTGTATCTTCGAGTGGATTTGTAAGTAAAAACTCGATTGCATTACATGTATGCTCAATCCATGTATCTAGACACACTCTCTCTTTGTCAGAAAAATCACTGAGAACATATGAGGCAATCTCCCCTTTATGTTCCGGTTTTCCAATCCCCATTCTCACACGAGCATACTCTTTTGAGATATGTGCATCAATCGATTTTAAACCATTATGACCGCCATGTCCACCACCAAATTTAAAGCGAAGTGTTCCAAAAGGCAAGTCTAAATCATCATGTATTACAACAACATCATCAATTTTATAAAAGTTTTTTACTTTTACGACAGATTCTCCTGAAAGATTCATATATGTAAGCGGTTTTAATAAAAAATGATTTTTAAATTTGAAAAGGTCCCCTTTAAAATTTGAAGAGGATTGTTGGGAAGCATTGAACCTGCGAACAAGTTCATCAATAACCATAAAACCTATGTTATGGCGTGTTTTTTCATAGTTCGGGCCAGGGTTTCCTAGTCCGACTATAAGCACTAGTAATTCCTTACTTAGCTTTGATCACACTTAAAACTGCTACACGGTCAGCATCAGTGTAAGTAACATTTTCAAATGTTGGTAAGTCACGGATAAGTCTTGCATCACCAACATCCATAGGAGTTACGTCAACAACGATCTCTTTTGGTAAATCTTCAATTTTAGCTTTTACACGAAGACGTGGTTTAGAAATGAAAACCATACCTTTGTTTTTAAGACCAATAGCGTCACCTTGTGCTACAACTGGAACCATATAGTGTGTTAAAACACCTGGTTGAGCAACCATAAGATCAACGTGAAGTAATTTACCAGTAGTTGGGTGAGACTCATATGCTTGTACTACAACATTCATCTCTTTACCATCTACTTTAATAGCGAATGCAATTGAATCTTTGTTGCGCACTGTACGGATATATTCATTTTCTTTGAATGCAGCATTGATATTCTCAAAACCTTTTCCGTAAATATTTGCAATTAGATAACCATCACGGCGAAGTGCTTTAACACTTTTCTTACCAGTACTCTCTCTAACGATACCTTCTAACATATGAAGTCCTTAATTAATAAAATGGGCGAAATTATACTAAAATTTGATTTAATTCTACTTTAAGTCAAATACGTCATCATCCATTGTAATTTCATGAGTTTCCCCATGTTGACCATTTGGAGCACCCGTAATTTTACCGCTTGTAAGTCCGGAAATTTTAAGTTCAAGGTCAGATGCACTTGTTGCATAATCCATAGCTGCTTCTTTTGAAATCACACCATCATTATAAAGGTCTAAAATAGCTTGATCGAAACTTTGCGATTTATAGTGGTCCTTCCCTGCTTCAATCGCATCACGGATCTCAACATCTCTATTTTCCATAATCAAAGTCTCAATAAGCGGTGTACGTACAAGAACCTCTAATGCTGCACGACGAGTTCCGTCTTTAGCAGGAACAAGACGCTGAGAAATAACTCCTTGAAGTACACCAGCTAATGAAATCCTAACACGATTTTGCTCTTCTGTCGGGAACTGTGCAATGATACGGTTAACCGTCTCTTTTGCATCAAGCGTATGCAGAGTTGAGAATACTAAGTGTCCAGTATCTGCAGCATGTAGTGCCAAGTTAATTGTCTCACGGTCCCTCATCTCCCCAACTAGGATGATATCCGGGTCTTCACGAAGTGCAGCACGGAGAGCATTTGCAAATGAAAGGGTATCTTGTCCTACTGAACGCTGGTTGATAATACACCCTCTATCTTTATGAACGAATTCAATTGGGTCTTCAATTGTAATTACATGTTTTTTCTTTGTAAGATTCAGTTCATTGATTAAAGCTGCAAGCGTTGTTGATTTCCCCGAACCTGTTACACCCGTTACTAGGACAAGCCCACGCTCTTTTTTTGTGAAACCTCTAACAACTTCAGGAAGATGCAGCTCTTCTAAACTTGGAATACGTACTGGAATAACACGAAAAACCGCTGAAACTCCGTCCATTTGAAAAAAGATATTTACACGAAAACGGTTATTTTCATCAAATGGATATACTAAGTCAAGCTCTTTTTTCTCAACGAACTCTGCAAAACGCCCTTTAAGCAACTCTTTTGCAAATGTAAGTGCATCCTCTTTCGATAAAATTCCACCAGAGAATTGTTTCATCTCACCGTTAATTCTTGCACGCATTACCGCATTAGCCTTAACATGAAGGTCACTGCCGCCAACATCAATCATCTTTTTAAGATGAACTCTTACCTTTTTTAACTGTTCAAAAGTTAATTTGCTTACATCTACTTCATTACTCATAATGCCTCCAAAATCTCTTGAAATGCGTCTTTAAATGCTTCTAGACCATCTTCAATTTGTTGTGTTAAAACAAGATCAAAGTCTATACCCGCTGCAGCTATTTTATCAAAATGTGCTTGAATTATGCTAGAGTCAATTGGCAACGCTTTTTCTTTTCCGCCGTTTTGTACATATGCGTTAATCGTCTCGATTGGTGCTGTGTTAACAGTGTTATATGCAAGTAGTTTCTCAATATAATAATATGCAGGAAGAGAATCATCTTTTACTCCTGTACTTGCAAAAAGAGCACGGCATCCTTTTACGTTCATCTCTTTAATTGTACTATAAATATCCGCAGTATTATAAATCCCGCTTAGTGCCACATCTATACCGTTGTTTTTAAGATGCGCATCAAGTGCTCTATCTACACGCGAAACAAATATACTAATTACCGTATCTACTTTAGAACCGTGTTTTGCTACACCTTTTGCAAAAGCTTCAGCACAATTTATAGCTTGCTCTTTTTTAAATATAAGTGTAGCATTTACGTGAATACCTTCAGAAGTAAGTGCTTCCATCGCTTTATATCCGGCCTCAGTTGCCGGAACTTTAATCATTACATTTGGTCTGTCAATGGTAGCAAAAAGACGTTTCCCTTCTGCAATTGTTCCCTCTGCATCATCACACAGATGCGGATCAACTTCTATGCTCACATAACCATCATCACCTTTATCATATAAAGGGCGTAAAATATCTGCAGCTTTTTGAATATCGTAAATTGCCACTGCTTCATATTTTTGTTTTGGCTCTAAATCTTCTAAGGTCTGTAGTTGGGAAAGATATGCGGGTGAATTTAAAATAGCATTTTTAAATATAGACGGATTTGAAGTTGCACCGTTAATAATTTTTGCATCAATTAATTCACGAAATTCATTATCTAAAAAATCTCTTTCAATAAAATCTGCCCATAATGAAAACTTCAAATCCTCAATATACATATATAACTTCCTCGGTTTTTTAACTTATTATAACCCAACATTTCTTAAGGAAGATAAATTTTGTCTAACATCTCCTGATACTCTGCGAAAGCATTACTGTCAAGAGTCACACCCCCTCCACTTTTATACATATACCCATCATGAGTTTTTTCTATAAAACGGATCATCACACCGCTGTCAAAATTTTTCCCATCAAAAACACCAAATACTCCGGTAAAAAAGCCTCTTTCATACCCCTCAATTTGTTCAATTAACTCTACCGTACTTTTTTTCGGTGTACCGCTAATACTCCCTGCAGGTAGAAGAGCTTTTAAAATATCCCCTAAGTGTTCTTGCCAATTCTCTTTCAGATCACCGCTGATATGAGAACTCACCTGGAGTAATTTTTTCTCCCCTGTATTTATCTCATCAATATAACGGAACTTTTCCACTTTAACGTTTTTTGCCACGATTGAGAGATCATTTCTTAAAAGATCTACGACCATAATGTGTTCAGCCATCTCTTTTTCATCTGCTAAAATTTTCTCTTTTGCATTAGGGATCGAAGCATCTATAGTCCCTTTCATCGGAAAAGTTGCTATTTTATTCCCCTGAATCTGCACAAATTTTTCAGGAGAAAAACATACAAATTCATCTTTATATCTCAGTTTGTAATCTGCATTTGCAAGTGTATAGATTTCATTTAAACTCAAAGAAGTTTCAATCTGTGTGGGTTGTGTAAGATTTAAAATGTATGTATTTCCAGATTTGATATTCTCAATTACCTGCTCAAACTTAGCTTTATAATTTGCAAAAGAGACGGGGAGTTTTTTTAGTCTATGAGAGTGTTCTAAATACTTAAAATTGTGTTTTATTTGAAATTCTATATCTTCTTTATGCAGTTCATCTAAAGGGTAAACTTTTACGGTTTCCCCATGAAAATCACTTAAAAAGAGAAATGGATGTTTCTCTTTTGCTAAGCGATTAAGTGTTTCAAACCCCATAAAACTTTTAACTGTCAGCTATCAGTTTTTTCAAAATTGCCATACGGATGTTTACGCCGTTACTTACCTGAGTAAGCACTTTACATCTCGGATCGTCAAGCATTGCATCTGAAATATCAATATTTCTATGAACTGGTCCTGGGTGTAAAAGGATAAGATCACGATCACCTACAAGTTCTTCAGTGATACAGAAATCACTTGCATAGTCTTTGAGTGATGCGTAATTTTGTGAAGAGTGGCGTTCTGTTTGTGTACGCAGTGACATAATCGCATCCACTTCATTAATAATCTCATTTAAATGATGTGTTGTTCTTAAATTTGTTTTCGGTAAAAATTGAGGTGGAGCTACTAAAATCACTTCCATACCAAAACGAGTTAAAAGTTCAATATTTGAATTGGCTACACGTGAGCTTTTAATATCTCCGACAATGGCAATTTTCTTACCCTTAAGATCACCGAAATGCTCCGTTAAAGTGTATAGGTCTAAAAGTGCTTGTGAGGGATGAGCATGTGCACCGTCACCAGCATTTAAGATAGAAGCTTTTGTGTGATTTGAAAGTATTTTAGGTACACCTGCATTTTGGTGACGAACGATGATTGCGTGAGGTCCCATTGAATCAAGGTTCATTGCAGTATCAACAAGAGTTTCCCCTTTTTTTGTTGAACTTTTTGCAACATCAAGATGCACAACTTCTGCACCTAAACGTTTTGCAGCGATCTCAAAAGAACTTTTTGTACGTGTAGAGTTTTCAAAAAAGAGAGTAATTACAATTTTATCTTGCAAAATTCTCTCAAATCTTCCGTCACTAAATCTTTTTGCATCTGCCAACAGTTCTTTTATCTCTTCGACACTAAAATCGTCTGTACGAATTAAATGCTTCATACGCTCCCTTTGCACACATAAAAGTGTCCGTATTATAGCCTAAAGTGATATAAATTACACTATTTTTGCAACAAGTTTTTCAAGATCTGAAGTTGTAAAAACCTCTTCATATATTTTTTCAAAATACGGACGCGATATAGTTTCAAAACTATTTTTCTCTTCCTCTCGGCAATTAAAAACCACCTCATGCTTAATTCCATAATCTTTGAGTGCTTTTTGGTGAACCAAAGTATCATTAATACAGCCTAGAGAACAATGGGTAACTAAAATAGCCTCTGCCTTTAACTCTTTGATCAAATCAATCATCATAAAATGTTCATCTATCGGAACAAACAATCCACCTGCACCCTCGATTAACAATACATCGCATAGAGCATCTTGTTCGTTTATGGCATCTGCTATTTTTTGATAATCTATCACACCAAAGTTTGAAGCTATATATGGTGCTGCCGGTAATTCAAAAGAGATTGGTACTATATTGGTAACTTCATATGACCAAGCAGATGGGTTTACTTGTTTCAAAAGCTCTAACAGTGCATCACCATCTGGATATATTCCATCTTCTACACCTGTCTCAATTGGCTTTACAACACCGACTTTAAGCCCCTTCTCTGCCAAAATACGCATCAGTTTCTTTGTAGTATATGTTTTTCCGATATCTGTATTTGTTGCTGTTATAAAAATCTTTTTTGCCAAAATAATTCCGTTTTTTAATTTCAAAGATTATAACGAAAAGTTGATTTATAAAATAAAATGTAAAGTTATTTTGTTTGTGCTTAATGTGCTTTAGATGTGGATGTGTTTGAAAAGGAGGCTACATACAGTAGCTGACTGCACAAATCATCCGCAGATGAAGTGCAGTAAGTAACAAAAAATTAGTTTTTGTCTTGGTCTACGATTTTGTTTGCTTTGATCCAAGGCATCATTTCACGAAGTCTTGCACCAGTTTGTTCTAATGGATGAGCTTTAAGGTTATTTCTTTCAGCGTTCATTCTTGGGTAACCTGCTTGACCTTCAAGTACGAAGTCTTTAGCGAATTGTCCGTTTTGAATCTCTTTAAGAACTTGTTTCATAGCAGCTTTAGACTCAGCATTGATAACACGTGGTCCTGATACCATATCGCCGTACTCAGCAGTGTTAGAGATAGAATATCTCATATCAGCAATACCACCTTCGAAGATAAGGTCAACGATAAGTTTCATTTCGTGTAAACACTCGAAGTAAGCCATCTCTTCTGGGTAACCAGCTTCAGTTAAAGTTTCGAAACCAGCTTGGATAAGTGCAGAAACACCACCACAAAGAACTGCTTGCTCACCGAAAAGGTCAGTTTCAGTTTCATCTTTGAAAGTTGTTTCAATAATACCTGTACGTCCACCACCGATAGCAGAAGCGTAAGAAAGTGCTAATTCTTTAGTTGTTCCGCTTGGGTTTGAACCGATAGCGATAAGGTCAGGAATACCACCACCTTTAACAAACTCGCTTCTTACAGTATGACCTGGAGCTTTTGGAGCTACCATCATTACATTGATATCTGAAGCCGGTTGAATTCTTCCGTAGTGAATAGAGAAACCGTGACCAAATGCAATAGTAGCACCTGATTTTAAGTTTGGAGCGATCTCTGCAGCGTAGATCTCTGCTTGGTTTTCATCCGGTAAAAGGATCATTACAACGTCAGCTTTTGCAGTTGCATCAGCAACAGTTAAAACCTCAAATCCTTTTGCAGCAGCTTTATCCCAAGAGCTTCCACCCTTTCTTAAACCTACAACAACGTTAACACCGCTGTCTCTTAAGTTTTCAGCGTGCGCGTGACCTTGAGAACCGAAACCGATCATCGCAACAGTTTTACCTTTTATGATGTTGATATCACAATCTTTGTCATAATAAACGTTTAATGCCATTATATTTTCCCTTGACTTTAAGAGTCTTCTCTTAAAAAATTTGTCGCATTATACAAAAAATATGGTAAAACTTTTATTAGACTAAACTTAGATTTATTTTTAATATTACTCTCTTAATATCATAGCTTGTATAATGCTAAAAAAATTTGTGAGGTTTGCTATGAAAAAATTCAACCTTTTTAAAGAAATTATCATTCTAGATAAACAAGAACTCTTTAATGCTATAAACTCTCAAAAAGAGTTTGCAATCAATACAAAAGGGGAAATAATTTTTACTCCTTTAGCAGATAACGAAGCAATTATCTATCTTGGAAAACATACTCCTCAACCTACTAATTCTTTAATGCCGCCAAAGCCTATCACACTTTCTGAGATGCTGGGCAAGAATTATCAAGTTGTTGAAGATGAAGACAGAGTGCTTATAAAAGCATTTTCAAATTGGCAAGAGCTTATCGCAGCTAATGTAGTTCGTGCTTCATATGACGATACGACAGGTGACGGTGTAGGAGAGTTTTCAAATAAAGATTTAGAAGAGATTGGCTGGCAAGCTACGGAATTCAACATCACTTACCGTGAACTTGTTGAGCTGATCGAAGAAAAATGTGACGGTATTTTACTTTGTATTGAACAGGAGGAACCTCATTATCAGTTCAGTGGACTAGGATTTATAGCTGATGACAAACATGCTTATGAAGTTATGTATAGCTATTGTCAGGAAAAAATCAAAAAGATGATTGCAGAAGATGACCTGTATTCTGTTGATAATTTAACTGATGACGAAGAGGAAGCTGCACAATTTTTTAAAGTTCTATAATGATACCGATTAAAATTGAACATAAATTTCGCGGAAAAATAGAATTACCACATAATAAATACGCTAAAGATCTTTTCTTTAGGGTAAAACAGGCATATGCTAACCATGAACAAATGGGTGTACATCTGCTTTTCAACAAGCATAAGCTAAAAAAACTAAGCACCTACCAAAAAGGTGGTGCAAAATGTGAACTGGAAAATCTCGATTTTTACATAAAGCTCGGAAAGATTCTCGACTTTAACACATCAGATGCACAAAAACTGAAAAACTCCATACTTTTTATAAATGATGCAGCACATACACATTTTAATATTACAAAACGTCTTAAACTTATTAACAAAGAGCAAAAAAAAGATCTTCAAAAATCTTATCTCTTTTGGGATATTGAAAACTTCTCGGCGATTACTTCCATATTTTCAGAGATCATAGAACCTTATAAAATACAAGATAAAAATATCTATCTTGCTGCAAATCCTGATTCACTCTATCTCAAACGTGCTGAATGGGAAGCAAACTTATATGATTATGGCAAAACACTCAACTCATTTAATTTTATAAAGTGTGACCATGGAAAGAATGTAGCTGATGATGTACTTTTAAACAAATACAAAAGTCTTAATATTAAAAATGCCAATGTATTTTTACTTACATTCGATCGAGAATTAAAAGAAAGATTTTCTGAGGTTATAGACAAAAATACAAATCTTTATATTATGAGTAAATAAAGATTATATAAATTCTTTAGGCTCTGAAAAATAGTATCCTTGGGCATAATCGATCCCTAGTTCTTTTACTACTTCAAAGACCTCTTTTGAGTGCACATACTCTGCAACTACTTTTTTACCAAGTTTTTTTGCAAACTCTGTAATTGTTTCTGTAATAATTCTGGCATTTTTGTCTTCATCTATTTTTTTGATTAATGAACCGTCAATTTTTACAAAATCATTTCGAATATTCGTGACATATTCAAAATTGGCATAACCGCTTCCGAAGTCATCAATAGCAACTTTTACCTTGTGCTTACAAATATTTTCAACAAAGTCCAGTACAATATTAGGATCCTCAAACTCTTGAGTCTCTAAAACTTCTATTGTTAATTGCTCGGCTACATTGTACTCAATAAGTTTCTGATATAAAAACTCTCTAACACTTTCACTTGCGATATCGGCAAAATCCATATTTAAACTAAAATCCAAGCCATTCTTACTGAAAAATGAAAATGTTTGTTCTATCATCGCTTTCGTTATACTCTTATTCAAACGAATTTTTCGGCTGGCTTCTAAAAACACACTTGGAGGTAAAATAGTTCCATCAATATCTCTTAAACGTACCAAGGCTTCATATTTTACAATCTCCAATGTTTGGACATCTACAATAGGCTGATAGTAAGGGATCATATTTCCTGTATCTAGAGCTGTTTTTATTTTATTTGCAATTTTTATATTTTGTTCATATGTTCTAGCTAAATGCAACTCTTCATTAAAAATCATAAAACTTTTTCTTTTTGACTTTGCAAGCTTTAATGTCATATCGGCATTTACCATACCTGTTTTTTCTGCATTTATCACTGCTGCGGCAATTGTAATTCCAACATGAATGCTATGGTCACCAAAAGTATAGTCATACTTTTCTATTTTCACTGCCAACTCTTTTATATACTTCTCTAAATCAGTTTTACTTTTTTTTATATTGACTATTAAAGCAAACTCATCAGCTGGTAACTTAAATGCCTTAAAATTATAGTCTGTTGCATACTCTTGCACAGTTGTAGCAATTTGTTTTAATAATTGGTCTCCCACTTTATAACCGTAAAAATCATTAATAGTACTAAAGTTATCTACATTTATTAATACTATCGTTTCACCTAAATGGTTATCCAATGAATCAATTAAACTAATTCTATTTGGCAAACCTGTCAATTTATCAAAATAGGCCTGTTTAAAAATATATGTCGAACTCTCACGTACTCTTTGTTCTAAATTCTCATTTAATTCTGCAAGCTCATTGGATATTGTATTTGCAAGATTGGCCAAAACCTGTTGTGTCGTTTTAATAATTGTTGTGTCAGTCTTTTTTTTAGCTAACCTAAAACTATATTTGATATCACAATTTTCATAAAGCATCAAATATGTCATTGTCCCATTTAAAAATTGATTTTTCCCCTGAGAATGAAAAAATTCACCATAGGTAAAAAAACCTGAAGCTGTACCTAAGTGTGAGATACTTTCTATTTCCTTATGTGCATACTTGTCTAAAAAACGTCTTCTCGCCATGCATGAATAGATAAAGACTGCTTCCACTCTGCAGTTATTTTTTTGTAATAAAGAGTTTGCTGTATGAGTCGCATCATTTAAAATTGATTCAATATCCCCCACTCCAAAGCGTACAATTTCAAACTCGTCTATGTTTCCTGCAAAAGTCATTGAACCATCATCATTCTTACCTATTACGGCTCTACCGACTGTCACATCACCCTTTTGTAACATTAATGGGAACTCTATCCCTATATGCGGAAGTTGTTCTATTAAATCTTTACCCATATATTTAGCATAGACATCAACTATAGGCTGACCGTCTAACTCATAAACTCTATTTTTAACAGACTTTGTCACCCTCATTTTTTTCCCAATGGGTATCCAATTAAAACTGTAATTAGATCCTACAAAAAGGTTTGGATTAATAAGTGCAACAGCTACAGCAGCTCGATTTGAAATCTCCTTACGATCAAAGACTAAGGTATTTTTCAATTCACCATTATCACCGGCTAATCCACCGGCTACGATCACATCTGGCATAACCGTTTCGATTGCATCGACAAACTCTTCCCCGTTTATATTGAGTCCATCGGCAAAACATATAATTGTTTTTACATCTTTATTTTTTAAAGCAGAAGCGATAGCAATCCCTGTGTCATAACTACAGTTTTCAGAATCGCCATGGATCACAAATTTTGTTTTTAAGTCAGTATCTTCAAAAATTGAGAATGTCAAAACATTTTTTGTATCGTAATAGATTTCAGAGTCATTAATGACTCCATCTGTGGTAGTCCCTATCAAAGAACATAATGGAAGTTTTTGATTTAAAAAATTTTGAAAGCTTTCTATAAACTCTCTATCAACTCTTGCACAAAAAAGTTGTAGTAATAAACGCGCACTATCATTAATACCATGTTCGTGTATTAAGGATTCTAACTCTTCAACAGTTTCAAATGCTATGCTTACATTTTTCATAGATACATTCTAGTATCATTCTGCTTAATTCTTTTTTATTAGAAAATGTTAATTAAAGGCATATCACCTAGATTGTTGCTAAGAAACGTTGCAATATGATCATAGCAGAGATAGAGTCTACTCGCCCGTCACGAATATATTTCATCTCCCCTTTCATCAGTTCTTCTGCTTCTAAGCTGCTTCCAGCTTCATCCTGATAAAAGACTTCACCTTGAAAATCTACAAGATTTAGAAAATGTTCGATCCGTCTTTTCATTTCATCTTCACTGCTACCACCTAAAGGGATCCCCACAACAATAGCTTCTGTTTCCCACTCTGTTAACACGTTTTTGAGATCATTTGCCGCTTGATTTCTGTTTTTACGAATAATTGCAGGTAGTGGAGTTACTATATCTTTGTGTGCAGAGTATGCCAGACCTATTCTTTTAAGGCCTAGGTCTATGGAAATATATTTCAACTATTTTCCTAGACAGAAAGACCCGAACATCTTATCTAGCATCTCATCATTTTCAAAAGGCCTTGTGATACTTGCCATCGATTTTACAGCATCATTGAGATGGAACGAAAAGATTTCAAGTTCTTGATCTTCAAGAGGAATAAATGCTTCATCGATATTTTGAATTGTCTCTTCTACAGCAGAAATTTGACGATGCGAGATCAACATTATCTCATCACTTACATTTGACTGGTCCATTATTGTTTCAAGTTTTTTAATAAGTGGAGTTACATCATCTTTTGAATTAAGTTCTAACTCAAAATCAAGGTCAAGATCAAGTTTTGTAGGAAGATCTATTTTATTTTTTATGCGGATTTGTTGCTTATCCGTTGTTTCAAGTAAAGAAAGTATTTGACGATCCTCATTATCCAGTTCTCTAGAGTTATCAAATACAGATACGACGATATCACTTTGCTCGATTGCTTCAAGACTTCTCTGAATACCAATCTTTTCGATCTCATCACTTGCTTCACGAATTCCTGCAGTATCAACTATACGGATAAGATGTGTACCGATTTTCACCTGCTCCTCAATAGTGTCACGTGTAGTTCCCGCTATATCACTAACAATTGCGCGGTTATAGTTCAAAAGTGCGTTAAGCAGAGAACTTTTTCCAACATTTGGTTTACCTACAATGGCGACACTGAAACCTTGCATAAGTCCTGAACGAGATTTTGAAGCCTGCAGAGTACGTTCTAGTTGTTTTTTCAAAGCCTCTAACTTTACTTTGATCTGCTCAACTAAATCTTCCGGTAAATCTTCTTCAGCGTAATCTATACTCACTTCTGAATATGCCAGAATATGAATAATCTCATCACGCACTTGTTCGATAAATTCTTTTAAAGAACCTTTAACCTGCTTTGCCAAAATTTTTGCGGCATCTTCACTTTTAGCTTCTATAAGTTGAGAGATAGCTTCTGCTTCAGAGAGATCAATTCTGCCGTTAAAAAAAGCGCGTTTAGAAAATTCACCTGCATTTGCTATGCGTGCTCCGGCATCTAAACAAGCTTGTAATATTGACTGTGCTACAATGTATCCACCGTGACATTGAATCTCTACTACATCTTCACCAGTAAAAGAATGAGGATTTTGAAAATAGAGAATAATCGTTTCATCAATTAACTCATCATCTGCATTATAAACTGATGTTAAAGTTGCATATCTAGGAGGAAAGTTTTCTTTTTTAGAGAGTTTTTTTGCAATATCTAGAGCTTTGTCACCACTAAGTCTAATAATTGCAATCGAGCCTATGCCGTTAGCTGTGGCAATGGCTACTATTGTATCGTTATCCATGATTATGAATGATAATCATTAACGATAATATATTTTAATCCCTCTTTTGTAGAACGGATTACAACATATTTTTCCGGGTATTTAGTACGTAACTCTTTTAAAGCAATTTGTACTAAAACACCATCTAAGATTTTTGTTTGTGCACGACCTTCTCGCTCAATAATACTATATACGCCCTCAAGATACTTAGCTACAGCTTCCTCTTGATTTTTCAAAAATTCCGCTATCTCTAAACGAAGTTGTAAATTATATTTTGCATTAATCCAGTTAAAAAGCATATATGATAACGCTTTGTATCTATATCCCTCTTTTCCGATTAGGAGTGCCGCATCTTCACCTTTAAACTCAATTAAAAGAGTTTCATTATCATATGCACTTACTTCAATCTCATCAATTTTAAAACACATAGAAGCAAAAAGTTGATTTATATCTTTTTTAACTTCTGCTACAACTTCATCCATATCGATGCTTTGTTCTTCATTGTAGTCTATCTCATCATATGAATCATCATAGTCCGCAGTGTAGTCAAGCCCACTAGCTAAATCTTCTTCAAACTCTTCATCTTGATCACTTACAAAAGACTCAGGTAAAATCATATCATTTATAATTGTAGGTTCAGATTTTTTAGTTTGTTTCTCTTTTGTTTTAGTATCTTTTTTTACTGCTGCGACAATTACTGCTTTTTTCTTAAAAAAACCAAATACACCAGTACTTGGTGCTTGAACAACTTCTACAGCAAGTTCAGTTACAGAACACTCAAGAGACCTTGCAGCCTCTTGATATGCTTGCTCTAGTGTGACAGACTCAATTTTGATCATGCTTTACTTCCCGCTTTTTTTCTCTACAGCTGCTTTTGCGTCTTTCGCATTTTTGAATTGTTGATTTACAACAAATTGTTGTGCTATTGAGAATAAGTTATTAACGAACCAGTATAGCACAAGTCCTGATGGAAATGTTATAAAAAAGAATGTAAAAATTACAGGAAGATATTTAAAGATCTTCTCTTGCATAGGATCCGTGAAATTGTTTGGTGTAATACGTTGTTGATAGAACATAGAAGCACCCATTAATATTGGTAAAATGTAATACGGATCCATACGTGAAAGATCATCAATCCATAAGATCCAAGAAGCACCTTGTAATTCAACCGCATTTAAAAGTACACGGTAAATAGCAAAGAATACGGGAATTTGTAATAACATAGGTAAACAACCGCCAAGTGGGTTGGCACCGTGCTTTTTATACATCTCCATAGTTGCTGCATTCATACGCTGTGGATCTTTACCGTACTTCTCTCTAATCTCTTTGATTTGAGGAGCAAGTTCTTTGATCTTTTGCATACCCATCATACCTTTGTGTGTTAGTGGGTAAAGTACAGCTCTAACGATAAATGTCAATCCGATGATTGCCCATCCCCAGTTACCAAAAATTCCATGTAACCAAGCAAGTAAAGCAAATAATGGTTTTGCCGCAAAAGTAAACCATCCATACTCAATAGCATTTACTAAAACAGGGTTGATTGCTTTTAATACCTTATGCTCTTTTGGACCTATAAATCCATGAAATTCGTTATTGTTCTCAGCTTCAAAATATACAACCGGATTATTGTCAAATCCACGTTCTACGATTACATTTGTATCAGCTTTAAATCCATACATAATGGTTGCCGTATATTGGTCAAATGATGAAGCAAGTTCTACACCTTGGAAAACTTGACGCCCTTCAGCTTCACCATCCTCTGTAATATGTGCCACTTCATCATTCGTATATACCATTGAACCTACTACCGTCATCATCTGCTCAGTAATTTTTGGTCTATCACCAATATATACATAATATCTTACAGGTGCAGTTGTATCAATTTTTACATCATAATGTCCATCTGCATAGAATTTAAGAGACTTTGTAATAGTTACCTGAGATAATGTTTGTGTTAATGTCACCTCTACAGGTTTTTCATTTGTAAGCTCTACATTTGAAACATTTGTAGTGTATGGAGTTTTAAGAGCCTCTTCATTGATAGCTTTATCTACAAATCTTACATATAACGGTTTTGTTCCGTTTTCAGGAATAATTTGCGCATGAAGATTTTCAGCATCTCTAAATTTCTCTTCTAATAATTCTTTTGAAGAGATACGCCCTAATGAGTCAATTTTAAGAAGAAACTTCTCATTTTTAATTACAACTAGATCATTAGAAGCAGTAGTATCTGCCTTTTCAGCTTCTGAGATCTCATGGCCACTTACTTTTTCTACAGAAACTTTTTCAGTTTTAACTGTCGATGTCGTTTGTTGTTCTTGTTTTGGTTGTGGTTGTTCCGGTGGGAAAATAGCAGTATAAGCTACGAAAAATACTATAGAGATTAGTACAGCTACTAATAGCCTTTGATTTGGTGTCATTTTTTCAAACACAAATTACCCTTTATATGAAAAATTTTTGATAATATAGTAACGGTTCTTTTCATTGGGAACCAACCAATATTTTATGGAATCAAGCTCTAATTTTGAAGGCTGTAAATGAAGTTTATCTAGGAGTGGATAATCAATTCCGCCGTCAAAAAGTTGATTGCAACGTAGTATTCTAATCAAAGAGTTATAAAAAGCACTTAAAAGTGAATTATTTTCAAAATTTATTCTTGCATACTCACTACATGTTGGGTAATATCGACACGAGCCATAACCGATAAGAGTAAAAAATTTCTGGTAAAGCCACAAAAGCTTAAGCAAGAGTTTTCGAACGGGAAAGAATTTTTTTAAAATCATTTTGAATGTTTTGGTAATCAGCAGTTACAATTGCTGCTTTAGCAACAAAAATATAACTACCGTCTTGAAGATTAGCAGAAAATTCACGAAAGAGTGCACGCATTCTACGTTTTGCACGATTACGTTTTACTGCATTTCCTATCTTTTTAGTAGCAGTAAAACCAACTTTGCGAATTCCATCTTGTGGAAGATAAAAAACTACTACATTCGTTGAATGCTGGTTTTTACCTTTGTTATAAATATACTGAAACTCTTTATGGAGCTTTAGTATATTAAACCCGCTTATACTGATAATTTCTTACGACCTTTAGCACGACGGCGGTTAATAATGTTACGACCATTTTTAGTAGCCATTCTAGCTCTAAAACCGTGTGTTCTTTTTCTAGGCGTATTATGTGGTTGGTATGTTCTTTTCATTGGGACATATCCTTTTGTAATTTAAGAGCGCAATTTTACAAAAATATTACTTAAACACTCTTTAAGGTTATTTCGAAACACTCACACTATTTAAAACTTAAATTGTGATAACTTTCTATAAATATTGTGTTATAATGTTTTTTCTTTAAGGAAAGACTACAAAGGACTGTACACATTTTGAGAAAAACATTAAAAACTTTTCTATTAACTTTTATAACTTTCACCCCTTTACTTGCATTACCATCCTATGCAGAACCAATTGAAAAAATCGCAAAAAGATTTAATTTATATGGTGGTGAAAAGGCTACTGTTCAATGGAAAAGAGTCTTCTCTTCCAAACGACATCTTCAAAGATATAAACTCGAAGAACTTGATCAAGCTACAAGAGACAAACTTGAGAAATACCTTATTGAACATGCTGCAGATTCAGAACAACCCATAGTACCAGGAGTATTGTAAATGAAACGTATCCCCCTTTTAATCCTATTTCCTTTTTTACTTTTAAGTTCCGATGATATATCCGAAAAGATTAAAAATCTTGAAAAAGAGATCTCACAACTTAAAGCACAAGTAAAAATGCAACAAGAAGATGTTGATGAACATTTTCCAATTATAGAAAAAAATGAGAAACACTCTATTTTGGATAAACTCTCTTTATCTCCAGAAATTTTACTCAGTCTCCAAAAAATGGACTATAATTCAGGACTCATTGGTAATAATGGTGATCAAACATTAATCCATGATCCTTACAGTCCCTATAACGGTCTTCCTAGACGTGATAGATATAGCAAAAACTTTGATGCTTCCGGTTATGTAAGAATGCGTTTAAACATGCAGGGTAACTTTGATGACGTAAAATTTCACGGGCGTTTACTCTATGCGAATTCTTCGCAAAGCAATGAAAGACTCTGTATATTATCCAGAGATATTAAGTCAGCTCCAGGCGGAAGTGCTTTTGATGTAGACAGAGCCTATATTGATTATACACCAAATAGATATGATGGTGGTCGTTTTACACTAAGCTTCGGTATATTACCTACTACAGGTGGGACACCGATGCATTATGCACAAAATAAACAGCGTTCTTCTATGTTTCCTGCACTTGTTTTTGATATGAACACATATGGATTGATAGCTACACAAAATTTATACGATACTATGTTTATAAGAGCAATTGTTGCAAAAGCATATACACTCAGTGAAAAGTTTTATCCTTATCAATGTAATCGCGAAAATATTGACAATGCAAATGTTTACGGTATTTACAGTGATGTAAGTTTCAAATTTCTAGGCAACTCATTATTATCTTTTGGAGTTAATCTCTTAGATCACTTAAAAGCCCATCCATATTTAGGCCCAGATATTGATGCTTCTTACGCACATGATCTTGGAAGTATGACAACATATGGTATAGGACTAGACATTAATAACTTTCTAGACACTTCCAGTGTTATCTTTGTCCATACTGCAGCCTCAAGCCCAAATTCAAATGGTGCACGTGATGACTATAAGATAGTTAATATTACTGAGGGTACTACAGACCATAACTATACAGGATTCACGGAAGAAGATTATGCAAGCGGCACTATGCTTGGTAAAATGGGCTATTCTTTTTACATAGGTGGAAAATACAATCCTATTCCTACTTTAGCCATAGGTGCCGAATATAACTATGGAAGTAAATACTGGTTTGCCGCAACACAAGGTGCGGAAGATATATTTAACAAACTTGCTCTTCGCGGCCAAGCTATAGAGGTTTATTCTATTTGGAATTTTTACAAGCAACTCAATGCAAAAGCAGGTTTTCTTACGATGAAAGAGAAATATACAGGAAGCGGCTGGCACTTTGGAGAACCTCAAAAGAAAGATGCAAGACAAAATATCTACTATCTTAATTTAGAGGCTAGATTTTAATGAAATCAAAATCTCAGCAGTGGGTCTATTATACACTTTTTATAAGTTTTGCCCTACTGATCTCTTCACTTGTATTTAGTTACAAAAATATTGATAGAAGCAGTGCACTTTTAAATGAACTTTCTCAAGATCAGATATCGCTAAGCCACTATGCAAATAGCTTAAATTACACAGTTAAAAAGAATCAATCTGACATTCTGCAATATCTTACGCTTCACAATAATCTAGACCTTTTAAATATGCAGGAATCGCAGAGCAAGATTCAGAGTTATATTCAAGAACTAAAAAAACTTACTAAAGACAAACCTGATTTTTCAAAAGAGCTGAACAAGACGCTAGATATTTTAGAAAAAAGAGCGATTGGGCATAAACTTGTAGAACAGTCTCTCATTACAGCCGTCCATTCTCACGATACAGAAGATATAAGAGATGCATTAATCGGCTTTGATATGATAAGTAATAAATTTTCTCATGATATCTCTATATTGATGGATCAAGTAAAAAATTCACAAAACAAACAAATTGCTGCACTAAAAGAAACAAATGAGCAAAGTTCATTAATTCTTGTTTTCTCATTTATATTAGCTACATTCTTGATCACTATTTCCATTTTAAAATTTCACTCATCAAATCTAAAAATATCAAAACAATTACAACTTAAAGAGAAGGCGCAAAAAAGTTTAAAAGAAGCTCAAAAACAGTTACTTCTTTATAGTGAAAACTTAGAACATGAAATCGATAAAAAAACTCAAGAACTACATAAAAAAATCTACACAAACTTTTTAAGCGCTCTGCCGAATAGAAATAGCCTCCTAGAAGATAGCAACGAGCACCAATTTCTTAAAATGGCAATTCTAGATATTGATAAATTTCAGTCGTTTAACGATGTATACGGTGAAGAGATAGGAAACATCGCTATCAAACAGACTGCACAATGGCTCAAAGATTATCTGATGGAAACAGAATACCTTCTTTACCATTTAGGAGGCGATGAGTTTGTTGTAACATCTTCAGATAAAAAAATTAACAATGATCATTTTATTCGCTTTATTGAAACACTTCTCAACGACTATAAAAGTACTCACTTTCTTTATGAAGATAAATCGTATCAATTTATCATGAGTTCCGGTATTACCTTTAGCGGTGAAGATAAGATGCTTGCCTATGCCGACATGGCACTTAAAGATGCAAAAAAGAAAAATATTCCTATCTCTGTATTTGAAGATGATAAAAAACTAGAGCGTTCTCATCAAGAAGATATGGAGATTCAAAAGACGCTGCTTCATGTACTTAGAAATCAAGGACTTACATCTTATTTCCAACCTATTATCCCTATTCAATCTCCATCTAAAGAGATAAAATACGAATCGCTTGTAAGACTTATAGATGAAGAAGGCAAAGTAACACCGCCATTTAAATTTTTAGACATAGCAAGACAAAACCGTGTATATTATAAAGTTACAAAACAGGTGCTTCATAATACACTCAATACTATTACTCAACATCAAGTCGCATGTTCATTGAATCTTTCCCTCATTGATATAAAGAATGAAAGAACGGTGAAATATCTTTATTCAGTTTTAGATGAATTTGAATACGGGGAACTCTTAACAATAGAGTTATTGGAAACAGAAGATTTTGATGATTATGAAGAAGTATATTCTTTCTGTATGAAAATCAGAAGTTATGGTATAAAAATAGCCCTGGACGATTTTGGTAGCGGTTATTCAAACTTTACCCATATTTTGCATCTTCCTGTTGATTACATCAAAATAGATTCCTCATTAATCTCAAATATAGACAGAGATATCAGTTCCCAAATCATGGTGGAGACGATAGTAAGTCTGGCAAGAAAATTAAATGTTGAAACGATTGCAGAGTTTGTTTCTTCAGAAGATATTTTAGAGATGGTAAAAAGTCTTGGTGTAGATTATGCACAGGGCTTTCATTTAGGAAAGCCCCTACCAATTGAAGATCAGTTAAGTACTACGTCTATAAGTTGATCTTTTACAATAAATTCAACTTTAGAGCCCTCTTTTACTTTACCTTCTAAAATAAGATCAGCAAGTCTGTCTTCTACAATCTCATAAAGAGCACGTTTAAGCGGTCTTGCACCATATACAGGATCAAAGCCAGCTTCTGCAATATATGCTTTTGCGTCATCACTTAGTGTAAGTTCTATATCTCTGTCTTTTACTTTAGCTTGAATTTCATTAAAGAACAGGTCAACAATACCTCTAATTTGTTCAGCACCAAGTGCATTAAAGATAACTACATCATCGAGTCTGTTTAAAAATTCAGGCTTAAATGCCATTTTTAATTCACCCATAACCATATCTTGAAGTTCAGGTGATTCAGGATTGTTAATAATCTTATCTGAAGCGATATTTGACGTCAGGATTATGATAGTATTGCTAAAATCAACCGTTACACCTTTATTATCTGTCAAACGCCCGTCATCTAAAACTTGTAAAAGCATATTAAAAACATCAGGATGAGCTTTTTCAACTTCGTCAAAAAGTACTACAGAATATGGTTTACGACGAACTGCTTCTGTTAGTTGTCCACCCTCTTCATATCCTACATATCCAGGTGCAGCACCTACTAAACGAGAGACTGCATGTTTTTCCATATATTCACTCATATCGATTCTGATCAGTGCTTCTTCTGAGTCAAACAGGAACTTCGCTAAAGTTTTAGCTGTTTGTGTTTTACCAACACCTGTAGGTCCAAGGAATAAGAAACTTCCGATCGGAGAATTTGCAGATGAAAGCCCCGCTTTGTTTCTCTTAATAGCACGTGCAACTGCATGTGTAGCTTTTGACTGACCTACAACGTCACGGTTGAGTTCCTCTTCAACATGTAAGATCTTCTCTTGTTCTGCTTGGAGCATCTTATTTACAGGGATATGTGTCCAGCGTGATACGACTGAAGCAATAGACTCTTCATCCACCGAATTTTTGAGTAGTGTCCCTGATTCTTGCATTTGATCCCATTGTGCATTCAGAGCTTTTTCCTCTTCAATCAGTTTTGGAATTTCACCATATTCAATCTCTGCCGCACGATTAAAGTCACTTTGTGATTTTGCCTGATCGGCTTCACGGCGTTTTACTTCAATATCTCCTTTTATTTGAGAGATTCTTTCAAACACACCTTTTTCACTTTCAAATTGAGACTCTAACTTACGTAAGTCTTCATTAACATCTGCCAGCTCTTTTTCAATCTCATCTAAACGCTTTTCATTTGCCGGAGTTTTTTCCATCTTCAGCGCTTCTTTTTCAACCATTAACTCACTTACTTTTCTTTTTGCCGCACTCAGTTCATTAGGTTCCGATTCGATCTGCATTTTCAGTTCAGCTGCTGCCTCATCGATTAAGTCAATCGCTTTATCCGGTAAAAATCTATCTGCAATGTATCTATCGCTTAGACGTGCCGCAGCTACAAGAGCAGAATCTGTAATAGTTACGTTGTGGTGAGCTTCAAGTCTCTCTTTAATTCCACGAAGAATTTGGAGTGACTGGTTTACTGTCGGCTCATCTAGTTGAATCGGTAAGAAACGGCGTTGCAACGCTGCATCTTTTTCAAAGTATTTTCTATACTCTTTTAAAGTTGTTGCCCCGATTGTATGTAACTCACCGCGTGCAAGTGCCGGTTTTAAAATATTTGCCGCATCCATACTACCTTCAGATGCTCCAGCTCCTACAATCGTATGAATCTCATCGATAAACAGGATAATATTTCCAGAACTTTTCACTTCATCAATTACAGCTTTTAATCTGTCTTCAAACTCACCACGATATTTTGCACCTGCTACAAGTGAGCTCATATCTAATGCAATTACACGTTTATTTTGCAGCGATGTCGGTACTTCATTATGGTAAATTCTTTGAGCAAGTCCTTCAACAAGTGCCGTTTTACCTACACCGGGTTCACCTAAAAGCATAGGGTTGTTTTTCGTCTTACGAATTAAGATCTGCATCATACGAGTGATCTCTTCATCACGTCCGATTACAGGTGAGAGTTTACCCTCTGCAGCTTCTTTTGTAAGATCAACTCCGTATTTTGAAAGTGACTCTAAATTTTCATCTGCCGTTTGTGAGTCAATCTTCGCTCCACCGCGAGATGCTTCAAGCTCTTTTTCCAATGCCATTACATCAATATATTTTTTAAACAGTGTTGCATACGGTTCAGTTTTAAGATTTGCCAAGATATATGTATCTACTGCCAGATAGCTGTCCCCGTTTTTCGTCATCAAACCTACACCGTTTTCCAAAGTTTGTACAAATGTACGAGAAAGACGAATATTTTCTTTAGATACTGAAGAAGATTTTGGGAACTTCTCTGCCATAGACTTTACATCTAATTCTATAGCAACCTTATCTATACCCATCTTATTGAACATTTGATTAAGTACAGAATCGTGGTTTGTAAGTAATGCCCATAAAAAGTGTTCAGCGTTAACTTCCTGATTTTTATTGTGAAGTGCTAAAGATACTGCACTCTCAATTGCTTGTGTCATATTGTGTGTTAATTTTTCAAAAATATTATTCATTCGTAAATCCTTTTAGTTTTCTGGATATAAGTGTACAACCTTTTTTGAAGGCCTTTTGCGACTTAAGTTGCATTGAACTTTTTTTCATATCTTTCAAGCATAGAACTATTACCTGTCACTCCTCCACTATGGACATATAAAATGTTTTCTTGTGTTTGTTCGAGCAAACATTCCCACATCTGAGGTGCATATAACAAATCAAATGCTATTCCTGCATCAAGTAGTTTATTATACATTAAATAAAACTCTTTATACAGTTTTGCGAAATGGTACTTTTTTTTCGGTGCCAGTATATAAAGGTTTTGCGGCAATGTTTCTACCAGTGAAAGCATCTGAGATTTCAGATACTCTATATCACCGACGCAAGGTGTTGTATAGATTGTATATTCAGGAAGTGCAAGTGCTAAAAATAGTGCCGTTGTTCCTGTTCCAGAGGGTGTCGCTAATGCCGTAATATTATTTTTTTGCATAAAGGATTGCTCTTGAAGAATCTCTTCTGCTAAAACTTCCAATCCCTGCTTGGCTTCTTGTACAGCACCCCCTTGATCAACAACTAAACTTTTTGAATCTAAACTCAGACGTAGAGATGCTATAAAATCTTTATAAAGCATTTCTTCGATCTCTTGATGTTTCATACCTAATGAAAGTGCTTCATAAAAATTTCCGCTTTTTTGTTGTTTTTGCTGTTGGCTTAACGGTTTTGTATAGTAAATAAATTCCCAAGATTTTTTTTTGCAGAGTGCGGCAAGTGCCAACATTGCATTCGACTGTGTTCCACCGTAGGAGATTATTGTATTGTATTGTTCTTGTGGAGTTGTAAGAAGTGTATAAAGTTTTCTGTATTTATTTCCTGCTAAATGTCTGTCAATAAGATCATCGCGTTTAACAAAAAACTCTCTCCCATCTAGAAAGATGTTTGAGATGGGAGAATTTTGCATATTTACTTGATAACTGCTTTTTTCTGTAAAGCGTCCATTTTCTTTTTCATTGCATCTTTGAATTTTTCCATTTTCAGACGTTGTTCAATGAAAGCTTTTACTTCATCATATTTTCTAATCATAGCTGGTTTTTTATCTTCTACATAGATAACATGGTAACCGAATTGTGTTTTAACAGGTTCTAAAGTAACAGTACCTTTTTTCATAGAGAATGCTTTATCGTTAAACTCAGGTACCATTTGCCCTTGAGTAAAATAACCTAAGTCTCCACCTTTTGGTCCGCTTGGTCCTGTTGATTTTGCTTTTGCTTCTTCAATGAATTTATTTTTTAGTTTATCACCGCTTAAAGGTTTTAAACCTGCAATAATACTTTTTGCTTCATCTTCTGTAGCTACAAGGATATGACGAGCATGTACACTTTCCGGCTCGTTAAATTCTTCTTTGTTTTGTTTGTAATAATCTTTTAACTCTTTTTCTGAAATCTTGATTCCGTCTAAAAGTTGTTTTTGCCAAACTTGAATAGCCAGCTCTTGCTTCATACGCTCTTCGAGCTTTTTATATTCTTCTTTATACTCTTTTGTTTTTAGAACGCCGTTTTTCTTTGCATCTTCAAAAATAAGTTCTTTACCAATTAGTTGTTGTAGAACTTGTTGTCTAAATGCAGCTTGCTTTTCAGGTGGAACTTGATTAAATCTTCCCTGTGTTGCTCTCATTAATTCACTATCAACATCTTCTTGTGTAATAGATTTTCCATTTACAGTTACTAATGTTTGTGCCGAAGCGATAGTCCCAGCGAGCAGAACAACAGAAAGTAATTTTTTTGCTTTAATCATTATATATCCTTATGACATTTTATATATAGAAAGTGTAATGAGAATTGGATAACGAATATTAAACAAACCTATACATGCACTTTTAAATGTTTTTCTAAAATATACTCTAATTTATCACGTGTTAGCGGTTTTGCCAGATAATCGTCAAGCCCCTCATGAAGTAACATCTCTTTATCCCCATTCATAGCTAATGCCGTCAGTGCGATGACTGGCGTCTTTTTCACTCCAAAAGACATTAATGACTTGATCTCTTTTGTCGCTACAATTCCATTCATTTGAGGCATATCAATATCCATAAACACTATATCAAAACCATTTTCATCTTTATATAGCTGAACTGCTTCTACACCGTTTGATGCAGTTTTTACTTCAATATTGTATTCTTGTAATAAAATTTTGATAAGTCTTTGGTTAATCATATTGTCTTCAACTACCAAAGCTTTAATATGTTCATCTGGTATAGAAAACTCTTTTTTCGGTTCCGACGGTAATTCCACTTTATTCAATAAATATAAATGTCTTGCGATATGACTAGGTAAAAGCGGCTTATAAATCACTTCATCAACAAAGTGTGTCAGTTTTGTCTGTAATTTTTCGTTTTCTTCTAAAAGAACCGTAACAGGAGCTTTTTTTGAATATGTTCCAAGTTCTAAAACCCATGAAGAATCATTTTGATTTGCCACTACATATAATGCATCAATATCTTCATAAACATGTTCATCTAATATATTCGATTTTATTACATCTAGTGCAAAAGCGCGTAAATATATTGTTAAAAAGTTTGCCTCATCAATTTTTGTCTGATCAAGTAGTAGAACTTTTACCTTTTTCTTCGGCATCATTTTAAAGTTTTGTCCAACCGAACTTTTAAAATTAAGAACAAAGTTTACATAAGTACCGTTATTGTCACTGCTAACTCGCAAATCTGATCCTAAAAGTTTAACAAGTCCAGAAGAGAGACTAAGACCTACACCAAGTCTTTCATCTGCTTGATTGCCTGCAGTAAAAGGCTCATTAATAAGTGCTATTTGTTCTTCTGAAATTCCGCTTCCAGTATCTTTTACACTAAATCCTATACTACAATCTCCGTTTTGCTGACGTTTAAGTAGTTTTATTTCAAATATTACTTTCCCGCCCCTTGGTGTAAACTTTACAGCATTTGACGTGAGTGCATATAAAATCTGCATAATTTTTTTAGGATCGCTATTGAGTTCTTCTGGTATTTTAGGATCAATAAAACTGAGTACTTTGATCCCTTTTTCTTTTCCTTGTTTAGTAAAACTATGTGCAAGAGATTCAACTAGTGGTAAAAGATTGAAGACTTCATTTGAAACTACTAATCTTCCACTTTGAAGCTGAGCCAGGTCTAAAAGTGTTTCAATATTTGTCATTAAACTTTTTGAAGATCGTTGAATCATATTGATATATTCATGCTGTGTAGCATCCAGTTTTGTATCCTCTAACAGTTCTACAAAACCAAGTATTCCATTCATCGGTGTCCTAAATTCATGTCCGATGTTTGCCAAAAATTTTGTTTTTAGTTTTTCTATCTCTTTTGTTTTTTGTTCTGCCTTATAAATATCCGTTACATCTTTTAGGTGCAGTACGTACAGTCTAGGATTTTTATGTGACTGAAATGCCTTTGCATCTATCACAAGAATCTCCGAACTCTTTTTATCAAGTAAACTAACTCTATAACCTTCAAATTTGTATTTTTTTCTTATATAATCCAACCACGTTTTATCAGATTCTGTAAAAATTTCTTCACTCTCATTCAAAAACAGATCTCTAATACTCTCATTATCTCTATTAAAGTCAGAAATATCATGATAGCCCATCTTCTTTAAAAAAGTGCTATTTGCTCCTATCCAGCCTGTACCTTGAAGAAAATACAGTAACATCTCTTCACTGTCATTAGAAAGTTCTACAAAAAATTCTCTATCTAAATTGTTTTCAAGTTCACCTTGAGCGAAGTCTAAATCACGGACAACTGTTTTTTGCTTATTTGGAGTTGGTTTATCTGATGAAAATAGAGAAAAAAATCCCATATATTACCCTTTAAGAAAACTAAAAATTCAATAATAGGTTTCGATTATATCATATAAATTAAGATTAATACAAATCTGTTAAAATTCCTGTTATGAAAAAAGCAACTAAGAAAGAAATAGCCGAGATCCACAAACGTTTTGTTGAAAGATACAGTGACGCAGTAACAGAATTAGAGTACAAAAATGCTTATGAACTTGTCATTGCCGTTGCACTTTCAGCCCAATGTACAGACAAAAGAGTCAATCTAATTACACCTGCTTTATTTGAAAAATATCCAGCTCCAAAAGAGCTTGCTGCTGCCAACATAGAAGATGTAAAAGCACTTATTAACACTTGTTCATTTTTTAATAACAAGGCAAAAAACATTATAGAGATGGCAAAAAGGGTTGTAGAAGTTTACGATGGTGAAATCCCTATGAACGAAAAAGAGCTGCAAACACTTGCAGGTGTAGGTCAGAAAACGGCTAATGTAGTCATGATTGAGTATACAGGTGCAAATCTAATGGCAGTCGATACCCATGTTTTTCGTGTCTCACACCGTTTAGGTCTGAGTGATGACAAAACACCTATTGCCACAGAAGCAACACTTGTAAAAAAATTTAAGAACGATCTTCATGCCCTGCATCAAGGGATGGTACTTTTTGGAAGATATATCTGCCGTGCAAAAAATCCAAAATGTGAAGAGTGTTTTCTCACTGAATTTTGTAAAACAAAGGAAACTTTTAAAGTATAGGGAATACTCTTTGCTTAAACACTTGTATGAAAAAAATTAGTTTAACTTTTATTTTATTACTACTCTCGTTTTCAGGCTGTGTAAATAAACACGGAATCTCGGCAAAATACTACAGTGATTGTAAAGAGTATTATGATTTGCAAGGTTTTTATCACAAAGATTGTGGAGAAGATGATATCGTTACTTATAAAGAGATGATAGACGTATTAAAAACAAAAGAGACAGCTCCTCAAGGGAATGTCTGGTAAAAACTACTTTATAGCTATAAAGGTAGCAAAATTAGCCCAGCGAAATACAACTTCACAGTGGCTAAATCCATTTTCTAAAGCCATTTTTATATTTTCCTCTTCACTATACGGAACTAATACATTTTCTAAGGCTTCACGCTTTTGCATAATCTCATATTCACTATAGCCCTGCTCTTTTTTGAAATCATAATAACATTCAATAAGGTCTTTGTTGAGTTTTGAATGGTGAGAGATCACTTTTTCACTGAAGATAAATACACCCTCTTGCTTCAAGGCATCAGCTATTTTCTTGATCAATTTTTCTCTTACAAGCGGACGAATAAACTGCAGTGTATAATTACTTACAAATGCATCCGCTGCTTGATAGTCATACTCTAAAATATCCGCATTCTCTACATCTATTTTCGCACCGAAAGCTTCAATCTTTCTACCTGCACGTTTTAACATTGCCTCAGAATTATCCAGACCTATTAGCTCTGCTTTTACTTCCATATCTCTATGGATATTTAAAAGTAAACTTGCCGTTGAACATCCCAGATCGTAAAGCCTTCCATTCTCTTTTAAAGCTTTGAGTACAAAGAACTTTGTGATCTTTTGACTCTCTTTATAAAAAGGGACACTACGCTCTAACATATCGTCAAAAACAGCGGCAACTTCCTCGTCAAATTCAAACTGCTTTTTTATCGGTTTTGTAAATACTTTATCATTCATAACTGTAATTCTAGCCAAATTGTTATGATATAATCCTCAAATGGACTTAAATACTTCAACATTGATGCTCATATTTTTCATCGGGCTTTTTTTAATCAGTTTTTGGAAAATATATGCTTTTTTACCAAACGAACAACTTCCTGATGATGACAACACTCCCCAAGCAAAAGAGGAAATCACAAAAGTTATCCTAAAAGTTATCCAAAAAAATAGGCCGGATATATCGTTAAATGAATTGTTTGAAAAAGTAAAAAGAGATGAAGATTTCGATGAAAAACATTTTTGGCGATTCAATCCAAATAAACTGCATCACCTTTTGGAGTATTATTATGCGAAAAACCCCGATACCCAAAGTATCGAGGAAGTGCATAAAAAACTCAATTCTTAGTTTCTATCCATCGCATTAAGATCTTTGAACGCTTCAATTACACGTTCAACTAAGCCCTCTTGCCCTGCACGTAACCATTTTCTCGGATCGTAATATTTTTTGTTTGGCTTATCTTCACCTTCTGGGTTTCCGATCTGAGCTTGAAGATAATCGTTATATTTTTCAACATAACCTTTTACACCTGCCCAAGTAGCCCATTGAGTATCTGTATCGATGTTCATTTTGATAACACCGTAAGAGATAGCTTCAGAGATCTCTTCAGGAAGTGAACCAGAACCACCATGGAAAACGAAGTTTACAGGTTTTTCGGCAGTGTTGAATTTTTCTTGAATATATTTTTGTGAATTGTCTAGAATTTTTGGAGTAAGAACAACATTCCCCGGTTTATATACACCGTGTACATTTCCGAATGATGCTGCAATTGTAAAGTTTGGTGATACTGAACTTAATTCTTCATATGCGTAAGCTACTTCTTCAGGTTGTGTATAAAGAAGAGCGTTATCGATATTTGTGTTATCTACACCATCCTCTTCACCACCTGTTACACCAAGTTCGATCTCAATGTGCATACCAATTTTTGCCATTCTTTCTAAATATTTTTTAGAGATCGCAATATTTTCCTCTAAAGGTTCTTCAGAAAGGTCCAACATATGAGAAGAAAATAACGGTTTACCGTATGCTTCGAAATGTGCTTCACCTGCAGTAATTAATGCATCGATCCATGGAAGTAATTTTTTAGCAGCGTGATCTGTATGTAAAATAACAGCTACACCGTAAGCTTCTGCCATCATATGTACATGCATAGCACCAGAAATCGAACCTGCAATTGCCGCTGCTTCGTTTGTATTGTCTAAAGCTTTACCTGCAAAGTAAGATCCACCACCGTTACTAAACTGAATAATTACAGGTGAATTTGCTTTTTTTGCAGCTTCTAAAACACCGTTAATAGAATCACTATTTACAACATTTACGGCAGGTAGTGCAAAACCATTCTCTTTTGCATGCTCGTAAACTTTTGTAACATCCTCACCAAATAATACACCAGGTTTTACAATATCTAATATGCCTTTACTCATAACATCCCCAAAAAAATTTTATTTTGAAATTATATAATACAGTACATTTAAAACAACTTTATGTTAATATCTTATACATGAAACAAGAGATAATAACCGACATCATTTTAGTAGACATCATAAACTTTTCTAAACTCAGCTCTACTCAACAATTTGAGATCATTACATTTTTGACAAAAAGCTATAAAAAAGTGATTGAAAAAATGTTAGCTAGTTCAAAAATGCCGCTCTCTACTCTTATTATGAGTTTTGTCTCGACGGGGGACGGTTTTTACTGTCTACTTGATCCAAAGCTTAAAGGTTATGGAACTTTTTTAGGACTAAGTTTTAATCATTTTTCCGATCAGATTGCGCATAAATACCCTTATTTTCAGGGGATAAAAGTTGCCGTACATACGGGTCCTGTTAGCAGGTTTCAAGATATTTTGGGAAACGAAAACTATATAGGTGACGGTTTAAATGACTGTTCTAGATATATAGAATTTAAAAATTTTACCATCTCTACCGTTATGATCTCTGAAGCAGCATATAATGAACTCAAGAAGTTTTTACGTTATCACAAAGATTTTGAAAAGATTTTAATTGAAAGAGAATTCAAACGTTCAAAAGCATACAAATTTTTTGATAAACACAACAATGAGAAAAAAGGCTATTTAGTCTGGCTTCGAAAATCGGGTATAATTACCCCACCAAAAATCGATTTTTTATAAGCATTAGAGGATATTTATGAGACTTACACTGGATGAATACGCAAAACATTTCAAAATGTCTAAAGAGATGATCAACTCAAAATTAAGAGCAAAAAAACTTAATTACATCATAGAAAACGGTGTTACATATATTATAGTAACAAGAAGCTCTTTAGAACCGAATAAAAGAGAAGCTATTCACCAAGACCAAAAAGAGCAAAGAATACAGGAAAAAGAGCTAAAAACAAGCCCAGTAAGTCATCCTCCTGTAAAACCAAAGACTACCGTTTCGATGGTAATATCTTTATATCAAAAAGAAAATCAACAATTAAAAGCAAAAATTGCACAGCTTGAAGCGAAAATCGATAAGCTTATAGATGATAAAGAGCAGATGCTTCGTGATGAAATGAGCAGAGTGGAACAGGTTTATAGTAAAAAAGATGAACAACTTAAACACATTCTAGAACTTATCAACACAAAGCTCACTCTTGAAAAAGAAAATGCAACTATTCATGAGGTTGAAGCAATTGCCCAGACTCAGGAAAAAAAAGAGAGCAAAATCATAGATTTAAAAGACTATCTTAAAAATCTCGATCTTGACCCTCAACAAAGAAAAATAATTAAAAAAAGATTTCTGAATGCATATGGCAGTGATATTAGAATCATTAAACAAAATGGAAAAATCTTTCTCAATCTTTCAAAATACGACTACTCAGACCTTTTAAACTAAGAACGTTTTCCTTTTAGCCTCTGAAGCCAAAGTGCTTTAGAGGCTTTTTTTATACAATTATTATACGGTTTTCCGTATATAACATAATTTTTTTAATATATATTATTTAATTAATATCACATTTAACACAATTAATAAAATATTAAATACATTAATTAGTATATATATATAAATTAAATGTATATTTAAGTATTTAATCCGTATAATCTTTCCCATGCAAATTGATGACTTGTTTAACATACTTCATAACTCGGTAGAATCACAACAAAACGGGCGCAAAATCTCTTTAAAAGATATGGCCAAATCTTTAGGGGTATCTATGCGCACATACCAAGACTGGAAACTTGGACGTGCAAAGCCTCAAGCTGCTGCTACTGTTATTAAAATGCTGGGTATGTTGGATGACGATGAGATTATTCGCGCTGTAAGAAAAATCAACAAATTAAAGGATGCTTAATGGGAGCATTAACAAAAAAAGAGAGAGAAGCCTTAGAAGATGTTTTTATGTCTATTCACTCTAAAAATAGATATGATCAATTTCTTGTTTTCATTCAGGACTTAAAATCGAAAATGTACAAAAACATTAGAATAAGTGCCTTAAAGGTGAAAAAAAGCGCGTTTACACTTTATATAAAAGTTATAAGAAAATAAAATAAATAGTTTCAAATTTTACTAAAAAAGAACCTTTTGAAACAAAAAATGTAGTTTTTTTCCTAAAAAACGGAGAATAGAAGAAAATTTTAAGGAAATAAACTATAAAGTACATTTAGCTGAATTATTTTGTGTATCCCCCTTAACTAGAGGGATTAACAGAGATTCGGAAAAATTTTAAACCAAGGGTAAATTTATGAATAAGGCACAATTTGTTGAATTAGTACAAGAGTGTGGTAACTACAAAACTAAAGTAGAAGCAGAAGCAGCTATTAAAGCTTTCACTGAAGCTGTAACAGAAGCTTTAGTAAAAAAAGAAGACGTTTCTCTAGTAGGTTTCGGTAGTTTTTCTGCTGCTTTACAAAAAGGAAAAAGCGGTACAGTTCCAGGTACTAGCAAATCTTATACTACTCAAGATAAAATGGTTCCTAAATTTAAAGCTGGTAAAGGTCTTAAAGACCGCGTTGCAGCTGGTAAATAATCTCGCATATACTGCCTTTACGGCGGTATATTTTAAAATATATGAACTTTAATCTTTTCTCGTTATTTAAAAAAAACTCTTCAGAACTTTATGTTCCCGATTCTATCTTAGTTAAACGTGTTAAATCTCTTGCTCATAACAGTGATCTAAAGGTTTTTTCCAATATAGACATTTATCTGCATAGACAGAGCTATAATATTGAACTTTTACTTTACGACTATAAACGTGGACTATATATATTTGAGATAAAAAAATGGTCTTTCGATGATCTTAAAAATGCAACAATCCAAAAAGCACAAAACCAAGAGCATTCTAACAACACATTAGCATTTGATAAAACACAAGAGATTATAAAAAGAAAATTTAATGAGATCACCCATACAGACGGACCTAAAATATATAACTATCTTTTAATGGAAAATCTAAGTGCTGAAGAGTATGAGCATTTAGATGATTCATTTAAAGAGTTGTTGCCTGAAGAAAAGATTATATTTAGTGACTCTCAAACATCAGACATATTCAAAAAAATTGAAAGTGAAGCTCAGGTAACGCAAAAAGATAATACTTATGAGCTAGAAACTCTTTTAACTCAATATACAAAAATTCAAGATGATGGCACTTTTACACTCTGTAGTGATCAAGAAAAAACCTTTTTAGATACTAAGCTAGATGAAACAACAAATCTTGCTACAAACTTTCATGACGGAAAAACATCGTTACTAATTTTAAAGGCTATCATAGAACTTTTTGAAGAAAACGCGAAAAAAGTTATTATTCTTAAACCCACGATTCTTGCTAGAGATATTGCCTACAAAAAACTTTTAGAGATAATAGAACACGGCATCATAGAATTTGATATGAATGCAATTGAATTTTTGACACCTTTAGAGCTTATAAATAAACATTTACAAAAGTTAAAAAAGCCCGTAGTACATGAAATAGCTGCTTTAGACCTTAAACTGATGAACAAATCATTTAACGCTGCAGATCTCATTATATGTGATGATGCCAACTTGTTAAATAAATCTTTTATTGAATATATAAAAAATATTCAAAAAAATAAAAAATTATTGTTTATCAATCTTACAGATGAAGAACACTGTTTACTAAACTCTCAAAACTGTAAAATTCATTTTATTGAGACATACCCTTTAGCAAAAACAATGCATTTACTTCAAAAACTTTTACTTAACTATGAAGCACAAGACATTATGGTTGTTTCAAATGAAGAAAATAAAGAAAAACTCAAAGAAGACCTTGAATTTTTTCTCCATGAAAATACTACCGATATAGAATCTTCAAAAACACTTTTAGAACATAATCTAGAAGATGTAAAATTAGCAACTTACAACGATATTTTCGAACTTTCTGCTAAATATGTTATCCTACTAGATTTATGTGATTATAATGAAAAACAGATAGAATACGCACTCAATTTAGCAACACTTGGTGCATATATTCTCTATGATCAGACATGTGATACTATAGATAAGTTAAAGGAAAAATATGAAAGTAACAAAGAGTGAACAGGAATGGAAACTACAGTTAAGTCCTGAAGAATTTTATGTATGTAGACAACACGGAACTGAAGCACCTTTTTCAGGTAAGTATTACGACTGTAAAGATGAAGGTGTATATAAATGTGTGTGTTGCAATGCACCTCTTTTTGAATCTTCTACGAAATTTGATTCCGGAACTGGCTGGCCAAGCTACTTTGAACCCATAGAGAATGCCGTAACTGAATACAAAGATATGAGTCACGGGATGATACGTATAGAAGTGAGATGTGCTTCATGCGACGCACATTTAGGTCATGTATTCCCTGATGGACCTGAACCTACAGGTATGAGATATTGTATTAATTCGGTATGTTTAACTTTAGAAGAAGAGGAGTAAACATGAAAAAGTTTTTTGCTACAGTTTTATTTGTATTATCAATAACTACCTTAGCTGCAGAAAATCCGCATGTAATTTTAGAGACAAATCAGGGAGATATTGAACTTGAACTTTTTCCTGATGTGGCACCTTTAGCTGTAGAGAACTTTACTACCCATATAAAAAACGGTTACTATAATAATCTCACTTTTCATAGAATTATCAAGGATTTTATGATCCAAGGCGGTGATCCTACTGGTACGGGACGTGGTGGAGAATCTATTTGGGGAAAAGAGTTCAAAAATGAATATAAACCAAATGTAATTTTTGATAAACCTGGTATTTTAGCAATGGCAAATGCAGGTCCAAATACAAACGGTTCTCAATTTTTTATTACAGTTGTTCCTACTCCATGGCTGAACGGCGGTTATACGATTTTTGGAAAAGTTGCTAATGAAGACTCAATGAAAGTAGTACTTAAAATGAGTCATGTTAAAACAAGCGGTAGATATGGGGGAGATAAACCATATGAACCTCAAGTCATTAAAAAAGCATATATTAAATAAAGGGACTCAATGGATATAGAGACACTTAATAAACTGGAGAAAAAAGCACTTAAAAAAAGTGGTATGGATTTTACGCGTTTAGGTGTTGCCCTCTTTTTTGCAGTAGCTGTACTTACTTTTAGTTTTGTTTCCAATGGTGGTATTCCAAATAACATGTTTCTAGCCATTGCAGCACTTATCGGAGCTTATATGGCTATGAACATCGGTGCGAATGATGTTGCAAACAATGTAGGCCCTGCTGTTGGTTCTCGTGCTATGACAATGACTATGGCAATCATCATCGCAGCTATTTTTGAAGCAAGTGGTGCACTTATTGCCGGCGGTGATGTTGTAAAGACTATTAAAAAAGGGATTATTGACATCTCTGCTTTTGGCGGTGATGCCGATCCATTCATCTGGGCTATGATGGCTGCACTCCTTGCAGCTGCTTTATGGCTAAACCTTGCTACAGCTCTAAGAGCTCCTGTTTCGACAACTCACTCTATTGTAGGTGGTGTTATGGGTGCAGGTATCGCAGCTGCAGGGTTTAGTATCGTATCATGGTCAACTATGGGAAAAATTGCAGCTTCGTGGGTTATTTCACCCGTACTAGGCGGAATAATTGCTGCAGGTTTTTTATTTGCGATCAAAAAAACGATTATCTTTAAGTCGGATCAAATTAGTGCAGCAAAAAAATATGTCCCTATCTATGTCGCAATCATGTCTTGGGCTTTTGTTACATACTTGACATTAAAAGGTTTAAAAAAAATCTGGCCTAAAGTAGTAGAAACACTGAATGCTTTACCTTTAATTTCTCTTCCTGCTACTGACAAACCTAGTTTCACAACGGCTTTAATTTTTGGAGCTATTGCCGCAGTTATTGTATATTTTATAGTTTCCAGAAGAATCAAGAAAAAAAATCTTCAAAACTCTAAAGATGCAGTAAATACCCTTTTTACTATTCCCCTAATCTTCTCTGCAGCTCTTCTTAGTTTTGCTCATGGTGCAAATGACGTTGCAAATGCAGTAGGTCCTTTAGCTGCAATCAGTGATGCCGTTGTAAGCGGTGGAGTTTCATCAAAAGCCCCTATTCCGCTATGGGTTATGGCAGTGGGTGCATTAGGTATCGCTATCGGTCTTATGTTATACGGTCCAAAACTTATTAAAACTGTAGGTGCGGAGATCACGGAACTCAATCAGGTAAGAGCCTTTTCAATTGCTATGGCTGCTGCTATTACCGTCATTATAGCTTCACAGTTAGGTTTACCTGTTAGCTCAACACATATTGCAATTGGTGGAGTTTTCGGCGTAGGTTTTTTAAGAGAATACCTTCATATAACTTCAAAAGACAAACATATTGTTGCGGAAGACCGTGAACTACTTGAAGATGAAAAAGCAACACTTAATGCTTACAATGCAGAATTAGATAAGCTTGAGAATAAAGAGGAAAAGTCTACAGGTGACTATGAACGTATAGTAGATCTTTATAAGCTTATCGCGAAAGAAGAAGAGCATTTAAAATCTACAAAAAGACATATGAAAAGAATTGAAAAAGTACAATATGTAAAACGTGATACAGTGAAAAAAATCATTGCAGCTTGGGTAATTACAGTGCCTGCTGCTGCAATAGTTGCTGCTGTATTATTTTATGCAATTAAAGGTATTATGATTTAAATCATAATACCTTTTTTATACGCAACTACTTTATTTCTTCCTTCAGATTTAGCCTTGTACAATGCTTCATCTGCTTTTGCAATAGCATCCTCTAAGAAGATTTTATTATTTATTTCAGTAACACCAAAACTGGCAGTTATGTTTCCAACGACTTCAATATCAAAAGATGCTAGTTTAACTCTTAGTTTCTCGGCGATTAGAACTGCATTTTCTATCGAGACAGTTGGGAGTAATACTACAAATTCTTCTCCACCCCATCGGCCTACCATATCAATTTCCCGTACCTCGTTTTCTAAAACTTCCGCTACGGTTTTTAAAACATTATCGCCAATATTATGACCATATGTATCGTTTACTTTTTTAAAATAATCTATATCTAAAAGCACTAACGACATTACACCTGCACGTTGCAGCATTGTTTCAAGTGAGGAATTAAACAATTGTTTAAATTTATAACGATTATAGAGTTTTGTCAACGGATCAACGGAAGCCAGCACTTCATATTCTTCATTTTGCGCTTTTAACAATGAATTGATCTCTTGTAACTCTTCTTGGTGTTCTTTCATTACAAGTGCCCATCTGTTATATGTTAAAAATATCAACTCTTTTTGCGTAATGATCCCTGCCAATGTCCCATTTTCATCAACTACAATGAGACGTTTATAATGTTTTTCTTTTACAAACGCCAAAGCATCACGCACACTCATACTTTTATAAACGCTATCAACAGGTGCGTTCATATATATTTGAATAGGAAGATCCAGGTCTGAGTTGTCTTTTATAAGCTGTACAACATCTTTAGCAGTAAGTATACCCACCGGTTTTTTATCTTCGACAACAATTACACTATCGTTTTTTGAAGTATACATTTGTGAAAGAACATCTGCTGTAATCATCTCTTTCTCAATCCATTTAACACGACGAGTAAAACGTAAGAAATCTGCTATAGTAAAATTATCCATGATTATTTCAGGATCTATATTGCTCGTTATATCCGTGTGAGTTATAATTCCATAAATGGTTTTATCATCATTCAGCACACAAATATATTCAGTCAATTCATCAAGATATTTTAAAAGATTGAGAACATTCATCTTTTTATGAACAGCAGGTATCCTTCTTAGGTGAAGATGAGAAATAGGATCATTGAACGTTATACTTGTTTCCCGTAGCTGTAGTACCTCTATTGCAGTTAAAACATAAAAAACATCATTATCTGTTACAATAATATCACGATGTTCGCTTTCTATCATTCTATCAATAGCATCACTTATTTTTTCATTAATATTAATTGAAACTACTTGTGTGTTCGCTATATCATCTGCACTGGGGAATTTCATCTCTTTACCCTTTTTGTAAAGCTTTATACACTTCTAAGGCTTGTTTATGTTCATAAACATCGTGTACTCTAATAATAGAAGCACCGTTTCTAATTGCTTCTAAATGGAGTGCTAAAGTCCCTGCTAATCTTTTTTCAATAGGTGATGCTGTTATCTTATCTATCAACGATTTTCTTGAAGCGCCAACTAATAATTTTTTCCCTAACATTTTAAAGTGTTCTAAATGTTTGAGCAGTTGTAGATTATCGTCTAAAGTTTTACCAAATCCTATCCCTACATCTAAAACTATGTCATTGATTCCAAAACTTTCAAGTTTTTTTGTTTGTTCTTCAAGATAATGATACACATCTAAAACAACATCATCATATTGAGGATTATCCTGCATAGTTTGCGGCGTACCCTGCATATGCATTGCTACTGCCGTTGCATTATACTCGGCACAAAGTTTACAAAGTGCATCGTTTTCAAAACCTGTAATGTCGTTTACAATTGTAAAACCGCCTTCAAGAGCTGCTTGTACAACAACCGGTGTATATGAGTCTATACTAAACTTTGCTTTTTCATACAGTTTATTTGCAGCGATTGCATCTAAAACAGGCTGTACTCTTGCTAACTCCTCTTCAACTGAAACAACAGGTGCATTTGGTCGTGTAGAGACTCCACCGATATCAATAATATCTGCACCCTCTTCAATCATTGCCTCAATTCTTGCTACAGCACTTTCTCCCGAAAACCTCGAACCACTGAAGAAACTGTCATCATTGGCATTTAAAATCCCCATAATCTCAATTTTTTCATCAATTTTTACAGAGAGATATTGTTGAAGTTGAATTGCCAAATTTTTAAGACCAAAAGGCTGAGCCAACTCTTTTTTAGAAAGTGTTTGTAATTGCTTAGTCGTTGCAATTAAAATACAATCTACATGAGGAGTTTTTGCAATGACAGTTCCACGAGGCACGGCAAGATCAGCACCGATTGAGAGAGCATCTTGTTTTAAAATATTGGCACCGCCTACAGCCAAATCTTTGATATAAAAGATATGTGTTTGTGCCTTTGAAGCTAAGATCTTAATACCGCCGCTGTCAACACCGAGATCTTTTAAATACTGTTGAACATCAATTTCATTTGAAAGTTTCTTAATCTCCATTAACGCTCCTGTGTAAAGCTCATTAACAGCATTGCAAAAACACTCTGAGGACGAGAGTTTAATTCTAACAATCTATAAGCTTGATCAAAATTTGCAAGTTGTTTCTCGGAGAGGATTAATTTATCTACTACCGTTGCTCTGTAAAACAGAGACTCTACAAGTTGTTTTGCTTCATTTTTAGAGACTCTTGCATGAGTTTTTAAAAACTCAAACACACTGTTGTAATCTAGTCTCGCAAGATTCAGGTCAAGTTCTTGCATCTCGTGTGCAGTATCAACTTTTAAAATCGGCAATCTTGATCGGATAGTTGGAAGTAAAACAGATTTTGTAGGTGTAATGATTATGAATTCTATATTGAGAGGTGGTTCTTCTAAAAGTTTTAGTAAAGAGTTTTGAGCTACATCCGTAAAATCAATAGCTGCTAAAATAATGTATTTTGTGGTTGATTCACTGATGTATGCTTCGGCCGTTACCTCTTTAGCATGCTCTATTTTGAAATTTTCTTCTATGAATTTTACAACTCTATGGCCGATTAAACTTTTTTCTAATTGTTCAATCTCACCTTCAAGCTCTTTAGAGATAATGATATGCCCTCTTAGAGCAGCATCAGCTTGCATCAACCTCTCCAAACATTGTTGCATTGAGAGATGCATCAAATAATCTATAAAGCTGCAGTAGTTTGATATCTAAAAGTGGATCATAAGATTTAAGGGTAAAAGCATTGTTGAAATCCTCATCGAAGATCCAGAAATAACTGTTGTCTTTTCTTTTTGCTATATCACTGCGTTTATCATCACCTTTACCAATATACCAGAAAAAATGATCGTTTTTATATGAAAGAGAAATTAGATCATCTACCATATCGATCATCTCTCCTCCACTGATATTGTTAAAATGCGGATATACACTGTCAACTGTAACAATTGGGATAAGAGGACGCTCTAAATTGATACTGTTAATAGAATCAATAATATAACGTTCTAACCACTTTCTTTTTTGATCTGTAATTAAAACAATCGTCTTTCCGTTTAAGATTTGTTCTAATGCCAAAGCGGTTGTTTTTGACCATTCAAAACGTTGTTCTTCCAGCCAACTTAAAGCCCCGCCTTCCTCACGGATAGCATCGAGGCTCCATAGTGCAAAATCAGACATAGAAATTTTCTACTACTTCTCTAATTCGTATGCATCATGTAAGCTTCTTACAGCCAACTCAGCATATTTTTCATCAATAACCATAGATACTTTGATTTCTGAAGTTGAGATCATGTTGATATTGATATTGTTTTCCGCCATAGTAGTAAATGCTTTTGCAGCAACACCTGCATGAGATTTCATTCCAACACCAACTACAGAAACTTTACAGATATCTTCATTGTAAGTATCATCTGCAATTTCACCGTTTTGTACAAACTCGTCTACAACTGCTTTTGCATCGTGCAGATCACCTTTTGCAACAGTAAAGTCAATACTTGTAGTATCAGAAGCTGCTTTGTTTTGTACTATCATATCTACATTTACATCAGCTTTTGCCAATTTGTTGAAGATTTCACTAGCGATTCCCGGTCTATCTTTTACACCTAAAAGTGAAATACGAGCTTGATTTTTATCTAATGCAATACCACTTACTAATGGTTTTTCCATAATGTTTTCCTCTTTTGTAATTAATGTTCCCTCTTCATCTGAGAAACTTGATCTTGTTACTAAGTTTACGTTTAATTTTTTTGCCATCTCTACTGAACGGTTTTGAAGAACTTTTGCACCAAGAGAAGCTAGTTCCAGCATCTCATCGTAAGAGATCTTCTCAAGCTTATGTGCTTTTGACGTAATTCTTGGGTCTGTTGTAAAGATACCAGTAACGTCAGTATAGATCTCACAAAGGTCAGCTTTAAGTGCACCTGCAATTGCAACTGCACTCAAATCGCTTCCTCCACGACCAAGAGTTGTTACGTTACCCTCTTCAGTCACACCTTGGAAACCTGCAACAACTACGATTTTCCCCTCTTTAACAGCTTCATGCATAGCTGATGGGTTAATATCTTCGATACGTGCTTTTGTATGTACGTTATCTGTTACTATCCCAGCTTTTCTACCGCTCATCGCTGTAGCTTTATAACCCATCTCTTGCAGGGCGATAGAAAGAAGTGATGCTGTCACTCTTTCACCTGAACTTAGTAACATATCCATCTCTTCACGTGCCGGATTACTTGAATAATGCTCAGCATATGAAACAAGTTTATTTGTCTCTCCGCTCATTGCAGAAACAACAACTACAACATCGTTGCCGGCATCTTTTGTTTTTGCCACACGATTTGCAACGTTTTGGATACGTTCTAAGTCACCTACACTCGTACCACCGAATTTTTGAACAATTAACATTAAAGTAGTCCCTCATCTTTAAAATAATTTATTACACTCTCATATACAGGCTTTTTAAAATGCGCAGTAATATCTAGAACCTCATCCACTCCAACAAATTTGTATGAAGAAAACTCCGGATGTTTCGTATCTAGATTGATATCCGCATCTTTATGAAGCTTTACTAAAAAATATCTCTGTGTCTGCCCTTTATACGGTTTCATACTCTTGGCAATTTTTGGCGGGAAGTCGTATGAAATCCATTCAGGATATTCCGCTACGATCTCGGCTTGCTTAGTTCCGATCTCCTCTTCCATTTCACGGAAAAGCGCTTCTTTGACCTCTTCACCTTCATCAATGCCACCTTGAGGAAATTGCCAAATATCACCCAGATCATTTCTTTGTGCTATGAAAATCTGCTTCTGTTTTGGATATTCATGTGACATAATAATCATAGCTACATTCGGACGATACTTCTCTTTTACACTCATATATGAACCCTAATAAAATAATCGTGATTATACAAAAAGAGTGATTAAAATAAATTAAACAAGAAAAAGTCGTTCAAACTCTTGAGACGGTAGCGGTTCAGAATATAAATATCCTTGTAAAAAATCACACCCCATTTTTGAGAGTACTTGTTTTTGCAATTCGTCCTCAACACCCTCTGCAATCACTTTAATATCGAGCTTATGAGCCATTGCTATCATTGCTTCACATAAAATTTTATCTTGTTTTGAAGAAGCAACATAATCTACAAAAGATTTATCAATTTTTAAATAGTCGATACTGAATTTTTTTAGATATGAAAGTGAAGAATATCCTGTTCCAAAATCATCAATTGCAATTTCAATACCTGCATCTCTGAGTCTTAATAATTGTTCTTTCACCAGTTCATCTTCTTGCATCAGTAAATTTTCTGTAATTTCAATAATCACATTGCGTGTATCGATTCCATTTTCTTTTTTAAATTTCATCCATTCATCTATAATTTTTCTAGAGCGAAATTGTGCAGGTGATTTATTGACACTGATTTTAAAATTTATTCCATATTTTTTTTGCCATATTTTTGACTGCATAACAGCTTCTTTATAAACAAAATCTCCAATTTCAACAATAAGTCCTGTCTCTTCCGCTAATGATATAAATTCACCTGGAAGTACCAACCCGTTAATTGGATGATTCCATCTAACCAAAGCTTCTGCTTTATAAACTTCTCCGTTTTTTGCATTGACTATCGGTTGATAATAAACTTCGAACTGTTTTTGCTCTATAGCTTCATGCAGTTCATGTAAGATTTTATGACGTTTTTGTGCCATAATCTGCATATGTTCCGTAAAATAATTGTATTGGCTTCTGCCACTGCGTTTTGCCTGATACATTGCTTGATCTGCATTTCTTAAAAGCGTTGAAGAGTTTACTCCATCATCTGGATACAATGTAATCCCTATACTTGCAGATATATGAAAAGTCGTCTTTTCAACATAAAAAGGTCGTTTAATACTGTCTATAATATTTTGTGCTATTCTGTCAATCACATTTGTATTTTTAATTTCCGGTAGTAAAAGAGTAAATTCATCCCCTCCAAAACGGGAAAGAATATCTGTTTCTCTGATCTCTTTTTTTATACGTTTAGAAACTTCCACTAAAAGAGTATCTCCCACCGTATGTCCCATTGCATCATTAATATCTTTAAAGCGATCCAGGTCGATAAAAAGAACAGCAAAAGCTTGCTTACTTCTTTTTGAACGTAAAATCGCTTCATCCAGTCTATGATCAAACATTCGTCTGTTTTCTAAATCTGTCAAAGCATCAAAGTTTGCCTGTCTTAGAATAATATCCTGAGACTTTTTCTTCTCGGTAATATCAGAAAAGAAGCCTATAAAATGATCGATCTTTCCTTCAGAGTTTTTTACGATGTTTATTTTCAATTCTTGTGTATATACTTCACCGTTTTTTCTTTTATTGACAATCTCACCTGTCCACTCCCCATCTTTTACTACATAGTACCAAAGTTCCTTATAGCATGTGGTATTGAGTTCTTTATAACAAAATATATCCGGTGTCTGGCCTATCACTTCATCTTTTTCATACTGGGTTATTTCTGTAAAAGCGGGATTTATACTTATAATGCGGTTTTCACTGTCTGAAATAAACATTGCCTGTGAACTATGCTTAAAAATAACAGCGGAGAGTTCCTGTTCCGTGATATCGCTGTGAACACCTACAAAACGTTTTAAACCTCCTCCGCTTTTAGACTCTAAAACCTTTCCTCTACTTAGTATCCATGTCCAACCACCATCTTTTCTCAAGACTCTGTGCTTGTTGTAAAAGAACTCTGTTTCTCCTAATAGATGGGCAATAAAATCTTCTTTGACCTGTTTGAGATCATCGGGATGTATTTCTGAAAAAAAATCAAATTGCTGCAAGCTGTTGTGTAGCATCTCTTCTGCTTCACAATTATCTCTTGAGATACATGTTTTTTCTTTGTCAAAATCATAATCCCAAATATTTTCTCCGCTTCCGCTAAGTAAAAAACGCCATTTTTCTTCACTTTTAAGAAGTTCTTCTTCAGCCTGCATTCTCAAGGCTTTTTCTCGCATTAAATCCAATGTGCGTGTTGATATATCACCATACATTTTTAAAACGGTTTGAATGAGGGCTTTAACTGAACCGTTCATAAAGTGGTTTGAATGTTCTTTTGCTTCTTCGAGCGAGTGTCCCTCTTGAAGTTCCAAAACAACTTTTGCCATCCTTTTGTCTGTATCGAGTATATGATACGCAAGCCACTGAGCAAGGATAAGGATTAATTCATAAATAGTATCATCAAAATTTTTATTTGGATCATTTTTTATTTTTACAATCTCGTCTATAAAACCATCGTGTGTTTTTTCATGTTCTATAAACCAGCTATCGTCTCCAAAATATTGACTCCAGATCCCCTCTTCTGCTTTAAAATGATAATCTGTGTAGTCAATAAGCTCTTCAAAAATTTTATTTAAAGAGTCTCTGTTTGCAAGATTTGCCTGATTTGCCGCTAAACGGTTGAGAATGCTTACTAGCTTTTTGTGTTGCAGATCTATTTTCTCAATGCCTGTTTCGAAATGGTCATTCCATGGAAATATCTCAAACAATGCAACACTGCTTTTCATAATTTTTCTCCAAATCTGTTAATCGCATTCCTCTCATAATACTTCTTTTTAAATAAATTTTTCCTATAATTTCCTAATAACTTCAACTTTTCAGGACTATTTACAATGTTGTTATACATCCATATACCGTTTTGTGATTCTAAATGTTCTTATTGTGCTTTTAATTCTTATGTAGATAAATTTCATCTCAAACAAGAATATATGGGTGCGTTAAAAGAACAACTGCTCTTTGAAATAAAACGTTTTCAACCTGAAAAACAAACTATAAAAACCGTTTTTATAGGCGGTGGTACACCTTCAACTGTAGCACCGGAACTCTATGCAGAGATCTTTTCCATAATCAAACCCTATCTTCTAAACAATGTAGAGATCACAACCGAAGCAAATCCAAACAGTGCTACCTTGGAATGGTTAGAAGGGATGAAAAATCTGGGTGTAAACCGGATCAGTTTCGGTGTACAGAGTTTCGATCCCGATAAGCTAAGACTCTTAAACCGTGCACATAATCCAAAGCAGGCAATTGAAGCTATTCATAATGCACAAAAAGTGGGTATTGAAAATATATCTCTAGATCTCATCTATGCAACTCTCGGTGATACAAAAGAGCTGCTTCAAAATGATCTAGAAACTGCTTTTTCACTTCCGATCAATCATTTAAGTGCCTATGCTTTAACTATTGAAGAGGGAACTGCATTTGAGAGTAAACCGCAAATGTCAAAAGAACACTTAGAACATACCCAGTGGCTTTTCAAACAAATAGAAGAACATGGTTTTAAACAATACGAAATAAGCAATTTTGGAACTTATAACTCTCTACACAACTTAGGATACTGGGAATACGATGAGTATATGGGTGTGGGTGCAGGAGCTGTAGGAAAATACAAAAACACACGACTATATCCACAAACGGAAATAGAAAAATATATACAAAATCCTTTAGATATCAGAAGTGAAAAACTGAGTGATGAAGATGTCAAAATAGAAAAAATCTTTCTTGGTCTGCGTTCAATTGTAGGTGTAGATCAAGAACTATTAAATGGGGAAGAGATCATGAAAGCTGATCTTTTGGTAGAAGAACATAAACTTGAACTGAAAAATAAAAAATATTTCAATAAAGAGTATCTCCTAAGTGATGAGATAGCTCTTTATCTGACTTCTTAGTTCATATCTACTTTAACAACGATATCATTACCCTCTTCTACTACAGAGAAACAATGCTTTTTACAAAACACTTCATTCATCTCTTTTGCAAGTTCTAAAGCTTGTGTTAATGCTTCCTCTTTTGAAGCATATTCTTTGTGGTTTTCATGTTCGCTTCTTTTAAAACAACCACACTCTTTTTCAAAAATAACTTTACTCATTAAAAGCTCCTAAATATTTTTGGGAATTTTATATATTTATGCTTTATTTGAATTGAATTTTTTTGACTTGAAGATTTTTTAACCAATCTTTAGATAAAATCACGAAAACTAGAAAATTTTAAAGGCACTTTTATTATGTTTGGTATGGGTTTTACTGAAATTATGGTAATCGCAATTATCGCTGTCTTGTTTTTAGGGCCGGATAAACTCCCTAGTACAATGGTTGAGATTGCGAAATTCTTCAGAAGTATGAAGAACACAATTGGAACTATGAAAAGTACAATTGAGGAAGAGATGCATGTTGCAGATATTAAACAAGAAGCACTTGCATATAAACAAGAACTTGAACGTGCATCAAATATGGTTTCTAACGCTACGAACGTCAATGCACATATGGACAATTTGATGGCGGACAGCGAACCTAAAGAAGAGTTAAAAAAAGCTCCTAGCCAACCAGAAGAAGTGACTTTCAAGAAGAAAAAAAAGAAACCTGAAGAAGAAGAAAATATAGATGTTTGAAGATATTAGACCCCATTTAGTTGAACTGAGAAAAAGATTAGGGATATCTGTCGGTAGCCTTATAGTTATGTTTTTTGTAATGTTTTACTTCCATGAGCCAATTTTGGACTGGATGGTATCACCACTTAACGATGCACTGATCGAAGTTGGTAAAAAATCTGTACATGCTGCTGATGGTATGGTTACGACGAGTCAAGTAGGTGGTGCGTTTTTCGTAGCTCTGAAAGTGTCATTTTTTGCTGCACTTTTAGGAGCACTCCCTATTATTCTTGCACAAATCTGGATGTTTATAGCTCCAGGATTATATGCAAATGAAAAAAAGATGCTTATTCCGTTTATATTTGGTGGAACAATCATGTTCTTAGTCGGTGTCTTATTTGCTTATTATGTTGTTACCCCGTTTGGTTTTGACTTTTTAATTACCTTCGGTTCTTTTAAATTTACGCCGCTTATCAACATTGAGGATTACGTAGGCTTTTTTACAAAAATCATGTTTGGTTTTGGGCTCGCATTTGAACTGCCTGTATTTGCTTACTTTTTAGCACTTTTAGGTTTAGTTGACGACCGTCAGATGGCAGCATTTTTCAAATATGCAATCGTTATCATCTTTATTGTTGCAGCCCTTTTAACTCCGCCGGATGTTTTAACACAGCTTTTAATGGCTGGTCCGCTTATTGTCCTTTACGGTTTTTCGATCTTGATTGTCAAATTGGTAAATCCAGCTGAGCCTGAAGAAGAGGATGAGGATGAAGAAGAAGCATTAGAGGAAGCTAGTGCAAAATAAAGAATTACTCACTTCGAGCTATGACTTTCATCTTCCTGATGAACTCATAGCTACACATCCTGCTTCACCCCGCGATCATGCAAAACTTCTTGTTTACGACAGAATGACCGACACAATCACTCATGCACATTTTTACGATTTGGAAAAATTTATTCCCAAAGAGTGTGCTCTGATTTTCAACGATACAAAAGTTATCAAAGCAAGACTTTACGGACATAAACAAAGCGGTGGAAAAATTGAACTGCTGATTAACAGAGCGTTAAATGCAAGTGATATTCATGTCTACATCCGCGGACGTGTAAAAGTAGATCAGGAAATTTTCTTTGAAGAAGATTTAAAAGCCGTTATCAAAGAGTTAAAAGATGATGGTACCCGTATTGTCAACTTTTTTCAAAATACTAAACTGCTTCGTTTTGAAGAACTTCTTCCTATTATTGACAAAATTGGGCATATCCCTCTTCCCCCTTATATTCAAAGAGAAGACAATGAAGATGATGCATCCGAGTATCAAAGTGTTTTTGCACAAAATGAAGGTGCAGTAGCAGCACCTACAGCTTCACTTCACTTTACTCCCCAGCAGCATGAACGTGTGTGTAAAAACCATCAACATGCATATGTAACACTCCATGTAGGAAGCGGAACATTTAAACCAGTTGAAGCAGATATCATTACTGAACATCCTATGCATTCAGAGTTTTACGAGATATCTCCAGAGGCGAAAGCACTCTTGGATTCCGATCAAGAGATTCTCAGTGTAGGAACAACCTCAACAAGAACTATTGAGTTTTATGCACGACATCAAGATCAGACAAGCGGAGAAGCAAATCTCTTTTTGCATCCAAACAATAAACCACTTCGTGTCAATCATCTACTTACTAATTTTCACCTGCCTAAGTCAACACTTATTATGTTGGTAGCTTCTTTTGTAGGGCTTGAAAAGACTTTAGAGTTATATGAAGAAGCTATTAAGAATAAATACCGTTTTTACTCTTACGGTGATGCGATGCTCATTCTCTAATTTGCTATAATCTTTGTCATGAAAATATTTTTGCATAAACTAGGCTATATTTTTGGGATGCTAGCTCTTATCTCGATCATTTCATTCTTAGCAATACATGCAGCGCCAAATAGTTTTTTAGGAGCCGGTGAGCTTAATCCAAATATGACTAAAGAAGCGATCGAGAAACTAAAAGCTGTATATGGTTTGGACAAACCCTTACTTACACAGTATATTGACTGGATTAAAAATATGCTCCAACTCAATTTCGGAATCTCTTTTGTAAATGGCGGCGATGTAGCCAATGAAATTTTAAAAAGATTACCTATTACCCTTACAATCAATATTACCTCTTTGGTATTTGTATTTATACTCTCTTTGTATCTTGGTATAAAAGCAGCACTTAACTACGAAAAAAAATCTGATCTCTTGATCCGTCAGGTTTCATTATTATCTTTTTCTATGCCCTCTTTTTATTTGGCATTGTTACTGATTATAATATTTTCCGTAAATTTTAAACTCTTTCCAATTGCAGGCTTACATTCTGTAGATATTTCTGGTGAAGGTCTAGAGTATTATTTAGATATGGGCTGGCATCTTATTCTGCCTATTACAATTATGATTTTTGGTGGACTTGGAAGTATGATTATATATATCCGTTCTCTTACTTTGGAGATCTTAAAGAGTGATTATTACTATTTTGCGCTCTCTAGAGGTTTGAGCCAAAAACAACTTTTACGTTACTATATTTTGCCAAATCTTTTACCGCCTATCGTGACGCTGCTTGGTCTTTCATTGCCTGGATTAATTGGGGGAAGTGTAATTTTAGAATCAATCTTCGGGATTGACGGAATGGGACAGTTCTTCTATATTAGTGCACTCTCACGCGATTACCCGACTATTATGGGTATTCTTATGATAAGTGCTTTTTTAACGCTTCTTGGAAACGTTTTAGCGGATCTTATTTTATTAAAATTAAATCCTTATATGCACAAGCGTTAATTAAATAACGCCTCTAGTGCATCAACACCGTCTTTATCTTCTTGAACTTCTGATGTTGTATCTTTTGCAGCCATAGAATCATTTTCAATAAGCTCGATCTCCATACCTGTAAGCATAGATGCTAAACGAATATTGATACCGCTTTTTCCGATAGCTTTAGATTTTTGATCACTAGGAAGTGTAATGATCGCTTTTACATTTTTCCCTTCCTCATCTTGTTCAATTTCAACATGAGAAATAATTGCAGGAGACATTGAACGTGCAACAAACAGTTCTGGAATGTTCGTATACTCGATACAGTCGATATTTTCACCTATAAGCTCTTCACTTACAGCATTAATACGCACACCTTTTACACCTACTGTAGCACCCACTGCATCAACTTGCGGATGTGTAGAGTAGATAGCAATTTTTGCTCTCTCACCAGGAATACGTGCAGATTTTTCAATTACTACACTACCGTCTTCGATTTCAGGTACTTCGAGTTCTAAAAGTGCTTCTAAAAATTTTGGAGATGTACGTGAAAGTTCAATTTGAATGCCGTTATCTTTATCCATATTTACACGACGCACAACAGCTTTTAGAACATCACCTACTTTAAATACTTCACCTTTAATACGGCTTTTCATTGGAAGTACTGCACGAATTTCATCTACTTCAATATATGTTGCGTTATTGTTATCGACACGTGTAACACGACCGTTTACAATCGTACCCACTTTTGATTTGTATTTGCTGAAAACTTCATCTTCAACCATTCTTTGAATATGGTATTCGATCTCGCGGTGCAATTGTGAAGCAGCAGTTCTTCCGTAAGATTCTAGATCGTGCTCCTCTTGAAGTTGATCGCCAAGTTCCACCTGATCATCATAAGTTCTTGCATCGCTGATTGCCATATATGCAGGTGCAATTTCAGGATCTTGTAATTTTACATCATTATCTTCTACTACAGTAATTGTTTGAATAATTTTTATACTTCTTGTTTTATCATCAATTTGTGCTTCATAAGCAAAGTTAGGGTTAATAACTCTTTTCGCAGTTTGTACAAAAGCTGTTTTTAAAGCTTCTAAAACTTTTTCAGGTTGTAAACCTTTTTCGTTAGCAATAGCTTCTGCAATATCTAATATTTTTTCCACAGTAATATCCCTTTAGTTTTAAGAAATCTGACAATGACAAATAATAATTTGGGGATTTCTTATAAATTTGAAAGTAAAAAATTATACCAAAATTCTTATAAAAACATCTTTAATCGGACTTTTATTACAAATAAAGTATAATTCAAAACTTTTAAAAAGACACTATAAGGAAAAGTTATGGATTTAAAGCTTGTTAGAATGGAGCTTGATGCTAAGCCTAAGAAAATTGACTTAGAGAAAATCGAGTCTTTAGTTGAAAAAGAAAAAAGCGTAATTCTTTACTTCGATAGAGAAAACTCACACAAAGATCTTTTAGCACTTCAAGATCATTTCGAAGCTGAAGGAAAAAGCTTTTATATGAATGAAGTTAAATATGCTCTTGGTGACAATGACTACATGTACCAAGTACATATCATGGCATAACTAAAGAGGTACAATGAGTAAAAAGCTATTTATTGAAACATTAGGTTGTGCAATGAATACACGTGATTCTGAGCATATGATTGCTCAGCTTAAAGAGCGTGAAGGGTATGAGACTACAACTGATGTAAAAGATGCTGACCTAATTTTAATAAATACTTGTTCAGTTAGAGAAAAACCTGTACAAAAGCTTTTCTCAGAGCTCGGTGCTTTTAACAAAAAGAAAAAAGAGGGGGCAAAAATCGGTGTGTGCGGCTGTACGGCTTCACATCTCGGTGATGAGATTATCAAACGTGCCCCTTATGTAAGTTTTGTTCTCGGTGCCAGAAATGTCTCTAAAATCTCCGAAGTACTTCACAAAGACAAAGCAGTTGAGACTGATATCAACTACGATGAAAGTGAATTTGCTTTTGATGACTTTAGAACGTCTCCGTATAAAGCATATATAAATATCTCTATCGGTTGTGACAAACAATGTACTTTTTGTATTGTTCCAAAAACTCGCGGTGAAGAGATCTCTATTCCCGATGAGCTTATCATAAACGAAGCTAAAAAAGCTGTAGCAAAAGGTGCTAAAGAGATCTTTTTACTAGGACAAAACGTAAATAACTACGGTAGAAGATTTTCAGACAAAGAACATGAGAAAGTAAACTTCACGGAACTACTGCGCAGACTCTCAAAAATTGAAGGTTTAGAGCGTATCCGTTTTACATCTCCGCACCCGTTTCATATGGATGATGAGTTTATCGAAGAGTTTGCTTCAAATCCTAAAATCTGTAAGTCTATGCATATGCCGCTTCAGTCAGGTTCAACAAAAGTACTTAAAGATATGAAACGCGGTTATAGCAAAGAGTGGTTTTTAAACAGAGTTGAAAAACTACGCAAAGAGTGCCCTGAAGCAAGTATATCAACAGATATTATCGTAGCTTTCCCAGGTGAGACCGAAGAAGACTTCGAAGATACTTTAGATGTTATGAAAAAAGTAAAATTTGATCAAATCTTTAGTTTTAAATACTCACCTCGTCCACATACGGAAGCGGAACACTTTACAAATACAGTAGATGATGAGATTGGTTCAGCACGTCTGACACAACTGCAATCTTTACAAGCTGAAATCTTGGATGAGAATGCACAGAAACATCTTGGACAGGTATATGAAGTTTACTTTGAAGAGTTAAGCCGAGACAACCATGTTTCAGGTAGAACAAATGCAAATCTTGTAGTAAAAGTAAAAGGTTCCGAAGAACTTTTGGGTGAATTGAAAAACGTTAAAATCACACAAATCGGACGTACAATATGTACAGGGGAGATAGTTGAGTAAAAAACTATCTCGCTTCTTAGCACTTATTTTTATTCCTCTTTTAGGCTCTTTATTAATCCGTATCCTATACTATTCAAATAAAAAAGTTTTTCATGGTGAAACAGAAATACCTGATGAGCCAGTCCTTATTGCATGTTGGCATGGAGAACTTTTAATGCTTCCTTACATCTATTTTCATTATAGAGAACAAACTCATGTAAAAGCACTTATCTCACCACATTTTGATGGTCAACTTATTTCAAAAACATTAAAATATTTTCAAATCGACACACTTGCGGGCTCAAGTGATAAAAATCCTGCGAAGGCATTAATTCAAGCCATCCGCTTTCTTAAAGAAGGATATGACATAGGAATTACACCTGATGGTCCCAAAGGACCACGTCACGAAGTAGCTGACGGAGTAATTGTAATGGCCCAAAAAACAAAAGCAAAAGTTTTGCTTGTCGAGATTAAACCCTCAAAATATTGGCAATTTAATTCATGGGATCGCTTTACTGTTCCCAAACCTTTTGGTACAATACATTATTACACATCTATAGTAGATCTGGATACACTAGATTTTGAAGCTGCAAGGGCTGTTGTACAAGAGGGCTTACTGAAACATGAACATTAAAAGTTTACTTATTTTTATAGCTGTATTTATCATCTCTTTTATGGCTTTATTTTTTCTCACAAATCCATCATATGAAAAATCATTACAAGCAAAGTATTATTATGAAATAGGTGATTACCACGAAGCCTATAAACTTGCAAATGAAGCTTTTGTTCTTGATGTTTATAACAGAATGGCTTCAACTATCATGGCACAATCGAAAACATCTATGAAGTATGAAAAATATATCGAGCAATCAAAAAGTTATCTAAGGGAAATCAACGATATTATTGCCAACGATACTATAGATGAAGCAAAAAGATCAAAAATAAAACTCATGAGTGAAGTGATGGTTGATAGTTATATTAAGTTAGCCCCTAGTGTCGTGACAGATAAAGCTCTTGTTGATGAAGCAGCAAGATATCATGAACAATTTGAGAAAATCCTTGAAAAAGTTGATCGCTAAACAAAAAGAGAAGTTTTTAGAACATCTCACCTCTTATAAAGGGTATTCAAACCTAACTGTTAAAACATACAAAGAGGCTCTGGATGAAGCGTTAGAGATAATCGAAATAGTCAAAGAAGGCAAACATATTCTTTTTAATCTCATGCCTTATCGTATCCACATTTCAGAACTTAAAAGTAAAACAATCAGTAAGAAACTTAGTGCAATTAGAAGTTTCAGTGACTATCTGAATGAAAGTGGGATTAAAGTAGTTCTCAAAGCCGATGAAAGTGTCAAGGTTGCCAAAACATTACCTAAACCCATTGCACATAAACACATCATTGAAGCTTTACAGCATGCAGATCTTCAGGAAAAGCTTATTATTACTATTCTTTATACAATGGGACTGAGAATTTCAGAGCTTTCCCATCTTGAACTCAAAGATATTGATTCACAGTGGATTCGTGTAATAGGGAAAGGTTCAAAACAAAGAGATATCCCCGTACTTGAAACGACACGCAAACTTTTACAGGAGTATTTAGAAATTTTTTCACCAAAAAAATTTCTTTTTGAGAAAAATGGCGAAAAATTAAGCGAAAATAGTCTAAGATATATCATAAATAAAGTTTTTGCTAGAATATCATTAAAAGTAACACCACATCAATTGCGCCATTCGTATGCAACTTCTTTGTTAAACGGCGGTGCACCTATTGTAGATGTGAGTGAACTTTTAGGACATTCATCTATGGCAACAACTCAAATCTATACAAAGTTAGGTAGTGCGTTGAAAAAACAAAACTATGACAAAGCACATCCATTATGTGGAGTTAAACAGTAGTGCTAAGTAAAATCCTAGAATCTTTATACTTAAAAGTTTTTATCAATATTGTTGTTGAAAGATCTAGTACTACCGTCCATATAGAAATTCACTCTAAAACGAATGATATATCCCACTTCGAAAATGTTTTCCCATCTACGAAACTAACAGAAGAGATTTATGAATTTGTTATGGAATATACAAAAGAATCTCCTTACTACTATGTCTCTTTTTTGGACACTTCAAAAGAACAGGGCGCCCTTCCTAGTTGTGATAAAAACAAGCTTTCTTTTTATAAGGATCTTTCTACTGCAGAATACAAATGCATCAATAACGAATGGAGTATTTATACATCTAAAACAGAACTATACGAATTAGAAAGAAAATATGAAGATATAGGTATCGATTTTGTCTTCTCCCCTTTTAGTGTTATAGCAAAGTTTTTCAAAGATAAAATAAGTAAACAGTTAGCTATGTTTGCTCTTATAGAAGACAGTTCTATCTCTGTTGCTGTTTTTGAAAACTCTCAACTTCTATATGCTGAATATCTTGATATGGAAATTGATATTGAAACAGATAAAATTGTTTTAGAAGACCTTGATGAGGACAAAGATTTTGATTTAGATCTGGATGATGAAGGTATCGTATTAGATGATATGGATGTGAATGACGAGCTTGAAGACTTTTCAGACATTGAAGATCTAGACAGCCTTGAAGATATCGATGAGTTCTCAGAAGGAAAAGACCTCGAAGAAGAACTTTATGAAAATGAGGCACAGGAAAAAATTACTGCTCTAGAAGAAAGCCGTGATGAAGAAAATCATTTTACTGAAGATTATCAACGTTTCTCTCTTATCCAGAATGCATTTAACCATTTTTATAAAGACCCAAAATATGAAGGTAAATTTATAGAAAATATTTATATTGCCGACAACATGAAAGTGAGTTCTGATCTAAGACGTTATCTAGAAGAAGAGATGTTTCTAAATGTCTATATCAGAACTGTCGATCTAGGTGCTGAAATTTGCGAACTTGCAAAAGAGGAGCTTGGTTTATGAAATACAGCTATATAAAACCAAGAAAGAAAACACCTTTTACGCAAGAGCTAAAACTTTTGGTGACATTTTTTTCTATAACACTTATAATGCTTTTTAGTACCTATCTATTTCTAGTTTATAAAGACTATACTTTCGAAAAAGATAAACTCGAAACAGTCCAAGCACGTATTGCTCTTCAAGAAGATATTGAAAATATGAAAAACCAGATTGCTTATATAGAAAAGCAAAAAAACCTTTCAGAACGAGTTTTTACAAAAAACAGCGTCTTAAAAGATTCGATCACAAACCTTTTTGATCTTGTGCCTGAACGTATTACACTCTCTGAAGCAAAACTCTTGAAAAATGGTCTAATCTTATATGGAATAACACCAAACAAAGATGTTTATAACTTCATGTTACAAGCACCTCTTAGATCAATATTTCATAAGACATATAGTAGTTTTTATCCAGCAGGGAATGGTTGGTTAAGATTTGTTTCTACTAACTATATTGATGAAGCAGATGAGGAGCTTTCTAATGAACATTAATATTCCTCGCCATTATCTTTATCTTTCACTGGTTTCAGTATTATTATTAATCTTTGTTATCTTCTTTTCATTTAAGATATTAATCCCTAAAGGAAAAGAGTACAGAACTCAAAGAATAGAATATAAACAAGAGTTCAAAGAGTACCAAAGATATCAAATATTTTACGATGAAACCCTCAGTGTATTAAAAGAGTTACAAAGTAAAAACAGACATATTATTCAAGCTTTTGACAAACCTTTTAATCCTGAAAGATTTGAAAAACAACACAAAACATATTTTTCATCTTTCCAAATTTCTAAAATAGACAAAGCTGATAACGAAGAAGGATTTGCCGTTTATGAAGTAAACACGACCTCTAAAATCAATTCACCGGCAAATTTCTACGACTTTTTAGATGCTATTAACAAAAGTGATTGGATTGTCAGTATAAATTTTCCGATTGAATTCAAAAAAGATGGAGAGATGATCAACTCCTCTTTTACAATGAAGGTTTATTGCAATAATAAAGACACTAACTCTAGTGCTTCGGCATCAGCAGCTAAATAACCACGTAGTTTTACCGGGACTTTCAGTAAACGGAACTTTTCTTTTAATTGTTTGTCCATATCTTTAGCTTCTAAATATGGTGCTATAAATACATATCTTTCATCTTGTACAACAATATACTTGCGTCCAATAACTACACTCTCATTTTCCAATAACTCTTTTTTATCGTTTGCAGTGATTAAATGTCCCTGCCCTTTTAAATACCTGTCTATATAAACTAAGTTTGTTCTTTTATCATTTGTTTGAAAATAGGCTAATTGATTGATTGAATCTAATTTAACATCCTTGATTAAAGATGCTACATCCTGATCAATATAGGAAAAACTTTTTTTAATTCCACCGAGATACTTTTCCAAAAGAGGCTGAGAAAAATTATGACGAAAGTAGTTTCTCGTATAACGTTCATCACTATTGCTTTCATCTTCAAAATATTTTATTTTGCGATCATTTAAATACTCTAGAAGCTCTTGTTTTTCTAAATCTAATAATGGTCTGACAAGCGTATAGTTTTTTCTCTCTTCAACGTTTTTCATACCGGAGAGTTCTACACATCCTGCACCTTTACAAAACTGCATTAAGAACCACTCAAAACGATCCCCTAAGTGATGTGCAGTCAAAAGGTTTTCATAGCCATTGTGATCGATTAATTCTTCAAAAAATGAATATCTCAATGATCTTGCTTCAGCTTCAAAATTTTTTTCTATCTTAGGTGCATTCTTAACATGGCAAACAAAATTATATTCCTCTGCTAATTGTTTTGCATAAGCAACTTCTTCTTTACTTTGTTCACGTAAGCCGTAATTTACAATAGCAATATCAAAAGGAATCTTGTTTTCAAGAAGGAGGAATAAAAGTGCAGTCGAATCCCCTCCGGCAGAAAATGCCAGAAGGTTTTTTGAATTTTGTAGTAGTGTTTTAGTTGTCTCTTGTAGCATTATCTACTGTTGCCATTAAAATATTTCCGGCAATCCCCGTGATTTTTGCTCTATAAAGTTTACCAAATTCAATCTCAGTATCTTCAGTTCTGTCATTTACATAGATCTCACCGTCAATCTCTGGTGCCCAAAGTAATTCTCTTGCACTCAGTAAATACTCATGCTCATCACTTTCACCGTCAATTACAATATCAACTTCTTTACCGATCTCTGCCTCTAAACTTTCCTGTGTCACTTCCGCAACAATATCGCCTAAGATCTCTGCGCGATTTGCAATTGTTTCTTCATCGATCTTATCAGTCATATCATGAGCTGTTGTTGTTTCTTCATCAGAATATGCAAATACGTTTACACGATCAAAACCAAAGCTTTTTGTAAATTCACACATCTCTTCAAACATTTCATCTGTTTCACCAGGATGCCCGACAATAAAACTCGTTCTTACAAAAGAGTTTTCCATTGAGCGCATATAGTTCAAGAGTTCAAGAGTTTTCTCTTTTCCAAACCCTCTTTTCATAATACGAAGCATATCATCGTTGATATGTTGAATCGGCATATCAAAGTAATTTAGGAATATATCACTTTTCTCTATGCGTTTAAGTAGATTCATACTTGTAGTTGAAGGGTACAGGTAAAGGATTCTTGCGCTTTTAACACCTTCAATGAGTTCAATTCTTTCAATTAAAAGAGAAAGTCCGTCTTTAACGTTTTTATCTCTAAGATATGAGCTTGAATCTTGTGATACAAAAGAGAAATCCCAATATCCCTGTGCTACTAAAGACTCAACTTCTTTAGCAATTGAATCAAGTTCACGAGAATTAAGCTTACCTTTGAAACTAGGAATTGCACAGAATGAACATTGTTGATTACATCCTTCACTTAGCTTAATATATGCATGGTATGTAGAACCTGTAACTACACGCTCTGCTCCATCAATTAGATAGACTTCATCAGAAAATCTGCTTTTTTTCTCAACCAAAAGTTCATCTATTTTGTCATAATCACCAACACCAGTAAAAATGTCCACTTCAGGAATCTGCTCTTGAAGTTCTTCTTGATAACGCTCACTCAGACATCCTGCCATTACAAGGAGAGAATCATCTTTTCTAGCCTCATGTAGAGATAAAACTGTGTTGATAGACTCCTCTTTTGCAGCATCAATAAAACCACATGTATTTACAATGATTACATCTGCATCTTCATTATTGTCTGTTAGTTCAAAGTTTTTCAGTTTCCCCATCATAACTTCTGTATCTACAAGGTTTTTTGTACACCCTAAAGAAACTATATGTAATTTGTTTGCCATTACTCTTCTTTTTTATTATTTATGAAATTATAGCTTATTTTAGACGTCTGCGTTATAATTGCGTTTATGAAAAACTACGATGTAATTATATTAGGAGCAGGAGCTTCGGGACTTATGTGCGGAGCGAATCTTTCTAAAGAACTCTCTGTTGCCATTGTTGAGGGGAATGAAAAAGCGGCTAAAAAGTTAAAAATTTCCGGTGGCGGCAAATGTAATATTACAAATGTAGATGTAAAGCCAAGTAACTTTGATGGTGAAAAAGAGCTAATAAAAACAGTATTTAAAAAGTTTAATAAAGAAAAACTGCTCCGTTTTTTAGATCGCAATAATATTGAACTTGAAATTCGAAAAAACAGATACTATTTTTGTAAACATTCTTCACAGGATATTATAGAACTGCTACTTAAACTCAATCTAGAAAATCATTTTTATTATAACCATAGAATTATATCTCTAACAAAAGAAGATGAGCTCTTTATTCTAAAAACAGATAAACAGACTCTGAAAGCTAGGAATGTCATAGTTGCAACAGGTGGTAAAAGTTTTACAAATCTCGGTGCAAGTGATGTTGGTCTTGAGATTGCAAAAAGTTTCGATATTAAAACAAAAGATTTCACCCCTGCTCTTGTCGGACTTACCGTTCAAAAAGATCAGTTTTGGATGAAAGAGTTAAGTGGGCTTAGTACCTATGTAAACATTAAAGTAAAAGATAAGGTTTTAAAAGAGGACCTTCTTTTTACCCATAAAGGCTTAAGTGGTCCTGCTATACTTTCTGCTTCGCTTTACTGGGATAAAGGGGATATCAGTATTAATTTTACTCCTGATGAGGCTGAAGAACTTCCAAAAAGATTACAAATTGCTCTCAAAGACAAAAGTTTAACAAACTATAAATTTGCTCCAGCAGGAAATTACGGTTTTACAAAAGCTGAAGTCTCACGTGGTGGTGTCCTTGCAAATGAATTAGAATATAAATCGTTAGAATCAAAAAAAATAAATGGTCTTTATTTTATCGGTGAAGTTGTAGATGTTACGGGTGAACTTGGCGGATATAATTTTCAATGGGCATTTTCTAGTGCTTATGTTTGTGCTAAAAGTATAAAAATTTAAAAAATAATAATTTGATATAAGAGTGCAAAAGAAGTATGTCAATCCCAAAAGGGATTGACTTTAAGAAGAATAAGTTCTTCTATTAGAAGTTTACAGTTACGTAAGCTTGAATTGTATCTGATTTATCTTTAGTTAACACATTGTTATCTTCAACATCTGCATTGATATATGCTAAAGTGATATCAGCTGGACCATACGATTTAGAAGCAGTTACAGTTAACTCAGTTAAATCACCGTTACCCCATTTTTGAGATTGGTCAACATTTGTATAGTAGATACCTAAATCAAATAAACCATTTACTGGAGACTCTACAGTTACATTGTAAGCTTTAGCATCAACTTGAGTAATTTTACCATAGTTCCACCATGCTTCAGTATAAAGTTTAGATTGTGCAGTACCAACAGCTGTTGCAGTATTGTAACCAACACGAGCAGACAGAGTACCACTTGCATCTGTTTTGTTACCAGTTTGTGACATTGATACCTTCACAGTTGCTACATCTTTCATTTCATAACCAAGCATTAAAGCATATGCATCATTTTTAAGATCAGAAGTTAACCCTGAAAAGCTTGTATCAATACTAATTTCTGTATATTGAGCACCAGCTAATAAACCTGGAATTTTTTGGCATGCTAAATCAGCTTGTAACCAGTATGCATTAGCAACTTTTGCTACGTTGTAATACCAACCTTGAATTGTTAACGGTTTAAAAGAGTTGTTGATGATACCAGCAGCATATGCACCGTCAGAACCGTAAGTTGAGAACTTAGCATCTGTAGTAACAACACCACCAGCTGCTAAACCAGCACCACTTAAAAGAGCAGTTGGAGCTGCACCAAAAGCTTCAGTACCGTTACCGTTACCAACCCATGCACCTACTAAAGTTGTATCTGGAATATCTTGGTTAAGTGCAACAACACCTTCGAAAGTATTTTTTTCAATTGTCCATTTTTCAGTGAATGCTAATGGAGTATCAAGTTCCATACGACCTAATTTAAGAGTAGTTTTACCTACAGTTGCAGCGATCCATGCTTCATTTACCCAACTAGCATTATCTACTTTAGTTCCATAACTTGAACCATTAGTACCTAAATTAGTTACATTGTGAGCATCACCCCAAACACCTGATACTAGATTGTTTTCTAATCCTAAAGTTGTAAGTACTGTATATCCAGCACCTGCACTGATTGTTACAAGATCATTTTTAAATAGATCAGCAGTAACGTTTAAGTTAACAGAAGCATCAGCAGCAGAACTATCTTTGTCAAATAGTTTACTGTTTGCTGTACCATTATCTGTAGTAGTATAAAAAAGATTAGCATCTCCACTAACTTTTACATTATCAATAGCAAATACACTTGAGCCAGCAAGTAGTGCAGCCACTAAACTTAATTTTGTAAATTTCATTCATTCTCCTTGTTTCTTTACAAATTTCGTATGCAGTATAGCACACCCTATTCTTAAATACACATTAAAATGATTATTTATTTACCAACATTTAGTTAGAATGACAATATGAAACAAAAAGTAAATATCACAATCGTAACATTTATCACATTAGTATCACTGTCTGGATGTACTACATCTACGGGCACATCTGCTAATAATGGTAATATGAAGAATGACATCAGTGCAACAACAATCAACAAAAAAGCGGGCTTTATGCAACGTTCTTTGGATAATTGGCTTAAGGAAGACTGGTCACCAACTGTAGAAAAAGATCCAGAAATTCAAAAAAAGTATATGAAACAAGAAGTTGTAGTGGAGGAGGAACAAAATACTACAACATCACAAGAAACGACTCAAGAAGTGAAATATACTGAAAATAAAGAAAGAAGTTTTACATTACAGGAGTATGTGGATAAAGCTGTAGCTTATCAAAAAGCTAAGCCAAATGATGAAAACAGCTCACATGTGAAGCAAATGGAGAGTCTACCTGTTATTGGGAAGTGAAATTATTTCACATCCCAAGAAAGAACAGTTTTACCTTCATCGTTAGTTTCAACTGCAGCCATACCCATCACGTTATAACCGCTATCTACATAATGTACTTCACCAGTTACACCAGAAGCCAGATCACTTAAAAGATACATTGCAGAGTTTCCAACTTGTTCAATTGTTACATTTCTTTTTAATGGAGCATTTAATTCATTCCATTTTAAAATCTGAGAAAAATCACCGATACCGGCAGCAGCAAGTGTTTTGATAGGACCAGCAGAGATCGCATTTACACGTTGTCCTTTTGATCCAAGTTCCACTGACATGTATCGTACACTCGCCTCTAACGCAGCTTTTGCTACACCCATCACATTATAATTTGCAACCCATTTTGGTCCACCAAGATATGAAAGTGTTAAGATTGAGGCATCATCTGCTAACACACTCTCTAGTCTGTTTGTAAGATCAATTAACGAGTAAACAGAAATATTCATAGCAATCTCAAATGCTTGTTTAGAAGTTTTCATAAACGGTTCAGACAGAGCCTCTTTTGGTGCAAATGCTACTGAATGCACTAAAAAGTCAATTTTTCCAAAATCTTTTTCAATTTTTTCTGCAATTCCTGCCATATGCTCTTCATTTGACACATCTAGTTCATACACATAATCACCGCTACCAAATTCTACCGCGATTGGTTCAACTCTTTTTTTAAGTGCATCATTTAAATATGTAAATGCCAGTTCAGCACCTTGTTCTTTACACGCTTTTGCAATCCCATATGCAATAGATTTATTATTTGCAAGACCTACAATCAGTCCTTTTTTACCTTTCATTACCATTAAAACATTTCTCCTTACTTTTATTTTTCCAAGTCTTCTGCAAAAACTGCCATTTGACAAAAGTCTTCTACATTTAATGCTGCACTTCCTACAAGTACCCCATCTACATTTTGTAATGCCATAATCTCTTTAGCATTATTTACTTTGACACTGCCACCATATAAAAGAGGTGCTTGAGATTTTTTCTTTAACTCTCTGTGTATTGCTAAAATATCCTCATTTGTAGGAGTAAGCCCAGTACCGATTGCCCACACTGGTTCATACGCAATAATAAGTTTTTCATACTTTGTATCAATACCCTCATACTGGGCATTAATGTATTCCATCATAACATTTGATCCGGCTTCTCTTTTTTCTAGAGGTTCGCCAACACAATAGACAATTGTAAATCCAAGCTCTTTAAAATAGTTAAATTTTTCAGCAATAGCTTCCTGAGATTCACCCAGTATATGACGACGTTCGCTATGACCGATTAAAATAGTTTTGATTCCAAATTCATCTAAATGGTCAAGCCCAATTTCACCGGTAAAAGCACCGTTTTGCACAGGATATGCATTTTGTGCCCCTACAATAGTTTGAGTGTCAAAAGTATCAAGTGAAGATGTAGCAGGGAAAACAAAGATATCTTGTGTAATATTTTCAGAACTTAAAAATTTTTCTAATTCTTTAATATATATATTTGTTTGTTTTCTAGTTAAATTTGTTTTTAAATTTGCAGCTACTATCATTACACCCTTTCTTAATCTGCTAAAAGAACTTCAACACCCGGTAAAATTTTACCTTCTAATAACTCTAACGATGCTCCGCCGCCTGTTGAGATAAAAGTGATTTCATCATCAACTTTCACACGCTGTACAAGGTCAGCAGTATCACCGCCACCTACAACAGTAGTTGCATAACTATCTGCTACAAAGTTAGCTATTTTTGAACTACCTCTTGCAAATCTTTCCATCTCGTACACACCCATTGGCCCATTCCAAAGAACAGTTTGTACATCATTTAAACCTTCACGGTAAAGTCTTACTGTTGCAGGACCAATATCAAGACCCATCCATTCGTGAGGAATCTCTTGTGCAGTTACAATTTTAATAACTGAATCTTCTGCAAATTTTTCCGCTGCTATAACATCTACAGGTAAATAAAATTTTACACCAAGCTCTTTAGCTTTATCCATAATTTTTTGTGCTTCTTCTAGTAGATCGTCTTCAACTAGTGATGCCCCTATATCGTACCCTAACTGTTTTAAGAAAGTAAAAGCCATACCGCCACCGATGAACAGTTTGTCCACTTTCGGTAAAAGATTTACAAGTGCTTCTAGTTTACCTGATACTTTTGAACCACCTACAATAGCAGCAAACGGGCGTACAGGATTGTCAATTAGCTTTCCAAAGAAATTGATCTCTTTTTCAAGTAAAAAACCTGCAGCTTTATGTTCATTGTCAAAATACTTCGTAATTCCGTGAACAGAAGCATGAGCACGGTGAGATACACCAAATGCATCATTAATATAAAACTCAGCCATCGAAGCTAATTTTTTTGACAACTCTTCATCATTTTTAGTTTCACCTTCTTCAAAACGTAAGTTCTCTAATAACATTACTTCATGACGAGGTAACTCTTGAGCCATTTTAAGTGCATCTTCACCAACTACACTTGGTGCTAACGATACGTGGCGTTTTAATAGTTGTTGTAAACGTCTTGCAACCGGTGCTAATGAATATTTTTCATCAAACTCACCTTTAGGACGTCCAAAGTGTGAAGCTAAAATAACTGCACAATCTTCATCTAAACAATAATTAATAGTCGCAACTGCTGAACGGATACGTCTGTCATCTGTAATGTTGCCAAACTCATCCATTGGAACATTAAAATCACATCTGATAAAAACTTTTTTATCTTTTAGTTGTAAATTTTTTAAATGCAATAACTCCATCTATACCCTTATTTAGAAATATGAACAGCCATATCTAAAAGTCTCATAGAATAACCCCACTCGTTATCGTACCAAGCCATAACTTTTACCATGTTACCACCGATAACTTGTGTTAGATCTTCTGCCACGATCGAACTGTATTCACATCCTACGAAATCTTGAGATACTCTCATATCTTTGTCTACTAAAATAAGACCTTTATGACTTCCTGCAGCTGCTGCATTAAATACTGCATTTACTTCCTCTTTTGTAGTCTCTTTTCTTACAACTACATTTAAGTCAACCATAGAAACATCCGGTGTAGGTACACGAACAGATTGACCGTGAAGTTTTCCTTCTAATTGTGGTAATACAAGGCTGATAGCTTTTGCAGCACCAGTTGTCGTAGGGATCATATTAACAGCACCCGCACGAGCACGACGTTTATCTTTAGAGTGTTTTACATCTAAGATATTTTGATCATTTGTATATGAGTGAATTGTAGTCATAAGACCTTTTTCAATTCCAAAAGCATCATCTAAAACGCGAGCTACAGGACCTAAACAATTTGTAGTACAAGAAGCATTTGAAACAATTTTTTGCCCATCGTATTTATCTTCATTTACACCCATTACGAATGTTGGAGTATTCTTATCTTTTGCAGGAGCCGAGAAAAGAACTTTTTCTACACCGTTATCAATATGTACTTGTGCACTCTCTTGAGTCAAGAAAACACCTGTACACTCTAAAACCATATCTGCACCACAATCAGCAAATTTCAAATTCTTAGGATCTCTATCAGAAAACACTCTGATTTTATGTCCGTCTATACTGATATTTTCATCATCAATTTGTTCTACTTCGCTTTTGAATGTTCCGTGAACCGAATCGTTTTTTAGAAGATATAACATCATATCCATGCTTGCCATATCATTGATTGCAACAACTTCTACATCGTCTCTTGTAGCCGCAATTCTAGCAACACAACGACCGATTCTACCAAATCCATTAATTGCTATTTTTAGTGCCATTTTATATCCTATAAAAATTAAATTCTGTTATTTTATCCAAATTTAGTTATAATTCTGATTAAATGAAAAATATTGCACTTTTTGGCGGCTCTTTTGATCCTCCCCATATAGGTCACATCAAAATTGTCGAGGCTTTAAGAGATTTAGATTTTATTGATAAAGTCGTCATAATGCCAACTTACCTCAACCCGTTTAAGTCAAAGTTTATAGCTGATGCTCACTTAAGACTTAAATGGTTAAAAGATATATTTCAAGATTATCAAAATATAGAAGTAAGCTCTTTTGAAGTGGAACAGCAAAAAAAAGTTCCAACCATAGACACTGTTAAATATCTTCAACAGTTTTATAAAGATATTTATGTAGTAATTGGTGCGGACAACTTGGCTTCTTTAGAGAAATGGTATAAATATGACGAACTTGTCAAACTGGTAAAATTTATAATTGTTACACGTGAAGAGACTCATATATCGGATGACTATATACAACTTAATGTAGATGTACCGATATCTTCGACACAATTAAGAAAAGATTGTGAACTGAAGTTTCTTCCTCCCAAAATTGCAGATGAAATATTAAAATATTATAAGGAATACAATGACAAATAGAATAGAAAAAATCACTTCTATACTTGATCAAAATAAAGCTGAGGCAATCGAAGTTTTTGATTTACTTGGAAAAGATTATTTTGTTGATTATGCGATCATCGCATCATCACTTGGTCAAAAGCATACAGTTGCACTATTAGACCACTTAAAAAAAGGGCTTAAACCCGATGAACATTTCAATAATGTTGATGAAAGTGGAGACTGGATTGTAATTGACTTAGGTGATATCCTCATCCATATTATGACACCAGAATATCGTATTAAATATGATATGGAAAGCTTTTTAGCAGACCTTTCACACGCTAATGAGTAGTATTCTCATCTAGCGTTTTTTCCGCTTCTTTTTCTTGATTATCTACCAACTTATCCAAGATACTTTTATAGTTATAGATTGACTCAACATATTTTACAGGTTCACTTCCTCTAGCATATCCAAATTTGAGTGACTTATAATATTTTTTCTGGGATAAAAGAGGTAAAACAATTTTCAAATCACTCCACACATATTGATTTAATCCAAGTTTTTTTGCCAAAGTCATTGCATCTTGAATATGTCCACCCCCTACATTATACGCAGCAAGAGCGAATTTGAGTCTGTCTTCCCCTTCAACACCTTCGTGAACATTTTTCATCATCTGTTTGAGATGTCTTGTTCCACCTACAATACTCTGCTTTGGATCAAGTCTGTTTTTAACACCTAAAAGTCTTGCAGTATGACGTGTCAACATCATCATTCCCCTAACTCCAGTAAAACTTTTTGCTTTTGGGTTCCAATGAGATTCTTGATAAGAAACTGCTGCTAAAAGTGCCCATGGAATACCGAACCTTGTCGAGGCACTTTTAAAATAATCTTCATACTTAGGGAGTCTTGATTTAATCCGTTTATAAAACATTTTTGTATTGTAATAGTCAAAGAAAAGTACATAAGAGTAGTAATGATCTTTTAATTGTGTCATCTTACCTGTTTGTACATAATTATTAAGCCAGCTGTACATATCTGCTTCTAACTTTGGAGAATTCTGTGGTAATATCCAAGCAAGCTGTTCTCGTCCACTAACTGAAAAAGCCATAGCAATATCTGGAAAATATTTTAGGTTAATAGAATATATATTGGAATCGGCTATCGTACAATCTATCTGATGGTTTGAAACCATTTCTAAAAGCTCTTCAGTGGAGTATTCAGATGTAACACTCACATTAATATCAAACCCATCGCTTATAAGGGACTCTACAGTTTCATAATAACTAGTGTTTTCCCCTACAACAATCTCTAAACCTTCTAAATCTTCTACATCTCGTGGAAATTTTGAACTACCAAGCATCCCTCTGTAACATACCACTTGTTCTTGTACTTCAAAATAAGATGGTCCAAAGTTATATAACTCTTCTCTACGTGGTGTTTTTGTTAAAGAAGCAGATACGATATCTATACCTTCTTTTCCAATATATTCCTGTGCTTCTTTGACAGTATGTGCAGCAGTAATGTTAAGTTCTACACCTAAATTTTCTGCATAGGCAGCTAAAAGATCATATTCAAAACCACTTGGACCATCAGGCCCGATATAATATGTTGAGGGGGCATTTAAAAGTACTACATTTAGAGTTTTTCTCTCTTTAATTTTTTCAAAAAGAGATTTTTTTGCTATTCGGTTTCCCGGTTCGTATGCTGAATGGCTTATCCATCCGAAAATAAAGAAAATAAGGGATAAACCTATATAAAGCAATTTATTCATTATAATAGTTTACATATTTAAACTTATGCAAATATAAAACGATTAATCCCGTTTTCATACTCATGGGCAAGAACTTTTCCATGTACTTTCAGGATAGAATCAACTAAATATAAACCAAGTCCAAAACTGTTTTTTGAGGGGTTCTCTTTTGTAAAAGGTTCTATATAATATTGTAAAGGATGTTTCAAGCATTCCCCTTTACTTTCAAAACACAATTCTCCTCTATCATTGATTAAGATTTTAATATATCCATCATCAGAGTATTTAATACCATTATCAATCATATTCTTAATAGCAGTTGTATACAGCCGATAATTTACTTTTTCTTTAACATCTGCTTGAATCATCACACCTACTCTTTCCCTCTCAACCATTGCCATATCTATAGCACCGTCAATAACATCTACTAAACGATATTCTTTAAACTCCGTTGCATCACCGAGACTTGTCACTTCTTCAATCATGGCAAACTCTTCAACCAAAGTTTCAAGCCTTGTAAAAATAGACGTAAAACGGTCACGCTGTTTTTGTTCTTGTAACATCTGTGTTGCAATAGTACCTTTTGCGATTGGAGTTTTAAGTTCATGCATCAGGTTTCTTAAAAATAGTGTACGTGATTCCAAAATAGTATTGATCTTCTCTTTAGTATTTTCCAACTCATTTGCAACAGCACCAATCTCATCAATATTTCGTGTTTTAAATGAGATATCCATATCTCCATTCCCGTATAAAGCAATCTTCTTTCGAAGTCGGATCAATGGTCGAAGTTTTTGTAAGACCAATACAAATGAAAAAGCAATAATAAGAAATATCATACTATATGAGTAAAGCATATTAATATAACTATACGGTTTTAACACCTCGTCTTTAATAAATACTTCCGAATCTGGACTTGCTATGTGGAAATAAATACGCTTTTGATACTCAAGCATCGTCGCTTCTAGATTGGTTACAGTATTTTTTGTAAAAAGTCCTTGTTTATTGATCATTAAAGAAGTATCATAACTTTTAAATCCCTCTTTTTTCAAAACTTTTGCTTTTTCTAAAAGTGACTTTGTCTCTTGTTTATCTTTAATAATAAAAAGATCGTAAACTGCCAAGTTTGCTTCTAACATAATTTCTGATGAACTTCTTTGCATATGTTCACGATAGATTTGAGCAATAACGGAATATTTTGTGAAGATATGATCTATATATTGTTGTTTATTAAGTTTATAAAATTCCCAAAAGATTGCACTGATACTAACCAGTGCAACGCTTAGGGCAAAAAGTACCGTTATGAGTACTGCATTTTTCTTGATCATTTGAGTAGTTTATATCCTACACCGCGGACAGATTCTATTAAAGATTTATCTCCCAGCTTGCTTCTGATACGCCCGACCATTACATCGATTGATTTATTTGAACTGTCTTCATTGATAGCATTTACGTTATGGATCAGATCTTCACGAGAAACTACAAGTCCGTGTTTTTGGATCATATATGCAAGAATACCAAATTCTGCATTTGTCAGATCTATATTTCTTCCTTTATAAGTGATTGTCATCGTCTCTTTGTCACATTTAAAGTCACTTTTATTTTCCGCTTTTGCTTCTGTTTTTGCTGCATAACGGCGAAGTACAGACTGAATTCTTGCTTCAAGTTCACGAGGGTCATAAGGTTTTGGCATATAATCATCCGCACCGAGTTCCAATGCTTTTACTTTATCTGTTACATCACTTCTAGCCGAAGAAATGATGATAGGGATATCTTGACGTTCGCGTATCGCTTCACAGACTTCAAGACCATCCATACCAGGAAGTGTTAAATCTAAAATAACTAAGTCAAAAGGCTCTAACTTTAAAATACTAACAGCTTTAAAAGGGTCATCTTCTACCGTGATATCAAACTCATACTGCTCCAGATATTCTGCTAGAATTTCGGCAAGTTCTAAATCATCTTCAATCATTAATATTTTATGTTTAGCCATTTTCAACCTTTTTTAGTTTTCTAAATTATACTCCCAAGAAAATAACAATTAGCTAATACCTGTAATCATCAGAGTTATTCTATACGCTATAAATGCCATGACATATGCCGTGATAGAAGTAAATGCAAAGAGGTAAAAAAAGTATTTAATACTACCAGCTTCACGCGTAAAGACAATTGAAGCAGCCAGACACGGTAAGTAAATCATTACAACTACAATGAATGAAACTGCAGAAGCAAACGGTATATTATTTTTAATCAATGTCGCTAATGACGTATTTGTTTCATCTACGTCACCACCTAATGCATATAATACTCCTAATGTAGATACTACAACCTCTTTTGCTGCTAGTCCGGTTTGTAATGCAATATTCATTTTCCAGTCAAATCCCAGAGGTGCAAAAATCGGTTCGGTAAATTTTCCGATCGCTCCTAGATAACTGTTTTCTAAATGTTCCATAGAAAGTTGATTTTCAAGAACTATGATCTCTTGTTCACTTTGTGCTTTCTCAATTTTTGCTTCATAAACTACATCAAGTGCATCATTATGAGGGTATGTTGATAAGAACCAAATTAACATTGAAGCACCTGCAATAAAAGTACCCGCTTTTTTCAAGTACATCATTGTTTTTGTTAATACAGTATGCCAAATAAGCTTTAAACTTGGTAGTCTGTATTTTGGCATCTCCATAACGAATGGTTCATCAACACCTTTAAATGCAGTAAGTTTTAAAATTTTTGCTGCAATTAATCCCATGATTGCTCCTGAAATATAGATCGCAAACAGTACGTTTCCTGCCATATCTTCTGGAAAAAATGCTCCAGCAAAAAGTACGTACACAGGTAACCTTGCACCACAAGACATAAAACCTATAATGAAAAGAGTCAATAATCTGTCTCTATCATTTTTTAACACCCTAGCACTCATATATGCAGGAATTGAGCATCCAAAACCTGTTACAAGAGGAATAAAACTTTGTCCGTGCAAGCCAAATTTATGGAAAAATCCATCTAATAAGAAAGCAACACGCGACATATATCCAGTACTTTCCAACAGGGCTATACCGATAAAAAGAATTACGATATTCGGGATAAAAAGAACAACTGCCCCGACACCTGCAATAATCCCATCAACAACAAGAGAGCGGACGCTATCGTTTGGTATTGTAGCACCTATAACATCACCGAACCATCCAAAGAATCCATCGATATAATCCATCGGGATAGCACCGATCTCAAACGTCAGCTGGAATAAGCTCCACATAAAAAATAAAAAGATAGGAATACCAAAAAGAGGATGGATCAATACAGAATCGATCTTCTCCGTTAATGTTTTCTTCTCTTCTCGTTTTTCCTGTGTGACAACTTCAGCAACAATACCTCTGTTGAATGATGCATATTCCTCCGCAAACGCTTCTTTAACATCATCAGTATCATGATGGATCTCTATATGTCTTGAAGCTTCAATTAAAACAGGCTGTAATTCTGTCCAGATTGGATTATCATGCAGTTTCTCATATGTTTTTTTATTGTTTTTTAGTAGATTAATAGCAATATTTCTATAAGAATTTGCTGCTTGATATTTGTGCTTTTTAAAATAAGATACTAAGTTACTAATTTCATCTTCAACACTTACAGAAAAAACAAGTTTTGGATCTACCTTATCACTTTCGTATTCTTTTACAACTGCTTCTATAAGTGTTTCTATTCCCATTTTTGTAGCAGCAGAAACTTTTACACACGGAAGTCCCATTAACTCCGTCATATAATCGGCATTAACACTGATACCCTCTTTTTCCGCTTCATCACTCATATTTAAAGCAATGACAATCTTTTTACTCATAGTAAGAAGTTCGGAAGTGAGCTGTAAATTTTTAAAGAGGTTGGTTGAATCTACAACATTAATGATAATATCGTACTCTTCGGCACATAAGTAATCGTGTGTCACTCTCTCTTCAATTGTATAATCGGTAAATGCATATGTCCCCGGTAAATCAACGACCGTAAAGTTGTACCCTTTGTAATCAAACAGCACTTCTGCTTTATCAACTGTCACACCTGAAAAATTCCCTACATGTAAATGTGCATTACTTACTGAGTTAATAAGCATACTCTTACCGACATTAGGTTGTCCGACAAGCGCTACCTTAATATGTTTGGCAGTAACAGGACAGGCTAAAGTTTCTTTGTTCATATCTCTTCTACCTCTATCATCTTTGCTTCTTGTGCTCTTAGGGCTACTTGCATATTCCCAACTTTTATCTCTATCGTTTTTTTTCTGGGTGCCTCTCCGATAAGTTCAATGACGGCATGTTTCATAATTCCAAAAGATATTAGTCTATGTTTTAGTGTCTCATCGGCATGAAGTTTTAAAATTTTTAATTTTTTGCCGACACTACATTCATTTAATCTCATACTACCTCTTTTAAAAATTATAATTTATCATAAATTGCATTCTATCGTAGTCATATTCTGTTTTTAGTGCATTTTGCTTATCTTCGCTTAATACATAAATGAATGCCACTAAAAATTCATCATTTACATTGTATTCTATATTGAAATTTTGCTCTACGATATGTGCTTTATCACCGTTACTATCTGCTTTGCCTAAAAAATCTCCATACGCATAAATCAGCGATATGTTTTCGTGATTATACCCCAATCCTGAAACTATTGCATTAACTTCTCTGTCTTTAGAGATATTATCAAGAATCATCATGTCCATATTTGTAAATAAAGTTCCTCCTCCAAAACCGGAAAAACTTTCTTTATCTTGTTTCTTGTCAGCATGGTTGTAAGAAACATTGATACCCAAACCGCCAAATACGACTTCAAACAATCCACCATAAATACTTGCACTGTTCCCACTGTTTTTCAACTCTTCTTCATTAAGATACTGTGCCATTGTATGTATTGTAACAGAGTCATTAATCGGATACTCAACACCGAAGTCTACATAAAAAGCATTCAAACTATCACTGATATTATAGTACCAGGATTGAAATTCCCACATATCGTAATATTTTGCACCGGCAAAATTCACACCATTGTTACCTATTTTTCTCCAACCATCGTCTAAACCGTTTTCAAGATCTATTCCGTGCCAAGATTGAATATTTCCAGCCATCAACTGCCATCCGTCATTATCATAAGATGCAACATAGGCTTCAAATGTATTTTGGATCATTCTAATATCATCACTATCTGCTAAAGGTGTGTTAAGCACTTGGCGACCAGCTCTGAAATTAAAATTTCCTGTTCTATAGTTTAGATACGCTTCACTAAGATCTTCATCTTCACCCTCCGATGATGAAAGTTCCGTATTTCTATGTGTATTACTTCCGCTTAACCATGTAATATCTTTTGAAGCATAAAATGCGATACCAGCATTAAAACCTTTATATTCTGCTAGTTCATATTTTAATATCCCACCTATAGCAGTTGCATATGTATCAGGAGTGCTGTCCTTATGATTGTAACCTGCATAAGCAACTCTAAGTTGCCCGCTAATTTCTCCGTTTTTAAACATATTTTTGAAATTATCAACAACAGAAACCTCTTTTTCTTCAAGCTTTCCGATCTCATAAACTGCCTCTCTTACGGAATCGCTTCTTTGTTGAACTTCAGTTTCTCCATACAGGGTAACTGATAATAATGCCATTAATAAGATTGAAATTTTACTGTTCATCTAGTAACCTTTTTAATTTTTATTCTTTATATTGAGAATGATAATCAAAAACAGCTTATTCTATTCTTAATATTGATAATGTATATCAATTTCAATAATTGTTTAATATTTTATTCTTCTGCTATAATTTCAAAAAATAACAAGGCTTATAGATACTATGAAATTCCTTTTTACTCCTTCATCTCACTTTAACCTCGCCAATATGTTCACTTTTGTCAATATAACAGCCGGTTTACTTGCAACTTATTTCATAACACAAAATAATTTTTTTATAGCAATTATTCTTGCATGGATTGGTGGTGCATTTGATATATTTGACGGGAAAATTGCAAGAAAATTTCAACTCTCTAATGAGTTTGGGATTCAGCTTGACAGTTTTGCAGATTTTTTAAGTTTTGTACTTGTACCTGTATTTTTGATCTTTCAAGCGACATACTCAAAAAGCTTTGAAGGGATAGAGCTTGTTTTAGCAGGTGCAGTGAGTATCTTTTATGTAATCTCCGGTCTTAGACGTTTAATCCAGTTTAACATTAATTCAGATGCAGGTTCTGTTGAGAAGTTTTTTGTTGGGGTACCGACACCGCTTGGAGCGATTCTTCTTTGGTTAGTGTACTTGGCAAATACATATAGTTTTTTACCGAGTTACGGTGTTATTGCCTTAATGGCACTTATCGGCTGGAGTTTAAACTCAAAAATAAAGGTGAAACACCTTTAAATTATTTTGAGTTTACGCTGTACTTTCCGCTTCCTAATAAAACGACTAAAATACTCATAATAAAATATACCAGAGGTAATTCCCAGCTAATACCGCCGTGTTTTGAAATTGAAAGAGAAAACCCATATGCCATGTAAATAGCTACAAACATATTGAATGCTAAAACACCCGCAGCAACTCTTGCATATAAACCTAAAATGATAAAAATAGGTGCTATTAATTCTCCTACAAACACTCCATAAGCAAAAAAAGTTGGAATGATTGTCGGTTCTAGCATCGCTTTAATTCCTGAAATTCCATGAATAATCTTATGAATACCGTGAAACAGAATTAAAATTCCGAGTGAAAGTCTTAGTATTAGTTTTGCTAAATCAGGGTTTTGTAACATCTATATCCTTATTTCTTTTCTCTAAACTTACAAGAGCCTACGCTAATCTCTTTCCCGCTTTTTATAACTTCTTTAATATATTTGAGTGTACCTTGGGGATCGGCATCACCAACCTCTTCAGCAATGATTTTAAGTAAATCTGCTTCAGAAGTAAGTGACCATGTTTTTTCGTAGTTGTATTTTGTTTCTATCTTCATGATAGATTTATATCATTATTCTCTTTAATAAATCTTTTATACAGCATCGGTAAAAGCACCAAAGTAAGAGCTGTTGATGAGATTAATCCGAAAATAACAACTATTGCAAGCGGTTTTTGAATCTCAGATCCAGGTCCAGTTGCAAAAAGCATAGGTACAAGTGAAAGCGCTGCAATCGTTGCCGTCATCAGTACCGGACGAAGTCTTCTTTTTGCCCCTTGAATAACCACATCTTTGATATTCATCGTTTGTGCCAGTTCGTTAAAATAACTAACCATTACAACACCGTTAAGAACAGCAATACCAAGAAGTGCAATAAAACCTACTGAAGCCGGAACCGAAAGGTAGCTGTTTGTCAGATACAATCCGAATATTCCTCCCATCATAGCAAGAGGTATCGTCGTAAAAATAATTATACTTTGTACGATTGATTTAAACGTCATATACAAGGTCATAAAAATAAGTACAAGAGCAATCGGTACAACAAGTGATAATCTCGACATCGTAGCCTGTTGATTTTTAAACTCTCCGCCAAAAGTCAGAGAATATCCGGAAGGCAATTCCACATCTTTGGCAATATTTGCTTTAAGATTATCAACAAAAGTAACCAGGTCCGTTCCGCTTACATTTGTCTGGATAGAAACAAAACGTCTCGCTTTTTCATGTTTAATCTCAACAGGTCCGCTGCTTCTTACAATGTCTACAACTTCTAAAAGAGAAACTGCTTCCCCCATAGAACCTACAAGATAGATCTCATCAAGATTTGTCGTTTTATAATCCCCTTTGACAACAATTGAAAACTGCTTCATCCCTTGATAAATCGTTCCAACCTCAACACCGCTTACAGCAGCTTGAAGCAGATGAGCCACATCACTTTTATCAAGTCCGTAATTTCCAAGTTTTTCTTCATTAAAACGAAGCTCTTGGTATGCAGCACCCTCATTTTGACGCATATAAACATCTTCCGAACCTTGTGTGTGTTGAGTAATCTCTTTGATCTTTGTTCCCAGTTCATTAAGTTTATCTATCTCTTCACCAAATACTTTAATAACTACATCACCGCGGGCACCTGTAAGCATCTCTGAAGTTCTCATCTCGATTGGTTGGGTAAAGCCGTATTCTATCCCCTGGATCTCTTCAAGAGTTTTCCTCATCTGCTCTTTAAGCCATTCTACGTCTTGTTTTCTCCACTCTTCTTTAGGTTTAAAAACCAAGAATGTATCTGTATCATTTAACCCCATCGGATCTAGTCCAATCTCATCCGAACCTGTTCTGGCAATAATCGATTTGATTTCCGGAATTTCCTGCATCAGTTTTTTTTGTATCTCCGTAGCTAATGTTATCCCTGCAGGTATATTAATAGACGGCGGTGTTTCAACACCGATAACAATATTCCCTTCATCCATTGTCGGCATAAACGTTTTACCGATAGTTGAAAATGCAAAAAATGTCCCTACTAGTAAAACAGCTAAAAGTGTATAAATAAACTTTTCAGCTTTAAATGCTTTATGTAATAGCGGTTCATACCACTTGATTAAATGTTTCATTAACCATGTCTCTTCGTGAGATACTTTCCTAATTAAAAACGATGCAATTGTCGGAATAACAAAAAGTGCCAAAAAGATTGCCGAGGCAAGTGTAAACACAATACTCAGAGCAACCGGAGCAAAAAGTTTTCCCCCTAAACCTTGCAGCATCAATAGCGGTGTAAACACAATGATAATAATAAACACACCCGAAATAATAGGCGTGCTTACCTCTTTTGCAGCAACATAGATCGTATGTAATCTACTTTCATTTCTCTCTTCAGAAAGTCTTGCTATAACATTCTCTACAAGTACAACACCGGAATCAACTATCATCCCGATCGCAATGGCAATACCTCCGAGACTCATCAAATTCACACTGATACCAAAATAGTACATACAAATAAATGCACTTAATATTGAAAGCGGCAAAATCAATGCAACAGTAATCGCAGAAACAAAACTTCCTAAAAATAAAAATAGTATTATTAATACAAGAATAATCGCTTCGGTAAGAGATTTTTGTACCATATTTACTGCTTTTGAGATGAGATCTTTTCTATCGTAAAAGATCTTGATCTTTGTCCCCTCCGGTAAATTGCTCTCGAGTTCATCCAAACGCTGTTTAACTTGCGATGTTACACGTGATGCATCTGCACCTTTAAGTCCGAGAACAAGACCCTCTACTGCTTCACCCTTACCGTCTTTTGTCACATACCCGTAGCGTGTAAGCTTATCAGTTGCTACTTGTGCTATATCTTTTAAGCGGACTATCGCACCGTTTTCGTCAACTCTGATCACTAAGTTTGAAAGAGAATCACTGTTTTTCATACTTCCAGGAAGTCTCACTAGCAATGCTTCATCTCCACGCTCAATTCTTCCTGCTCCAAAATTGGCATTGTTTTTCTCAATCTTATTTTCTATATTTTCTAAAGTAAGTCCAAGCGATGCCATCGCCGCAAAATCCGGTTTAATTCTGAATGTTTGTACTTCCCCGCCAAGTGCATTTACATCTGCTACACCCTCTATGTTTCTAAGGCTTGGACGAATAACCCAGTCAAGCAGCGTACGCTTCTCCATTAAAGACAATGTGTCCGACTCAATAGTAAACATTAAAATTTCACCCAGAGGTGTTGTAACAGGGGCAATACCTCCGCTCATTGTTGCCGGCAGCGAGTTTTTAATATTATTGAACCTTTGATATACCCTGTCTCTTGCCCAATACAGATCAGTACCCTCTTCAAAGTCGATCGTAATATCTGCTAAAGCATATTTAGATATAGAACGTACTATCTTTTGGTGAGGAATCCCCTGCATCTCTAATTCAATAGGAATCGTAATCTGCTGTTCAATCTCTTTTGGCGTCATCCCGGGCGATTTGATAATAATCTTTACCTGTGTAGTAGATACGTCAGGAAAAGCATCAATCGTTAATTTAGAGTACGAAAACACACCGCCAACAGCAAGAGCTAAAGCAATAATTAGTGCAAGTACTCTTTGTTGTAAAGCTATTCCAATGAGTTTTTCAATCATTGCTTTGTGCCTCCACAGCACCCTTAAGTGCTATAGCACCGCTTGTCACGATCAGATCATTTGTATGTAAAGTTTGAGATGTTACGTATACTTTACTTGTATCTCTATTTAAAACTGTTACATTTACCAGTTTATATCCGTTATCCACTTTTACGAAAAGAGCCGCTTTATCATCTACACTTACAATTGCTGATGCAGGTAATTCATATGCGTCTTTCGGCCAAAACAGTTTGATATTTTTCTTCTCTTCAGGTAAAACACTCATACCGTTTTTACTTAACAGATGTACAGCCAGTGTTTGTGTTCTGGGATCAATCTTTGCCGCAATTGATTCCACTTCAACAGGAGACTCGCCTATAAAAAGTTTTGAACCTACATGTAACTCTTTTGCTAAAGCTATCGGTAATGAAAGTTCAAGATGAGTTTTAGCAGTATCAACAACACTCATCATGTGATCTCCGCGTTGTAAGTACATTTTCGGAAAGATATTTAGATCTGCTATTTTTCCTGAAATCGGTGCATATATCTTAATATCTGTAATAGCTTTTTTTGTCTGCGTAATTGTTTCTATCTGCTTAGAACTCAGTCCCCATTCTTGCAGTAAATTTCTATAAAATTTTAATTGTGTTTTATATTTTTCAGAAATATTTTGTGCCATAAGATACTGTTTTTTTGCAACAACTGCTGCTTCGTAAAGAGGCTTTAGTCTTTTGAGTTCGTTTTGATTATACTCCTCTTCAATAAGAAGATTTATATATTCTGCTTCAAGCTCCAGTAGTTTAGGACTTTTTATAGCAGCTATAACTTTCCCTTGTTTAACATTGTCATAGATGTTCACACCTAAAGTTTCAACTATCCCTTCTAAAGGTGCATCAATTCTAAAAGTAGCATCTGCAGGAAGATGTCCCTGTGCCAGATAACTTCCTAGATATACACTCTTTGTCGCTTTTACCTTTGTTGTTTTTATCATTGCGTCATTTCCTGCAACTACCAAGTCATTTGCGAATAATGTCGCTAGTGTTATCAAATTTAAAATTGCTATTTTTATCATTTTTTTACTCCTTGTGGATCTATAGAATATTCATACATATATTGTGCAACTGCATTGTGTCTTTGCAGCTTCAAATCTAAAATTGTCTCAATCATTTTCAGTTTTGTTTCCGTTGCTTTAATCATTGAAAGAAAACTCTCTTCACCGGCCATAAATCTCATATTACTTTGATTAATCAGTTGATTTGCTTGTGCTACGATAATTTTTTCGCTGCTTAAAAGATATTTTTTATATATATCAAGTCTGCTTTTTAAAGCACTGCTTTCATGTCTGTACTGGTTACGTAATGATTCAAGTTCATAATTAGCTGCACTCATTTCGCTCATTGCTTTAGCACGTTTTGCTTCATTTTTTTCACCGAACTTGAGTGGAATAGAAAGTCCAATCATATATCTGTTTGTATCCAGTTCATCTGTGTATTTTGCTTCTACGTTCACACTATTGAAAGTTTGCTGGCTTACTTTTAGTGCAGCATCGCTTTTTTGTACATTTGTCTCTAAAACAGGCCATAAGGCCGAATATTCAGGATCAAACAGTTTATCTATATCTGCTTCTAAATTTTTGCATTCGAACTGCCCGTCGAAATCTACTAGAACCTTTATTTGAGACTCATACATCTGTACCAGATTTTCAAGTTTTGAAAGTTCTAAATTCAAACTCTCTAACGCCAAAGTTGACATAACAACTTTAGAATTATCGAACTCACCGTACTCTGCACCTTTTTGCATATGAGCTTTGATGTCATCATATACGGAAGAGAGTTCTGCTTTTGCTTGCAGTGCTTCCATAGCTACACAATAATCCCCGTATAACTGCCAAATCTTTACTTTGTAACGGTTTTCTAAACTGTTAGCTTGCAAATTTTTATATGTATCACTTTGTTGTAAAAAATTATCTATCTTTGAACTATTGATAAAAACTTCTTTTGAAATGGCAACTTCATACTCAACTCCAGAATCTGAATGATCTTTGAGATCAGCGTATGTTACTCCGCCGTTCACGTTAAAGCCACCTGCAGACATATCTACTTTTGTAGATTGATACTCTGCATTTAATATAGCTAATTTACTTTTGTAACTTGTGCTTTGAGGAACTTTTTCATACAGTACCTCAATATTTTCTGCCATAACTATATAAGGCAGTAACAATATAAGAATATATCTCATATTTTAAATTCCTTTATAAATATTAAAATGATTTTTTATATGAATGGAATCTATGCTAATTGAGGGGGTTTAAATAAAGAAATATGAAAGTTATTGAATGTAAGATTTTTTAATGAGTAAGTGATTTTTTCTTCTACTTCAACATAACTACTATTATCGTTTGAAGTTAAAATCATCGGTATATGAAAAACGTTATGTTCAGCTTGTATTAGTACTTTTTTTGGTTTGTCATCTTGTGTCAAATCCATTTGCATAGTTATATAGTCATGCCCTGCAAAAAATAACATTGCAACCAATAAACCGCTTAAAATGAATTGTACCCTTTTCATAAAGTGAAGTATATCCACTATCTAGTTTACAAAAAGATAAATTTGTAAACTAGTTTTCTCTATTCATCTTCACTTGTGCTTATCGGCAGCTCTTTTTTTGTTTTTATTCCAAGTGCAACTATATTTTGTGCACGTTTAATCACATTACCGCGCCCTGAACTTAAGCGATTCATCGCTTTTTCATACGAGTCATGTGTTCTTTGAATCTGTGTGCCTATATGGTTCATTTCTTCTAAAAACAGCACTAATTTATCATACATCGCTTCAGCTTCTGCAGCGATTTTCAAAGCGTGTTCCTCTTGTCTTTGAGTTCTCCAGATATGCTCTATTGTTCTAAGTGTTACAAGTAGTGTAGATGGAGAGACAACCAGGATATTTTGATCATACGCATTTTTGAAAAATTCACCGTCACTCTCTAGTGCAAGTAAAAAAGCTCCTTCTATCGGCATAAAAAGTAATACGAAATCTAATGTATTCACCCCTTCAAGTTTTTCATAACTTTTTTGACTCAACTGTTTTACATGATTAGAAATACTTGTTATATGTTCTTTAAGTGCTTGCTTTTTTTCAATCTCATCTTCACTACTCATAAAACGTTCATATGCAACGAGTGATACTTTAGAGTCTATAACGATATCTCTTTCACCAGGCATATGTACGATTACATCTGGTCTGTATGTTTTATTTTCTTCGTTTTTCAAGGTAGCTTGAAGCTCGTACTCTACACCTTTTCTAAGACCAGACTGCTCAAGTATTTTTTCTAACACTATCTCTCCCCAGTTGCCTTGAGTCTTATTTTCCCCTTTTAATGCCTTTGTCAAATTCAATGCTTCACTTGCTAGTTGTGCATTCATCTCTTTTAAACGCGAGAGTTCATCTTTTAATAAGTGACGATCTTTTATTTCTACTTCAAACTGCTCACGCGTCTGTTTCGAAAAATTTGCCACCTGCTCTCGAAACGGTTTAAGTAAAAGTTCCAATTGCTCTTTATTCGAACTGCTAAACTGTTTTGATTTGTCTTCAAAGATCTGATTTGCCAGATTTTTAAACTCTTTAGAGAGGTCCTCTTTTGCCGACTTTAAGATGTTAAGTTTTTCGTTTGAAGCTTTTATCTCGGCTTCATAAGTACTTTTTAGTGCTATATACTCTTTTTCTGTATTATTCAGTAATTCTCGTAAACTTTGTGTTACTGCTTTCTCTTTAAAAAGTACAAAAAACGTAGTCAATAATGAAACTATCAAAAATAAAATTATTATAATATTTATATCAATCTGCAAAAATATCCCCTTAGAAATTATAAAATTATTATATCCCCTTTTTCTTTAAGCCTTTAAATATATTACAATTTGCAATATATAAACTTAAGCTATCTAAAGAATTAATAATTTTAATAACTTCTATGGTTTATTTGGGTATAATTCGCAAAACAATTTGAGGAGAAGGTGCTATAGAGAGTTTAAATAGTCTGTATCATCTCCTTAATACACAAGGAAAATGATGCAAGACAATGCACAACAAGAAGAAAAAGTACTAACATTTGATGAGTTAGGCTTAAAAAAAGAGATACTAAAGAGTATCAAGTTTGCAGGGTTTACTAGCCCTTCTCCAATTCAAGCACAAGCAATCCCAGTAGTTTTAGCTGGCCGTGACATGGTAGGTCAGGCACACACTGGTACAGGAAAAACTGCAGCGTTCAGTCTTCCGGCACTTAACAACATGAAACTTGACGGTTCAGTTGAACTTTTAGTTATCACTCCTACTCGTGAATTAGCTACCCAAGTAAGTGACGAAATTTTCAAATACGGTAAAAATCTTGGTGTTAGAACAGTAACTGTATATGGTGGAAGTTCATATAAACGTCAAATTGATCTTATTTCTCGCGGAGCGAATGTTGTAGTTGCTACACCAGGAAGAATGTTAGATATTTTAAAGAAAAACATGTTACCTGATTTTGCTCCAAGCATGATTGTGCTTGACGAAGCTGATGAAATGCTTGATATGGGATTCTTAGATGACATTACTGAAATTTTTTCATTCATGCCTACAGATCGTCAAACATTACTTTTCTCAGCTACTATGCCTCAACCAATCAAAAACCTGGCGCATAAAATCTTAGAAAATCCGGAATTTGTTTCTATCACAAAAGGTGAAACTACAAATGCCGATATTGAACAACTTTATTATGTAATCGATGAGCATGAGCGTGATGATGCGATCATTCGTTTAATGGATAGTGAAAGTACGAATAAGTCTGTAGTATTTTGTAGAACAAAATCTGAAGTAGATAGACTTTCAAACGTACTTTCAAATGCAGGATATTTAGCAAACGGTTTACATGGAGATATGGAACAACGTCAACGTGAAACAGTTATTAAAGGTTTCAAATCTAACTCTGTTAAAGTGTTAGTTGCAACTGACGTTGCGGCACGTGGTATCCATGTTAATAATATCTCTCACGTATTTAACTACCATATTCCGTTTGACCCTGAGTCTTACGTACATAGAATTGGTCGTACAGGTCGTGCAGGTACTAAAGGAAAGGCGATTACACTTTTAACTCCTTTAGAGTTTAAAGAACTGCAAAAGATCAAAAAAATCGTTGGGACTTCAATGGAACATGCTTTTGTACCGAGTAAAAATGATCTTCGTCAAACAAATATTGACAATATCGTAAAAAGCATTGAAGATCAAAAAATCTATGATGAAGCACACCTTATTCTTGATAAACTTAAAGAGGATATTGATGAAGAGACAATTATGTACAAACTCATCTCTATGATCCTTAACAAGCAAGAGATTAAAGGACCTAGCAACATCGGTATCCCTGCAGATAAACTTGAAGCTATTTTAGATCGTGCAAACAGAAGAGGCGGAGATAGAAATTCTAGAGGTCGCGGTGGAAACAGACGTGGTGGCCATAGAAACTCTAGAGGCCGTTCAGGAGGATCTCGTGAAGGTGGATCACGTGATGGTGGTTCTCGCGGCGGAGATTCTAGAAGAAGAAATAGAAACCGCTAAAATTTCTCTTTCCATCCAATCCGTTTTATGTTACAATTAACAAAAACGGATCTCCCGATGCATATCATTTTTGAAAATCAATATTTTTACATTGAAAAAGAAGAGAGTCAGATTCCCTGGCTCAAAGTTTTCACTCAAGAACCCCATAAAGAGTTAAGTGAACTTTCTGCTGAAGTCAGAAGCCAATTGTGGGAAATTGTAAATATAATTGAAAAAGAGATGATTGCATACTACAAACCTACAAAAATCAATATTGCATCTTTTGCAAATATGCTTCCTCGCGTACATATCCATGTAATGGCCCGTTTTGAAGACGATAACTACTATCCAAACCCTATGTGGGGTGAAAAATTAAGAGATAATGAATTATATCTTCCCGATGAAGAAAAATTTTTTAAAAGAGTGTTTACTACTTTACAAAAATATGTACAATAAATAATGTCAATTTCAGGGAAAATGTTTATTTTATAGAGTAACTTACTCTAAGTTATATAATGAAAGAAAGGCCAAATCTCAATGAAGAAATTTGGCAAAATGTTATTTTAACGGGCTAAAAGGAACCAGTGCACTTCCCCAAGTTAATCCGCCGCCAAAAGCATCAAGAAGCATTAACTCACCAGCTTGAAGTTTACCCTCTTCATAGATATCATTAATAGCCATAGGGATAGAAGCTCCAGAAGTATTTCCGTATTTTGCAACCGTAAGTACCACTTGTTCATCTTTTAGCTTCAGCGCATCACCTACCGCTTTAATAATACGGTAGTTAGCTTGATGCGGCACAAAGTGAATTACATCTTCACTTACGATATTGTTTGTTTCTAAAATGTCTTTTACATCTTGTGTAAGTGTTCTTACTGCAACTTTGAAAGTTTCATTCCCTTTCATTTGCATGAAACAGCTAGCAGCTTCTTGATCTAATGAATCGTGAGCTGAACCGCTTCCACCGTTTGGCGTCATAAGTAAATCAGCATATTCACCATCAGCACCAGTATGAACATCGATGATAGCTTCCTCTTTATTATCAGTTGCAGAGATAACAGCAGCCCCTGCACCGTCACCAAACAAGATACAAGTTCCACGATCAGTGTAATCTGTAATAGCTGAAAGTTTCTCTGCACCGATGATTAGTACATTTTTTTTCATACCAGCTTCAATAAAAGCTTTTGCAATTGAAAGGATATATACAAATCCTGTACAAGCAGCAGAGATATCAAATGCTGTTGCATTTTTAATACCTAATTTTGTAGCGATAATAGTAGCTGTTGAAGGCATACAAAAATAATCTGGTGAGATAGTCGCACAAACAATCATATCAATTTCTGATCTGTCTATACCACTTCTCTCTAATGCTTTTTCTGCAGCTTTCATGCCAAGGTCACTTGTAAACTCATTTTCCGCTGCAATATGGCGTTCTTTTATACCGGTTCTTTTTGTGATCCATTCATCTGAAGTATCAACAATCTTAGTTAAATCTTCGTTTGTTAAAATTTTTTCTGGAACATAAGCACCAATAGAACGAAATGCAGCGTATGCCATTAAGCTTCCTTTTGTTTTAACTTAGCTAATCTTGTTTCTATATGCTGGTTTACACCTGTATCAACATATCTGATAGCTTGATAAATTGCATTTTCAATCGCTTTGGCATTACTTTTACCATGACTTACGATTGCACAACCTTTAATACCGATAAGTGGAGCTCCACCAACCTCGGCATAGTCGATCTCTTTTTTAAGAAGTTTAAAAACTCTTCTCATTAAAAGTGCACCTGTAATAGCAATAGGTGATTTACGAATGTAATCTTTGATAAGCACAGAGATTGTCGAAGCAACCCCTTCACTAGCTTTAAGCACAAGATTACCTACGAAACCGTCACAAGTAATAACATCACAACTTCCGTTGAAGATATCTGCACCTTCAACGTTTCCTTTAAATCCTGGATAACCCTGCAGTAATTTAAATGTTGCCTTTGTTAATTCATTTCCTTTAGAATCCTCTTCACCATTTGCTAAAAGCCCGATTGAAGGTTCCTGGATTGCTAAAACATCTTCAGCATAACATCCACCCATTACGGCAAACTCTGCTAAATGTTCCGGTTTAGAATCAACATTTGCGCCAACATCAAGTACTACAGAACGGCGTCCTGTTCTTGTAGGCATTAAAGTAACAAGTGCCGGGCGTGAAACATGTTTTAAACGACCTAGACGTAAAGTTGCCAAAGTCATTGTTGCACCACTGTGACCTGCAGAAACAACTCCTTGAGCTTCACCGTTTTTTACAAGTTCAACAGCTTTATAGATCGTGCTTTCTTTACGTTTAACCGCATCAGTTGCAGCATCGTGCATAGAAATCACATCATCTGTTTCTATTATAGAAATCTTATCTCTATAACTTTTCGGTAATAGAGGTAAAATTTCATCTTTTTTACCCACTAATATAGGTGTAAATTTTTTCTTTTTTAGTGCGTTTACACAACCCTTTACAATTGGCTCGGGACCAAAGTCCCCACCCATTGCATCAATTGCAATTGTTACCATTAATTATTTATACTCACCAGTTGTAGGATTGATGTGGTGTGGTAATCTGTAAGTTCCGTCTTTGTCTTTAACTGGACGAGCTAAAGAAATTTTGTAGTGTGTTCTACGTTTTGCTGAACGTGCGTGAGACACTCTTCTCTTAGGTACTGCCATAATCTATTCCTTTTTTAAATTTAGTCTTCTTGACAATTATCACAAGCATGATAATCGCTTTTTATTAATTCGATCTCTGAATGCAAAAGTTCATCTAAATCTGCATGACCGTCAAAAGATTCAACAACATCAAGTTCGATATCGTCATTACTTTCATAAATACCGTCAGATATAAAGAACTCTATATCTTCATCTACCGAAATCTTCATATCCTCTGCGCAAATATCGCAAGGTTTATCAAGCTTTCCGTTTAAATTTGCTTTGAGCAAAATTAACTTAGGGCTATGATACTCCAAATAACCTTTAAAAGTCATATCACCAGACTTTATTTCAAAGTCTAATGGAGTATTTGTTACTTTTCTAAGTAGTATTTTCAAAAAATACAGCTTATATTATGCAATTTCTCTTTCTGAGAAAAAGAAAGCAATTTCGATCGCTGCATTTTCTAAAGAATCACTTCCGTGAACTGCATTAGCATCTATATTTTCAGCGAAATCTGCACGGATTGTACCTGCTTCAGCTTCTTTAGGGTTTGTTGCACCCATAAGATCACGGTTCTTTTGCATTGCATTTTCACCTTCTAAAACAGAAACTACAACCGGTCCACTAATCATAAAATCAACTAAATCGTTGAAGAAAGGTCTTTCAGCGTGAACTGCATAAAATGCTTCTGCATCAGCTCTGCTTAATTGAAGTTTTTTAGTAGCTGCGATTTTAAGACCATTGCTTTCAAAACGATCTAAAATTTTGCCTATAACACCCTTTGCAACTGCATCTGGCTTGATGATTGATAGTGTACGTTCCATCAAATCTCCTCTGAAAATATAAAATTAGGGTGCGATTATATCTAAAAAAAAGTATATTGTAGTTTAAAATTTGAATTTTTTGATTTATTTTAGGAAAGATGTCTATTTTTAGACAGAAGTTGTGAGGCAAAATGCCCCACAATTATAAAAGTTAGAACTATTCTACGATTGGTTCTTGGTTTGCACGTTGCTCATCAGTGATGTCTGTACGGTGCTCTGGAGAATCTCCGATAGCATCCCATACGATACAACCTTCTGTAGGACATGCAGTAGCACATGCTGGCTCATCGTGGTGACCAACACATTCAACACATTTATCACCGTAAACGTAATAAATTTCTTCACCCGTTGGATTATCATCCTCATCTACGATAGCTTCAACTGGACACTCATCAATACAAGCACCACAGTTAATACATGTATCATTAATATATACTGCCATTATTTTCTCCTGTAATAATTATGAAAGTAACTATACAATGAAGAGTTTTAAATGTAGCTAAAACTTATCATATAGTTTACTAAGTGTAATAATTCGTTACACTTAGATATTTAAAAAGCTTTTGATTGCTTCAACTTTATTTGTTTTTTCCCAAGTAAAAGTATCTTCTTCACGTCCAAAGTGACCATAAGCCGCTGTTTTTCTATAGATTGGACGAAGAAGATCAAGGTCTCTAATTATTCCTGCAGGTGAAAGATCAAAAATCTCTTTTACACATGCTTCTAATAGTTCTTCTTCTACTTTACCTGTTCCATGAGTATCAACCATAATTGAAACAGGTTGTACTACACCGATTGCATACGCTACTTGAATTGTTGCTTTGTCACATGCACCTGAAGCTACTAAGTTTTTAGCAACCCATCTAGCAGCATATGCAGCACTTCTGTCAACCTTGGTCGGATCTTTTCCTGAGAATGCTCCACCACCGTGAGGACAGCTTCCACCATAAGTATCTACGATAATCTTACGTCCAGTAAGTCCTGCATCACCTTGAGGACCACCGATTACAAACTTCCCTGTAGGATTGATATGGAAAACTGTACCTTCATGTATCATCTCAGCAGGAATAACTGCCTTGATTACTTCATTGATAACATCTTCATGTATTTGTTCCTGACTTACTTCAGGAGCGTGTTGTGTTGATACAACAACAGTTTCAACCGAAACAGGTTTACCCTCAACATATTTTATACTAATCTGTGCTTTTCCATCGGGACGAAGATAAGGGATTACTCCATCTTTTCTTACTTGAGCCAGTCTTTGCGTTAAACGATGTGACAGGTAAATAGGTAAAGGCATAAGCACATCTGTTTCACGACATGCATATCCGAACATTAAACCTTGATCACCTGCACCGATTTCACCACTTGCTTGATCAACACCTTGATTAATATCAGGTGATTGTTCACCGATTCCATTTAAAACCGCAGCAGAACGGTAATCAAAACCGTATGTAGCATCAGTATAGCCTATCTCTTGAACCACTTTTCTTGCAATCTCTTGCATCGGCGCGTACGCCGTAGTCTTCAGTTCGCCTGCTATTACACAAAAACCATTAGATACTAGAGTTTCACATGCAACTCTAGCATTTTTATCATTTTCAATAATATAATCCAGAATTGCATCACTGATCTGATCAGCCATCTTGTCAGGATGCCCTTCTGTTACAGACTCTGAAGTAAATATGTACTCTTTTTGTGACATTATTTATCTCCCGTCATCGATTGTTTATTGAAATATAAAGTCATGCTTCATAAATCGACGGAATTATACATTATTAATTGTTAATTTGATTTGAGAATCTAAATGATAAAAATTATCCTTAACTTAAAATAATCATTTACCTAAAGCATCCAAAAGTTTATTAATCAAATTTAGATAGAATTTTGGTAATTTTAAATTCAAAAAAAGGACATATATAATGTTAGTAACAAACAAAGCTCCAGACTTTACAGCAACAGCAGTATTAGCTGACGGTTCAATCGTAGAAGATTTCAATTTAATGAACAACTTAGGTGAAAAGGGTGCAGTACTTTTCTTTTATCCATTAGACTTTACGTTTGTTTGTCCATCTGAAATCATTGCTTTCTCTCATAGAATCGAAGAGTTTACTTCTCGTGGTGTTAATGTAATCGGTGTATCTGTTGATTCTCAATTCTCACACTTTGCATGGAGAGAAACTCCAGTTGAAAAAGGTGGTATCGGTAGAATTAAATACCCATTAGTAGCTGACCTTTCAAAATCAATTTCTAGAGATTACGATGTACTTTTCGGTGAGTCTGTAGCTCTTCGTGGTTCATTCTTAATCGATGCAGACGGTACAGTTCGTCACGCAGTAATCAATGATTTACCACTTGGACGTAACATCGATGAGATGATCCGTATGGTTGATACTATGCTATTTACTAACGAGTATGGTGAAGTATGTCCAGCTGGTTGGAACAAAGGTGACGAAGGTATGAAAGCTTCAACTGAAGGTGTAGCTGAATACTTAGCAAAACACGAGTCTGAGCTGTAAGCTCTGACTCTATCCTATTCTCTATCTAACTTATCTAGAGATTTTTCACTCGCAGTATTTGCACGATAATACTCTTTATCTGAAACTCCACTATTTTTAGAACTACAAGCACTTAGAACAAGCATTATCATTAGACTCATTAAAATATATTTCATTCTAACTCCTTATGAAGTATTATAATATGTTTTAAGCTTTTTTCCTACTAACTAATATACCGCCTAAGATAATAAGTGATATACCTAAAAATGTTAAAGTATCAGGAAAAGCATCACCAAGTAAAAATCCAAACCCTATTGCAAAAGGGATGTTTGTATAACTTATGACCCCTACTACACTTAACTTCTTAGCACTATATGCTTTTGTAAGCAGCCACTGTGATAGTGTAGAGATGATTGCCATCACACCAATATAAAACCATACTTTTGTATCACTCGGAAGTATGAACTCAGGAAATAAAAATGCCAAGCTTTGGGACACTTCAACAAATGGTGCTGTTAAAAACAACATTGCAGGGAGTAAAGTTCCTACACTTACAAATGATAAGACGATGACCCGGGAATCATAAATATCTTTGATCTTTTTAATAGTTGTATAGGCTGCTGCAGCAAAGAAACCTCCAAGCACTCCTAAAATATGTTCATAGGAAAGACTCATACCAAAAGGTTTAACGATCAGGATAACACCTATAAAACCTATAAGAAGTGCCAAAAGTGTTAAAGGACTTAATTTTTCTCCCAAAAGATAAAAAGCAAGAATCGTTACAAAAAACGGAGAAGTTTTATTGAGCGTAATTGCCTCTCCAAGAGGAATAATTGTAATTGTATAAAAAAACAAAATCATTGCAACAAAACCAAAAAATCCACGTGTAAACAAAAGGTGAAATTTTCCGCCGCCGAGTTTTGGCGGTGTATGTCTGAGTGCATAAAGAATTAAAAAAATTCCTATCATATTTCTAAAAAACACAATTTCTAATGCTGAAATATCATCTGAAAGGATTTTAGTTAGAGCACCGTTAAGTGCTGAGATCAATGCTGAAAGGAGCATATAAAGTATGCCGTTGTCTAACTGCCTTAACATAATGAACCTTCCTGTACAAATCTCAGAGCTCTTTTATCTACAAAAGCAAGATTGTACCATTGAGTATTTGGAGCAATTAAAATGAGATGGAGCGGATTTGAACTACGTGAGAGTGCTACATAAAATTGTGAAGGGGCAAATATCTCTTTTGTATCTATAATTAAACTCTCTATACTCATCCCTTGAGATTTATGAATTGTGATTGCAAAAGCGAGTTTAACAGGATACTGATAGATTGAAAAACTGTTCTCCTCTACCATCTCTTTTGTCCCGTTAACAGTTTTTTCTACCCAATGTGATTTGCTTTGAGCAACCGCTTCTAGTTTCACAACCCGTCCGTCTGATTTTTGTACATAAAGGTACTGAGTGTCTATATTTACAATTACGCCGCGTTCACCATTATAATAGTTCCATGCATTTCTTGTAAAAAGTACCGGTGCATTGATTTTGAGTTCCAACTCTTTCTCTATTCTGGCATCGTCAAAAAAACGCTCTATCTCTTTATCATTGACACTCTCTTTATGTTTTACGATCTGGGCTTCTTTTGTATAAAGATCCCCCTCGATCAGTTCTAGTTGCTTTTTATTGTGATGTGAAGCCGAAACATTTTTTCCAAATAAAAAAGTGTATTGACTAAAATCATGCGGCAGCGGTTTTATATAGTGGTTAAGTTGGTTATGTACATTTTCATCTACATAACCGTATCTGATCTGTTGCAAGAGTTCGATAAAAGCTTTATCATCCGTTCTATAAACATGTGTTAATTCTATAATCTCAAATGCAAGCTCTTGCCAACTTGGTGCTTCAAACGCAAATCCGACACTGTTATAACCTTTCACAACAGGCGGAAGTTGTAAAAAATCACCAACAGCCAAAATATTTCCTTTAAAGTCACACTGCTTGAGACGAAATGCAATCATTTCTAAAGTATTATCACTCACCATAGAGATCTCGTCAATCACTATAAGGTCTATAGACGCAACTAATTTTTTCGTCTTTTTTTTCGGTTCTAATTTACCGTTTTTCTCCAATTCATCCAATGAACCGGAAATCCCAAAGTCAAAAAAACTGTGCAGAGTCTGTCCGCCAACAAGTGTTGCAGCCATAGCAGTCGAGGCAAGTTTAGCCACTTTTTTAGCTTCAGATTCAAAATGTTTAATAACATCTAAAGTAATTGTAGTTTTTCCAACCCCGGCACCTCCGGTTAAAAAAACATTGGATCCGGCTTCAAGAAGAGTAAGAACTTCATTTTTCATGGGTGCAATCGTAACAAGTATTTGTTTAAATTTGATACAATTGCGAAAATTAAATAAGGAAACCATTATAAAAACACTTACTCAAACAAAACTGATCATTTTGACGGCAATATTTTTAGTTCTTTTTGATAACTACTCATTTTTTCATAATGTTTTAGAGGTGTATCCTTTTGCTTTTGCAAACTCTGGATTTATAATCTCTTTAGGCGTTGTTTTGGCATCTGTAATAACATTGCTTTTTACACTTGTAAGTTCAAAATATACGACAAAGACCATTTTAATTACAGTACTTATCGTCTCTTCTATGACAAACTATTTTATGAACTCTTATAAAGTAGTCATTGATGATACTATGATCAGAAATATGATGCAAACGGATATGGCAGAATCTTTGGATCTTCTTAGTATTAAACAAGTACTCTATTTTATCTTTTTGGGACTATTGCCAGCTTTTGCTGTTTATAAAGCAAAAATTGAATATCGTTCCTTTAAAAAAGAGATGTTTTCCAAAATAATAACTGTTTTTGGTGCTTTAGCCCTGGTATTACTTTCTGTATTCACTTTTTCAAAATACTATACATCTTTTTTCCGTGAACATAAACCACTACGTTACTCAACGAATCCAACTTACTGGATTTATTCAACTGGAAAATACATTAATAAAACATTTAACTCAGGTCCTATTATTGTCAAACCATGGGGTGAAGATGCAAAGATTGATGAGGATGCAAATACAACAAAAAAACTTGTTATCTTTGTTGTGGGTGAAGCAGCCAGAGCTGATCACTTTTCACTCAACGGCTATGAAAGAGATACAAATCCACGTTTAAGTAAAGAGGACATTATCAATTTCTCAAACGTATTTTCATGTGGAACTTCAACGGCAGAATCGGTACCTTGTATGTTCTCACCATTTGATAGAGATGAATATACATACAAAAAAGGGATCACACACGAAAATATTCTAGATGTACTTGCACATACAAATGACATAGCAGTTTTATGGCGTGATAATAACTCAGACTCTAAAGGGATGGCTCTAAGAGTTCCTTATGAGAACTATAAATCTAATAAACTTAACACAATCTGTACAGATGAGGGTGAATGTCGTGATGTCGGTATGCTTGTAGGACTTGGTGATTTCATAGAAAAAAATAAAGATAAAAATATGTTTATTGTTTTACACCAAATGGGTAATCACGGTCCGGCATATTACAAACGTTATCCAAAAGAGTTTGAAAAGTTTACGCCGGTATGTGAAACAAACCAACTTGAAGAGTGTACACAAGAAGAGATCAAAAATGCCTATGATAATGCATTGCTATATACAGACTTTTTCCTTTCAAAGACAATTTCATTTTTGAAACAATATGATAAAGACTACAAAACTGCAATGTTTTACATGAGTGACCATGGTGAATCCCTTGGTGAAGGCGGTGTATATCTTCACGGGCTTCCATACTTTATGGCACCTGATGCACAAACACACATCGGAGCATTCATGTGGTTAGGCGAAAAAATGAAGCAAGATGTTAATATAGAGAAACTTGAAGCTGTAAAAGAGAAAAAGTTTACTCAAGACAACTTGTTTCACTCAATGCTAGGTGTCTTTAAAGTAAAAACAAAAGTATACGATAAAGATTTGGATGTCTTTAATGGCAAGCACTAAAAATATTTTTATTACTTTTGCTCTATTAATATTTAGTATCATCTTTTTTGGTCTTAGCAGTGTTGATTATCAACTGCAAGACCTTTTTTTTAATTTCAATACCAAGTACTGGATTTTAACTCCTTATGACCAACCCTATGAGTTTATCTTTTACAGTGGAATTAAAAAACTTCTTATTATCATCAGTATTTTATTTTTGTTTTCCCTTGCATTTATAAAATTAAACAAGACAATCAAGAGTTATAAACGCGGTATTTTAGTAATTGTTCTTTCTGCAATATTTGTACCTGCAACCATAGGTGTTTTAAAAGGCAATACAAATATGCCTTGTCCGAGAGATGAAATAGCTTATGGCGGACTTTATCCAAAAACAAAAGTTTGGGAGTCTTTCCCCCAAGAAGTCCTTGCACGCGGACAGCAACTAAAATGCTGGCCTGCAGGACACGCAAGTGGCGGATTTGCTTTAATGAGTTTCTTTTTTCTATTTAAAAAAAGAAGAAACAAATACCTGGCTCTTGGTGCTGCATTAATAATCGGCTGGGCTATGGGTACATATAAAATGATTATAGGGGATCATTTTTTAAGTCATACTGTTATAACAATGATACTGGCATGGCTAATCATTTTAATAATAGCACGTGCTACAAAAGTTGAAGAGGTAAAAGAACATGGACACACAAAGAATACTGATAGTTGAAGACAATAAAGCTCTCGCAAAACTGATCGCAAAAAAACTCTCTCTGTCTTTAAAGATGGAGATCGATACTGCCTACTCTATGGCAGAAGCAAAACTTTTTTTGACACGCTATAAATACTTTGTTACCGTTTTAGATGTAAACCTTCCTGATGCTCCTGATGGAGAGGTGATTGACTATGCACTGAAAAAAGAGAACCATGTCCTAGTATTAAGTGCAAATATCGACAAAGATTTCAGAAAGAAAATGCTTGAAAAGAACATTATTGATTATATCAATAAAAGCGGTACGCACGACATCGACTACATTATCACAACGATTAAAAGATTAACTCAAAATCAAAAGCATAAAATCTTGGTTGTAGATGATTCAATGATGTTTAGAAAACAGATGAAAACAATGTTAGAGAATCTTTTCTTTAATGTTATCACCGTAGCTCACGGTGAAGAAGCACTGGGTATTTTACAAACTCAGCCTGATATCTCTTTAATTCTCACAGACTATAATATGCCTGTTATGAATGGACTTGAGCTGATCCAGGAAGTAAGAAAAGAGTATTCAAAAAATGAGTTATGTATCGTAGCTCTTTCAGGAAATGACGATGATGAGATCAATGCCCTGTTTCTAAAAAACGGTGCAAACGACTATATCAAAAAACCGTTTTCCAAAGAGGAGTTTTCTTGCCGTGTCACTAACTCTATTGAAGCCCTTGAAAATATTCAGGAAATTACAAAATTCTCAAATAGAGATCACTTGACGGGACTTTATAACAGACGCCACCTTTACAACATTATTGATGAACTTCTGAGTGAGATAACAGTTCGTGAAGAAAATGCTGTATTTGCTATGATTGGGATAGATAATCTTGAAGCAATTAACAATCAATACGGATACGAAACAGGAGATAAAATCATTGTAGCCTTAGCGGATATTTTGAGAAGCTCTACAAAAGCTTCTGATGTACTTCTGCGTTTTAGCGGTGAAGATTTTTATGTCCTGCTCAAAAATATCAATTTGCAAAACTCTGTAGAGGTTTTTGAACGTTTCCGCTCAGAAGTAAAAAACTTTAAACTTCCAATTACAAAAGAGAGTTCAATAGGTTTTACAATTTCTCTCGGTGCTGCAAATTATCAAGTAGAGGACTCCCTTGAGGACAACCTCAATACTGTAGATATGCTTTTATATAAAGCAAAACAAGCAGGAAAAGATCAGTTAGTCTTCGAGTAAAATGAGTCCTCCAAAGGGTATCTCTTTTTCTTTTTGAGATACCCATTTCACTTCATAAGAAGGATGCTCTTTTGGAAAAGCTCCGTCAAGATCGGTAAAATACAGAAGCAGTTTCACCTCATCTATATTTTTTTCAACAAAATCAAAAACAGGGATAAAACTCGTTCCCCCGCTTCCTATCACTTTCACGTCCAAAGGTTCGCCCGAATAAAATGTCTGGTGAGAATGGATCTTGTCATCACACACAAGCAGATCAATCTGGTAGTTTTGTACATGCTCCATCAAAAAGTTCACTTCGCTCAAGAACTGATTGAGCAGTTCTTCATCTATAGAACCGGAACTGTCAATAGCAATGACAAGTTTAAAAGTATTAGATATGTTTGAGGGAAGATATATCCCCTGATAAAGCAGTTTTTTTGAAGGAGGTATTAGAGTATAGTCATCTCTATAATATTTATCGATCGCATCTCGAAGTTCATCCCGCCAGTTCACTTTTCCAAAACCGCTAATATCAAAAAAACGCTCAATTGACTCGGGAACTTCACCGCTTTGAAACTTTTGTTCTAAAAGTGAAATGGCTTCCTCTGCCATCAACTGCTCCTGAAGTATCTCCTCTTGCAGCTCTTCCTCTGTTTGTTGTTGCTTTTGTTCATTGTTTTGTTCTACGTCTTCTGCATCATCCGCTTCATATTCTAGATCTTCATCATCGCGTAAAATGTCATCTTTTAACTCTGCATAGATCTCTTCGGCATACATCCCCGCAAAACGTTTTCTATATTCTGCACCGTATGGCATATCAAGACCGTTTTCAATCAGCATGTCATTGATCGCTATGTCCGTAGCCATACGCCATAGCCAGCCGCTGCGATTACCTTTACGGTTTTCATGTGCAAGGGCTTTATGCATCGCCCCGTTTGCCAAGATAAACTCTATCTCCGAGAGTTCAAGGTCTGCCAGATAATCTTCACGATATTCAATCTTTTTACCGTCAGATTTAAAACTCTCAATGTCATCATTTATCTCCAACGAGATCTTTGAAGCCAAAGTTCCAAAGTATGGGTACTCGACTAAAAGCTTCGCTTTGGCTTGAGAGATTTTTTGCTCTAGTTCCATTTTATCCCAACAAATAAGAGAATTTTTGCACCCACTCTTTAAACACGGCACTATGCTCCATCGTAATTCCGTGTCTTTGCAAGTCTTGAACGATCATCACCGCAAATTCCCCTTTAAGCTCCAGTGTGTACTTTAAAAGATTATCCAGTCTACTTTGATCTTTTAACACACCGCTTACAAGTGCCGAAGCAAGTGAATAAAGAACATCTATCTCTTCGGGGTATTCAAACAGCTCCCCTTCTAAAATCTGCTCAATGTTTGGCAGCCTGTCCATCACTTTGATAAAACTCAAAAACCCTACACCCACTTCTTTGCCGACAGCACCACTAAGTGTATCTAAGATCACGTCACTTCCTACGTTTGCTTTTAAGATCTTATCTACGTATTCCCAGCTTCTCGGTGTTGCAAAACTTTTTGTATCGTTTTTCGGATCGAATGTAAAAAGGTGCTCGTTTTTATAAGAGATATATGCAATAACTCTAGGATTTAAAGCCGCTTTATACGCCCACTCTCTCCAGTCATCCACATCTACATCAAGTTCAAAATGGACAAACCTGTTAGCAAGAGGTGAAGGCATTTTGTAAGTAACACCACGATCACCTTCACGATTTCCCGCAGCTACTATCGCCCAGCCATCAGGAAGTTCATACTCTCCGATCTTGCGATCTAGTATAAGCTGGTATGCAGAAGATTGTACGGCAGGAGGTGCAGAGTTTAGTTCATCTAAAAAGAGTATCCCCTCACCCTCTTTTGGTAAAAATGCAGGCGGTGCCCATAGTGCGGTATGGCTCTCTTTATCGTAAAACGGTATCCCTTTAAGGTCTGTAGGATCCATTAGTGCAAGGCGTAGATCAATAAAATCAACATTTTTTTCTTTTGCAATCTGTCTTACAATTGAAGATTTTCCAATTCCCGGAGCTCCCCAAAGAAAAGTCGGTACCTTATTGTCAATCAAAGCCGTTAACGATTTTACTAAACTTGTCGCTTTCATAACCATCCTATATTTTGTGTTTGTATATGCTTTCCGAAGCCTGCATTTGTTCTTACATAACGTTCAAACCTGCTGTCAAGCTGCATCTGATAAAGTAACTCAACAGGTGTGTTTTCATTTTGTGCCAGTTCTGAGAGGATCTCCGTCTCTCCCAAATCATAGAGTTTTGAGAGAATCTCCTGTGGAGTTGCAGAGTTTTTCGCTAGTGAGAGGTGATTGCTACTATCATTATATGCAGCTTCCAAAATAGTACTCGGTGTTGCAGGATTTTCTAAAATAATCTGCTGTAACTCATTTGACTTTTTATACAAAGACTCTAAAAACTGTGTATCTAGTGAAGTGTTTTGCGCCAAGTTTTTATCGACAGCTTCATCATCTAGATCTAAAAGCTTTTGCTGCATCTCTAAACTCAAACTCACATTACTCGCCAGTTCAACCGAATAATCTTTCAAAAGTACAAACAACTCTTCATCCAAAACAATATTCTGCGCGATTTTCTTTGCCGCTTCTTCATCTTCTATAAGTGTTTTTGCGATCTGATGATCTAGGCTAGGATTTGCATAGATTGCATCAAGTACAATTGCATCACCCTCTTTTAAAAATCTTTTCAATACTTTTTTAGGAGTTTGCGGGTGAGTTGCCAGGATCACTTTGATTTTCGGATGCAACTTTATCGGCTCTAACTCACTGATCGCTTCTAAAAGTTCTTCATTATTCGTTTGGGAGATCAGATGAATGAGTCCCGTTGTTGCAAACTGAACATTGTGATTTCTCTCAATGTTTTCGTAAAAGCGTTCAATTAAAGCCGCAGTCACGTCACGGTTATCGTCATTTTCAAAAAAATCTTCGTTTTGCCATTTATAGTTTTTCAGCAGTTTAAAAAAAAGCCCGTCGGAAATCGCCCCGTTTTGCAAAAAGCTTTTGAGCCTTGCTTTGTCGTTTGAAAGTTTCAGACTCATCAGTAACACGTTATCGTCTATCGTCTGAGCCAGTGCCTTTTCAAAAGGTTCAAGTTCAATAAACTCATACTTATACTGCTCATAGAGTTCATTCATGAGGTTTTGCTCATACGGGCTGAGAACCCTTCCCTCTAAAATGAACTTCACTCCCTCACTTACCTCATCAACAAGCTCAATATTGTGCTGTTTGAGCTGTGAGGTAAACTCATCTAAAGAGAAAGCTCTTGTTTTTCCAAGTAGTAAAATTTTCTGATTTTTCAAACTTTCTAAATTCATAAAAAGGATTATACAGCAGTTTTTTCTTCTGTTGCCTATAATGTTGTAAATAGTTGTTATAATTAAGGATAATCAGAGAGGAGAAGATATGAAAATTTACGCACCGTGGGAAAAGACCTTCCAAAAAGTCGCCACCCCGCTTGAACATTTTATTCATGCTCAAACTACGACAGGGATCATCTTAGTCTTTATGACAATAGTTGCACTCATACTTGCAAACACACCGCTTTATGAGTTTTATGAAAATGTTTTTCATCTAAAAATATCATTCAATGTCAGTGACTGGAAACTCTCTCATACTATCCACCACTGGATCAACGACGGTCTTATGGCAATCTTTTTCTTTTTAATCGGTCTTGAGATAAAAAGAAATATCCTGGTAGGTGAGCTTTCAAACGTACGTGTTGCAATTCTGCCGATCCTTGCCGCACTTGGCGGAATGGTTGTGCCTGCTGCGATCTATATATATGTAAACAGCGGACTTGACAGCCAAAACGGATGGGGAATCCCTATGGCGACAGATATCGCTTTTGCAATTAGTGCACTGGTTCTGCTAAATAAAAGGGTATCGCCCTCTCTCGTTACTTTTTTAATAGCACTTGCGATCGTAGATGACTTGGGTGCCGTTGTGGTTATCGCTGTTTTTTATACAGAGCAGATCCACCTTGCTCCACTCATACTGGCAGGGGCTAGTTTTCTTATTATGGTTTCTTTTAACCGCTTTGGTATCCATGCGGTTCTTCCGTACTTCCTTGTCGGTATGTTTTTGTGGTTTTTTATGCTTGAATCAGGTGTTCATGCAACGATTGCAGGTGTTATTGCAGCAATGGCAATCCCTTCAAAACCGAAATACACTCCAGATGACTTCTCACACCACATAAAAAACAATCTTGACGAGTACGACAGCTATCCAGTTGCAACCGACTACTCTTTGCATGAGAAACAAAAAGCGCTTCTTATCAACATGTCGGAGAAAATTGACTCTATCCAATCTCCTTCTGCAAGGCTGGAGCAGGTACTGCATCTCCCTGTGAGTTTACTTGTAATTCCTCTTTTTGCTCTTGCAAACGCAGGTATCAGCATCAACTTTTCTAAAGTGGACGAAGCATTGATGGAACCTATCTCTTTAGGGATTATTTTAGGACTGGTATTTGGTAAGGTCTTGGGGATAGCGGGAGTCTCTTACATAGCTACAAAACTGAAAATTGCCCAACTGCCGGATAACAGCAGTATGAGTCAGGTTTTTGGTGTTTCACTGCTGGGCGGGATCGGTTTTACTATGAGTATCTTCGTAGCCGAACTCGCTTTTTACGGCAATGAACCTTATATTTTCCAAGCAAAAATAGCTATTTTAACAGCTTCGCTTTTAGCAGGTTTGAGCGGTTATCTGTGGCTAAGATTCATAGCACAAAAACCTCACCCCGATCGAAACGGAAACTAAGAAGTTTTGACGGTTCTTTGTAAAGCAAAGGGCTGTCAAGATCAACAAACCTGATCACATCACGGTAGTTAAATGCCAACTGTACAGCCGCGTTGATCGAGATTGGTCCCTCTATCATAGAGCCGAGCATACAAGTTATGTTATGCTCCCTTGCATACTCCAAAATCTTAATAGCCTGACTCACACCGCCGCACTTCATCAGTTTAATGTTTATCATCTGGGCAATGTTGTTTTGGTGGATATGTTTCGCATCTTCAAAAGAAAATACCGCTTCATCTGCAAGGATAGGGATCGGTGAGTTTTGTGAGACTGTTTTTAATCCTTTCAAATCTTTTGCCGTTACGGGTTGTTCGATCAACGCTATCGAGCTTAGGTCTTTTACCCCTTCGATATACTCCAAACTCTGTGCGACACTCCACGCCTGATTTGCATCTATGAGCAGTTGCACTTCGTCAAACTGATCCGCCAGAGTATGTGTGACCTCTATAGCGTGAGCAATGTCACTTCCCAGTTTTACTTTAAAGAGTTTTATCCCTTGCTCTTTTGCGTTTTGCGCCTCTTGCAGCATCTCCTCTTTTGTGCCGAGTGAGATCGTAATGTCTGTTTCTATCGGCTTAGTATTGCCTATAGCCTCTTGGATAAAAAGAGCCATGTCGAGTGCCGCTTTTGAGGAAGAGCCGATCGAAGATGCGTGCAGAGCCTGCAATGCTTCTGAGCTGCCAAGCCCGAGAAGCAACGGCGTCACCTCCGCGATGTTTTGCTCAATGCTCTCTAAATCTTCTCCCGTTATCGCTTTGGTTGCAGGAGCTTCTCCAAAACTCTCGCTTCCGTCCTCAAAAACAATCTTCGCTCGGATAAACTCTGCATCATATACAGTTCTCAAAGCTGTTTTAAAAGGATTTTTTAAAGGGATACTTTCTCTTGTTGTAGTAATAGAAACTATTTTCATTGTGCGATCCCTATTAAAACATTACCGACAAAAAGTCCGCCAAACGTCCCTATGATGTAACCGGCTATTGCCATAAGCACTCCAATGCCAACCAGTTTTTTATCGTAAGTAGCGGCTAATATAGGTGCTGATGCTACTCCGCCGATGTTGGAGAGTGAGGCTACTGCGATCGAGAAAAGATCAAGTTTAAAAAGCTTCGCCCCGAGTGCCATAAGTACAAAGTGGATAGCCAAGATCATAAAACCTGCAAGGACATACAACCCGACACTCCAAAAACTCTCGATCACCGCCTGCGAACCTATGAGAGCTACCAAGATGTAGAGCATTGTCGTTGCGATCTCAGCCGAGCCTCCAACTTCTCTTAACTTTGTAAATGAGCCGAGTATTCCAAAAACGGTAGCGAGTACCACTATGGTTGTCGTGGTATTTAAAATAGTAAACTGGGTAGCTAACATCTGTGAGATAAACGAGATAGCGATCGCAAGCACAACCAAAAACCAGTACCGCTTCGCCCCCACCGTACACGAACAGCCAATAGAACCTAGAGTTTGCAAAGAGTCTTGTGCCTTGCTCCATCTGTTAAAGTAAGATGCAAACGGCGTCAAGAAAAGTAAAAAAACTACCCAGATCGTATAGTTCACACTGTCAACAACAAGCGCGTACCCAAAGGCTTCTTCACTCACACCAAGTGCAGAACCCACCGCCACCATGTTTGCAGTTCCGCCCATCCAGCTTCCCGCCAAGGCACCAAATGAGCTTGCGATCATTTTGTCGAACCCAAAGAGGTACACCACTGCAATAAAACCGACTGCGATCGAAACCACCGCCAAAACATACGCCAGCAGAAGCTTTCTACCGAGTTTTACAAAGTCGCGCAGATCAACCTGCAAAAGGATCAAAAAGAGCATAGCAGGAAGCAGGTTTGTTTTTGCAAGTTTGTAAATATCGTGGATCGCATCGTTTTGTGCAAACGCACCCATACTTGCCAAGAACATAGAAAAAGCGTAGATCATCACGACAGAGGGAAGGTATGTAAATATTTTGTGTTTTATCTTCTCTTCTAAAAAGTAAAACCCACTTGCAATCAATGCCAGTGTAAGTAAATATACCAAAGGATTTTCGATCACGCTCTATCCTGCTTTTTTATTATAAGTGTAGTGGGTTTTGGATTTTATATAGATAAAATTGAAATCATGGAGTAAGAAAAGCACAATAGTTTTATCATTTAAATTAACTTTTTTAGTGTTTATTTATTTAGCTAATATCAAGTAAATCTCTATATAATATTCATTAAATATAATTTTTTATTTTATAAGGATTAAAATATATGAAAGACAAAATCAATGACAACAAAACAAAACAAGCTGGCTTATGGGAATGGGTCAAGGCACTATCTACATTATGTATCGTTAGTGTATTTTCTTATAAAGTATATATAACTCCCATAAGTCTTACTGTGGATTTTCCAACACTACTATCACTTCTCTTAGCTTTATTTTCAGTAGCTTTAGCAGCACTTTTTTACTTTAAAGCAACAGAAACAAGCAATACATTTTATGACAATACATACAATTTCACCAAGGACATTGCACAATTACTTGTAAAAATAGAAAGTGGATTTGGTGAACGTTTAAGAAACTTAGATGAAGGTTATACTTCAATGAGAGATTATTTACAACATTATAACGATATCCCCAAAGACAATGTAGAACAAACCAAACAAAAAATCGAAACTGAAAAAACTGAAATGGCAAAGGTTATTACTGAAAGAAATGAAATTATTGAACAATTAATAGAACGTTCAAATTTACAACAAGAAGAAAAATCTCGAGTAATGCAAGAACTAAAAGAAAAAGACTCTGAATTAACTGAAGCACAAAAAGAACTCAGTAAAATGAAAAGACGCCTTTTCGTTGAACGATTAAATAAAAAACAACAAAATTTCGATGTCGATGAAAGATTAATTAAATTTACAAGATCTCGTGTTATAAATGTAATAGGTGAAGATCGTTTACTTAAAGGTTCAAAACCTTATATAAAAAGACGTTTTGATAGAGTGAAAGATCAATTTCCAGATGCTTATATTAACGATCTGGAACAAGAAGGTTTTTACGATGATGGTTTAACAGATCTTGGTTATCAATTTTTAAAGGATATGGCTGAAAACTAATATATATTATAAATTTGTATATTATTAATGATTCAATTGACAAAAGGTACTCTTATGAAAATTGCAACTTCACTTTTACTTTTCACATCTGTATGTTTCGGTGCAACTCTTTCTCATCAACCGACAAGCTCTTCCTTGGTTATTTACAACAACAATAAAGCTCTCGTAAATGAAACAAGAGAACTCTCTTTACAAAAAAACGACACTGAAATAGTGTATGACAATGTTGCAAGCACTATTCATACAGATTCTGTAAACATTAAACTCCCTTCTGGTGTTTCACTTACTTCTCAGCAGTACAGATACGACAAACTCTCCGTACAGAAAATGCTCGAAGTGTATCTCAACAAAGAGGTAAGAGTAAAACTCTCCGAACACAGACATATCAATGCGACTCTTTTATCTGCTAACGCCCCTTTTGTTTTAGTAAAAAGTATGGACAATGAGATCATCCCCGTAAAGTTTGAAAACATCATCTTTAAAGATTTTCCAGAAAACTTCATAACGACACCTTCACTCATCTGGAACGTAAAAACAAAAAAAGATCTCCACGACAATGTAGAACTGGATTATCTGATCTCAAATATCTCATTTAACAACAGCTATACTCTAAACATTGAAAAAGACTCGAGCGAGCTTGACGGCTGGTTTAACATTGACAACCGCTCGGGCAAAAGTTTTAAAAACAGCTCTTTAGCTTTTTTGGCAGGGGATGTGAATTTTGTGCAAAACCCTACACCGATAGCTTACAAAACAATGGCAACACTGGCAGAGAGTGACATGATGCCGCAAGAACAATCTTTTTCAGGGTACCATTACTACAAACTCCCTTTTAAAGTAAACCTTCCAAACAATGAAAAAACGCAGATCAAGTTCCTGTCATTACCGAGTCTGAAGATCGCACGTGAATACATCTCAACTGTACAAAATCCCCTCTATCTCCACGGAGAACAAAAAAGCAGTGTGATGCAGGAAGTCTCTTTTCAAAATGGTGCACAGGTTCTTCCAAAAGGGGTAGTAAGAGTCTATGGAAAACTGGACGGGCAAAAAATATTGTTAGGTGAGAGCAACATTAACCACACACCGAAAAATGAAACACTCCATCTGGGCATCGGCAAAGAGTTCGATCTGGAAGTTATGCAGACACTCCTGCAAAGAGATGAGCAAAAACACCACATAAGTTCTGCTATTCAATACTCCGTAAAAAACAGCTCAAAAGAGGAGAAAACTGTTACCCTGCGTATACCTTTTTATAAAGAACGTTCTGCAAAAGTATATTCCAAAGAAAAATACACTTATACTAAGGGAAATTTAGTTACATTTATACTTCCAGTCAAAGCAAATACGACAAAAAAATTTACGGTAAAGTTTGAGAAAAACAGATAATGGCAAAATATATAATTTTAGATACTGAAACTACGGGAACAGACGAGCTAGATCGCATCATACAACTTGGTTACCTGGTACTTGGCGGTAAAGAGACAGAGGTGCATAACGAGTTTTGTTCTAGCGACATAGAGATTAAATTCCCTGCGATGGAAGTTCACGGTATTACGCCTGAGATGATCGCAGGGAAACCTTTATGTACGGAAATGTCATCTTATAAAAGACTCTTAGAGTTAAATACACCTGATAACTATATGATCATTCACAATGCTCCATTTGACATAGGGATGCTTCAAAAAGAGGGCTTTTCGCTGCAAATGAAATTGATCGACACACTTCGCGTGGCAAAACATATCTTTGAAGATGAAGATGCACACAGACTGCAATACTTCCGCTATAAAATGGGTCTATATAAACAAGAAAAACAAGAGGCGGATGCTTTAGGGATCGTTGTAAAAGCGCACGATGCGATCGGTGATGTACTCGTTTTAAAACTCTTTTTAACAAAGCTAAGAGAAGCGGTTCAGGCAAAATTTCCAAATGAAAACCCTGTTGAAAAGATGGTAGCCCTTACAAAAGAGCCTATCCTTGTAAAAATGTTCCGTTTTGGAAAATACAGAAACAAAACTCTTCAAGAGGTGGCAGCTGAAGACTCAGGTTATCTGCGCTGGATGTTAAAAAGCATGGAAAATCTGGATGAAGATATGAGATACTCTATCAACTACTATCTGGGAAGTTAAAATGTCACGGTTTCTTCTTGCTTTACTTAGTACCTTTGTTCTTCTAGGCTGTTCTGCACAACATCAGCCAGCTATAGAAGAACCTGCCTTTGCTACTACTAAACAAGAAGAATCTACTGTACATAATGAACTCTCCCCTTCCCTTTATGTTCTTGCTCCAAAAGGTGCAAAAATCAGAATCATGAATATAAAAGAGAGATATCATGATCACATAGAGCTTAAAAAGGGGAACTATCTTGTTGACGTCTCCAAGCAAGGATTTCAAACATATCATAAATGGGTGCAAGTTGAAAAACCAACGACATTAAAAATTACACTCTCAGCTCAAACAGTTATTCAAAACTTCTCTTGGGAATATGACCACCAGAAATTTTATACCCTTTACGATCCAAAAACAGAACTGATCTGGGCACTGCCGTCTGATTATGTAGATTATGTTCAAAAATACAAACCTCAAAAATTTTTAACCAAAACAATTGCAGCCGATTCTCCGCAATGGCCGCGCATAGATCGAACAAAACTAGACACCATCATCTATAGAGCTCCGGATGCATTAGTGCTCTATAAAAAATCAAAACAGGACTCTCTAAAAGATTTCTACCAAAATCTTCATAAGCTCTCTATCAATACTATGAACGATGACTGGAGACTCCCTACAAAAAATGAGATAGTTCTAAACAACCCGTTTAAACATTATCAACAATATTTCCAGCTTATATGGGATAAAGGGAATATTGTGAAAATGAACGTCCCTGTTCTTTATAAAGATGCAAAAACCCTAAAAGCTCTAGGATATAAAAAGAACAAACAGCTCTATAACAGTTCAGTCAGTAACTATATTACATCCATCAACAATCCGACAAGCATAGCACTCGTAACACCTGTAAAATCAAAAGATTCAGAAATAGACAATATCGTATATTCAAATTCATCGATAAGTCAAAAATTTCAAGAGCTTTATACACTTCTAAACTCCAATGAAAAAGCGATCAAAATACTTTTAGGCGATCCTAAACTCAAAAACATCACTTACAATAAAAAAACAAAGAAAGTAGAGGGGATTGTATACTCTACAACAAACGATTTTCAAACGAAATTTTCATTCAAACTAGCTGAATCAAAATATGCAGATATGAGAGAAAAGCTTTTAGATGAGCGGCTTATTCCTAGTATTGCATTTAGCTTTACAAATGGAAAACTACATTACAAGTCGCTCAAATTAAAAACCAATAAACTTCAGGCCAAAGAAGCATATATGGAAGCTAAGCGCTCAAAAAATATTAACTTTTACAGAGAGTTTATCAATATGTATCCGAATACACCAGAAGCAGCAAAATTAAAACAAATGCTAAAAGAGGAATACAGAAGCAAATATGTCTCTATAGCGAAGCAATTATAAAAAATACAATTGCAATCAGAGCACTCAAAAGTGCATAAGGCAATTGTGTATTGACATGCTCTACGACATCACATCCGCTTGCCAAAGAGGATATTATCGTGGTGTCTGAGATCGGAGAACAGTGATCTCCAAATACCCCTCCGCTGATCACAGCACCGATTATTAAAGGGATGTTTGCATCAAGTGCCACTGCCATTGGAACTGCAATAGGGATCATAATAGAAAATGTCCCCCAGCTTGTCCCCGTTGAAAACGCGATAATCCCGCTTAAGACAAATATCACCGCAGCTAAAAAAGAGACGTTGATGTTTTCACTTGCAAATGATGCCAGATAAAGACCTGTTTTTAACTCACTTGTCACCTCTCCGATCGCAAAAGCAAACAGTAAAATCATAGCAATAGGAAAAAGTTTGTTTGCTCCTTTTACAGAAGCTATCATATACTCTCTTGCTCTCATTCTGCCAAACAGAACATAAAAAATAAACATAAACACCATTGTCGTAAGAGTTGTATAAAAGATAGAGCTTGAACCGCTTCCTTTTAAGATATCGCCATTACCGGTAATAAATAAAAAAGCAAAAATAGATAACACTAAAAATAAAATAGGAACCAACATCTGCCAGATATTCGCATTTTTAAGGTCGTTGTTTTTGAGTTTGTACTCATGTACCGTAGAGTTCTGCATCCCTTTTGTATAAAGGCCGAAAAATATAACCGCAAAAGTCACTGCCAATGCACTCATGGAGTAAAAGTTAAATACCACTGCATCAATTAAAAACTCTACACTGTTGCCGTGAATTATGCCACTTTCAACTTGCGTTATTATTAGCCCGAGAAGCAATGCACCCCATCCGTTAAATAAAAGCAGTGAACAGATAGGTGCAGAAGTAGAATCACACACGTAAGCCAATTTCGCCCTGCTAACCCCTTCTCGATCGCAAAGCGGTTTCCCTACCGCACCTGCAATAAGTGAAGTGATTGAAGACTCTATAAAGATAAGGACACCTATCATATAGGTAATCACTAAAGCTGAACGAGGTGACTTTACGATTGAGCGTTTGAGTGTCATGTATTTTACAAACGATTCTATTGCACCCGAACGCTCTAAAATCTCCATAATGCTTCCCACGAGGATTGCAAATGCCAGAGTTTTGAGTATCCAGCCTTTGCTAAGAAGCATCATAAACAAATCTGTAAACGCTTCTATACTGTTAATAAAAGCAAAGTTATGGAGAATTAAGACTCCTAAAAGAATCGCACCGAATAATGATAAAAAAACATTTTTTGTATATAGTGCTAAAAAAATTGCTAATACGGGAGGGATAATTGAGAGGTATGTAGGCTCTATCGTTTAATCCTAAAATTCGATTTCAAAAAGCATAATACCGTTGCGTCCGAATGTTTCTCTATACTCTTCACATTCTTTTTGTTCCACTAAACGAAAGCCGAGTTTTTTATAAAACATTTCAGTCTCAAGTGAACCGATTTCAATGATTGTCTGTGCTCTTCTGTAGCCTCTAAGTCTTGCATTGAGAAGTGACTTTTGCATAAGTGCTTTTAAAACACCTACATCAACAAAGTCGTCTAACTCTTCCATGAAATCAAACATTAAAGTAGAATTTCTAATATTGAAACTACACTCGTAAAACGGCGCTAAAATGTCGTTTGCATCTTCACAGCACCCTATCTCTTCCAAGGCTTTGATAAATGTTTCCTGGTTTGAGATTCTCGGTTCATAACTGCATAATGTACCGACATTTTTCCCATCTATTTGAGCGATTAAAAAGTTTTTATAATGGCAATGGCTCTTTGAAGTGGTCGTTGTAAGTTTTTCAATTTTTTCCAGAACTTCGGCATCTGATCCCATCTCAAAGAGGAAGTCAAATAATCCCACTTTTTTACCTGCACGAGAACTCTTTAAGATCATCTGTGCAAGGAATTTTGTGTCTTGTTCTGTAGCCTGTTTTACTGAAATAGCCATTATATTTTCCGTTTAATGAAATTCAAAACTTCCTAATAGTACCATACTTTATGATAAAAGTTTTCTTAATTGCAATTTTTTCCCCAATGCTTTTACTTTCTTCCCAAATCTTACTAGTAATTAGTAATGATTTTAACACTTCTAAAGCCAAGCTTTCTGCCTATGAAAATTCTAAAAAAGTTTTTGAAAATATTGATGTAAATATTGGTAAAAACGGTTTAGGCTGGGGACTTGGTGTGCGTGAAATTCCACACAAAAAAAGTGAACCCATAAAAATGGAAGGGGATAAAAAAGCCCCTGCCGGTATTTTTCAACTCGGCGTTGCTTTTGGGTATCAAAAACAAATTGATCTCAAGCTGCCTTACCTCTATGCAGATGACAAGCTTCTTTGTGTGGATGATGTAGATTCGAAGTTTTATAACCGCTTTGTGAACTTTGACAAAGGGATTCAAAGTTTTGAGCATATGAAAAGAGATGACGAGCAGTATAAGTACGGTCTTACTGTCGTACACAATCAACAGCAGATTAAAAAAAGGGGTTCTTGTATATTTTTACATATCCAAAAGAGTCCTAACCATCCGACGGTTGGCTGTACATCTATGAAAGAAAAAGATTTGTTAAAAATTTTAAAGTGGTTGGATAAAGATAAAAATCCGATACTCATTCAAGTACCGAAACTTTATCTAAATGAGGTATATAAACTCTACCCAGAGCTAAAGAAAGACTAGTCGTCTTCTTTAGTCATTTTGTCTTTTGCTTCAATTCCCATAAGACCTAAACCAGTCTTAATGCTCAGTGCAACAACTGAGAGAAGTTTAAGCAGTTTTGCTTCATCTTCAGTTCCGATGATACGTACATCGTAGTAGAACTTGTGAAGAGATGCAGCAAGCGCTTTTAAGTAATCCGGCAGTTTTTGAATCTGACGAGAATGGAATGCATCTTCGATCACTTCCGGTAATAAAAGTGCATCAAAAAGTAAAGTATCTGAATTTTCATCCAGATTTTTCAAACTTGCATTTGCGATATCTTCAGCAGATACTTCCGCTTTTTCTAAAAGTGTTTTAATTCTTGCATGTGCATACTGAATGTAAAAAATCGGGTTTGAGCTGTCTTGCTTTTTAAATTCGCTAAGGTCAAACTCTAAGGCCGTATCACTTTTTTTACTTGCAAAGATATATCTTAAAGCATCAGAACCGATCTCTTCAACGATATCGCTCATAAGTATTACGTTACCCGCACGTTTACTCATTTTATACGGCTCACCGTCTTTGAGTAAACTTACCATTTGAGAAAGCAGTACTTCAAGTTTTTCACTATCGTATCCTAGATACTCAACAGCAGCTTTTACACGAGGGATATATCCATGGTGATCAGCACCCCAGATATTGATGTAGTGCTCATATCCACGCTCAAATTTTTGGTTGTGGTATACAATATCACCGGCAAGATAAGTCGGGCGTCCGTCTTCACGAACTACAACTCTGTCTTTTTCATCACCTTTAGCTTCTGATGCGATCCATGTTTTATCGTCGTTTTTGTAAACACCATCACCCATCTTAGCCATAACTCTATCCCAGTCATCATAGAGTGTTGATTCGTATACAAAAGTATCGAAGAAGATGTTTGTATCGCCAAGATCTTTTACGATGATCTTCATCACTTCATCTTTAGCCCACATTGCAAGCTCTTTTTGACGTGATTCATCACTAAAGATTTCACGACCGAATTTCGCTTCTGCACCTGCAGCCAAAGCTTCTAAATAATCACCGCGATAATATGCTTCAGGATATTCAACATTCTCTTTTAAGATGTTTTCTCTTGCATATAACTGGATAGACAGACCAAGTAAGTCGATCTGATTTCCCGCATCGTTTACATAGTATTCTGCAGTGATGTCATATCCCAGATGTTTTGCTAAACGGTAAAGAGTATCTCCATATACTGCACCACGAGCATGACCGATATGTAATGGTCCCGTAGGGTTAGCAGAAACAAACTCTAAAAGCACTTTTTGCGCTTTCTCTTGTGTACCGAACTCTGAAGGATTCTCTAATGCCCATGAAGCATACTCTGCTAAGAAGTTTTCACTTAAACGGAAGTTTAAGTACCCTTTTACAGATTCAACTGATGAAAATACATCCGTGTCTTCAAAAGAGTTTGCCAATTCTTCGGCAATCACCATTGGTGACTTTCTTAGTTCTTTTGCTAATGAAAAAGCTATTGGAGTTGCGAAGTGACCAAAAGAGCGATCACGAGGTTTTTCTAAAACTACTTCACGACCAATACGATCGCGAAGTATCTCTGCTACACGTTGTTTCAATGTTGTTACGCTTGTGTAGTAGTATTTTTTGGAGCTTCAGTTTCAGATGCAGATGCTACTTCTGTAGTTTCACCTTCAACTTTTTTAGGCTCTTCAGATGCTACTTCATTATTCACATCTTTCATTTCATCTTTAAAATTTTTGATACCTTTTCCTAAACCTTTTGCTAAATCAGGTATTTTTTTAGCTCCGAATAAAAGTACAATGATTCCAAATATAAGCAGTAGTTCTGTTCCGCTTGGCATACCCATAGTTATATCCTTTATAGTTTTTAAGTTTGTGATTATATCACTGTTTTTATTTATATTCTCTTATCAATAAAAATTATGATAGCAGTTTTTACAAATCTTCCCATTTTTGTACAAAGTCGTTGATCTCTTCGTTTGCTTTTTTAAATCTTGCCGTTTTTGCAATTAATAATAATTTTTCTGCCGCAGTTTTGAGATCATCATTAACAAGAAGGTATTCATACTCGCTTACACGTTGAATCTCTTTTTTTGCCATTTTAATACGACGCTCAATCACATCTTCATCATCAGTAGAACGGTTGCGAAGTCTTGTTTCTAGTTCAGTTAAACTAGGTGGTGTAATAAATACGGAAGTGGTAATGTCACCTAAACGGTTGTTGATAGCCGTATTTCCCTGTACGTCAATATCGAAAATCACAAGTTTTCCTTCTGATAATGCTTTTTTTACAGGCTTGATTGAAGTTCCGTAATAATTCCCGTGCACCACCGCGTATTCCAGGAAAAGGTCCTCTTCTATATCTTTTTTGAACTCTTCTTCACTTACGAAATGATAGTGTACACCATCCACTTCCCCTTGTCTCATAGGACGTGTTGTCGTTGAGATTGAAAAATAACAATTTCCAAGTTCATCAAAGATCTCATTTATCAAAGAACTTTTTCCTGCCCCGCTTGGGCCAGAAAGTACTAATACTGCACCGTTTATACTACTCATTTATCCTCACCTAATGTTATATTGATACTGATTTTCATCCCTTTCATAGATGCTGCTACATTTTTATCCGTAAGTGCTTGTAACAGGTTTTTAAGAGCTTCAACACCATCGGTTGCAGCCTCTTGTACCACCTCTTCACTCTCTTGCTCTAGTTCTTCATCTAGATTTTCAACAACTTCTTCACCAAGTTCATCTTCTTCTGTTACTTCCTCTGCAACAGCTTCACCTAGTGCAAGTTTTAACTCATCTGATGAAAGTGAATCTATATCAAATTCCACTTCACTGTCAAGTTCTTCTTGTGTTAATTGACTTACAGCATCTTCTATTTGTGCAGAGATGTCTTCTTCCTCTTCTGTAACTTCTTCTTCGCCGAATTCTTCATCCAATTCCTCATCGAATGTTGTATCAAGATCTTCAATCTCATCCTCTTCGGTTTCAGCTGCTACCTCTGATAATTCCTCTAAATCTTCAGGTAATTCAAGCTCTTCAGTCTCTACCCCTGCTTCTTTTGCCAGTGCGTCGAGGTCAAGTTCATCTTCTTCTACACCAAACTCTTCGCCGAACTCTTCATCCAGTTCCTCATCGAATGTCGCATCAAGATCTTCGATCTCATCCTCTGCTTCCTCTTCAGCTCCTGCATTAACTTCATTCATCAATGCATCTATGTCAAGTTCTTCTTCTGCTTCAGTAGTTTCTTCATCAGTATC